>JAFLCQ010000017.1 GCA_017302815.1 Planctomycetota bacterium
ACAGCCAGGCGCCGAGGCCGGCGGCTGCGATGCCGAGAGCGGCGCCGATCACCAGCGGAGCGCGGTTGCGGCGGCGGCGGATGACGGCGGTGTGGCGCGGGGCCCGGCCGGCGGCGGCGGCTTCGACATCCTCGATCAGCGAGGATGCGTCCTGATAGCGGTCGTCCGGCGACTTCGCCAGCAGCCGGGCGCAGATCGCCGCGGTGGCGTCATCGACCTGCGGGTTGCGCTCCTGCACCGGCACCGGCGGTTCGTGGATGTGCTGATAGATGACCCCGGTCGGCGCCTCGGACACGAAGGGCAGCCGGCCGGCGAGCAGCTCGTACAGGACCACGCCGAGGGCGTAGAGATCGGTGCGGGCGTCGCACGGCTTGCCCAGCGCCTGCTCGGGGCTGAGGTAGCCGGCCGTCCCCATGACCTGGCCGCTGACCGTCAGCTGGTCCTCGCCCATGCGCCGCACCAGGCCGAAGTCGGTCAGCTTCAGGGTGCCGTCCGGCGCGATCAGCATGTTGCCCGGCTTGATGTCGCGATGGACGATGCCGAAGCGCGCGGCGGCGGCGAGTCCGCGCGCCGCCTGCAGCACCAGCTGCCGTGCCGCGGCGACGTCGGGCTTCCAGCCGTCGCGCAGCCGGCGGCCGAGATCGGGGCCTTCGACCAGCTCCATGGCGTAGAAGTGCCAGCCCTGATGCGTGCCGGCGTGGTAGACCTGGACGACGTGCGGGGAGGCGACCTGGGCGATGGCGCGCGCCTCGCGCAGGAAGCGCTCGCGCAGGTCGGGACGCTCGGCCACCTCTGGTGGCAGGACCTTGATGGCGACCGCCCGGTCGAGGCTGACCTGGCGTCCACGGAAGACGGCGCCCATGCCGCCGCGGCCCAGCAGGGGGCCGAGCTCGAAGTCACCCCAGGCGGCGCCCACCAGCGAACCGAGGCCCTGGACCGCGAAACCTTCACCGCGGGTGATGCGCGTGCTGCCGGGTTCGCTGCCCTGAACCGTGATCGTCTCGGGCAGGCCCACCTGGGTGGCCTGGAGAGCGGCTTGGTGCTTCGGGTCCGACGGGGCGTGCGTCACACAGGCGAGTGGACGGCCATCCGGGATCCAGGCAAGCGACGTACGGCAGTGCGCGGCCCAGGCATGGGTTACGAGGAGACTGCGTGCATCTGACTGGACAAGTGCATCGGGGGTTGAGAATTCCTCGTTGTGCCGGAGTACACAGTCGGTTTCCAAATGTCGTCAACCGCGTTGACTGTCTTCAGGTGGGGGTAGAACGAAGGCGTATGAATACTGGTATTGCTACCTGTATAGCAATGCAGCCACCGGCGACTATCGCCAGGGGGAACCGGGCATTCACGCTGATCGAACTGCTGATCGTCGTCAGCATCATGATCATCCTCGCGGGGATGCTCTCGGTGATGATGGTCGTCGCGCAGCGTCAGGGTCGGGTGGCCAACACGCGGACGACGCTGATGAAGGTCGACCAGGCGATCCGGCTGTTCCGGACCGACATGCGCATCTATCCCTGGCAGACCGACCTGGGGACGGCACCAGCGGAACCGGCGCAATGGGACAACAACCTCGCCTTCAGGCTGGCATGGGATCCGCCGGCTCCGGCCGATGCCACCGCCAGCGATCCGGACCGGATGACCTATATGCGCAGGTTCCATGAGGACATCAGCGCCATCCAGCAGAAGTTCCGCTTCGTCGACGGCAGTCAGGTCGGGTCCACCAGCGAAGGCACGCACGCCTTCCGCAACGAGTTGCCGGGGGCTGGGAAGGCGACGAACGTGCTGCCGGCACCAGGGACGCTTGAGCGTACACCGGCCGCGGTCAGCGCGGCGGCGCATTTCCTGCTGCCCGGGGCGTCAGGGCAGCCAGGTGTGAACGATGCGACCAGCCACGCACTGTCACTGACCAGGATGGCCGAAGAGCTCAGCGTGCTCGCCTACACGGCGGGCAGCATGCCGGTGGAGGCGCCCAAGGGCATCGATCCGGCCCTGCCGGCCGACAAGGCCCTCTTCCCCGCCGAGGACGAGAACCACCCCAGCTTCACCTGGCCATCCTCGTCCGGGGCGCCCTTCCGCTATCTGCCCTACAACAAGGCCGGGGTGAATGGCGATGACTCGCGTGGTCCCGTGCTGACCTCTGCCACCGCCAAGGCCGCCGGGTGGCGCAGCGAATACCTCGCGCATGCGTCCAGCGCCGCTTCGGCCGCAGGCAACCGGGTCGAGATCGATGCCACCGGGCGGATGTTCCTCGACGCCTGGGGCCGCCCGCTGGTCTATGTCTGCAGCGTGCGTCCGGGTGTCCGCGGACGGATGCATACGTTGGAGAAGACGATCTGGAGCGGCGCCATCGAGAGCCGGTACAACATGGGCCCGCAGGGGCGCACCGCCACCACGCTGCTCGCCTCGGACGTGCGGACCACCGCCGCCGCCGCCTATCGCCAGGAGTTCGAACTGTGGAGCGCCGGCGTCGACGGGCGCTTCGCTGGCATGCGCAACGACCCGGCGAATGCCGACAACATCGCTCTGCATGGCTATGCCAAGGGGCTGCAGTGAAGCGCGGATTCACCCTCATCGAGACCCTGGTCGTCCTGGCGATCATGGTGACCGTGTTCGGCTTCGTCGGTTCCAGCTTCCTGCGCACGGACGGCCGTGTGCAGGCGGTCAAGGCGGCGGCCGAGGAGCTGGCCGCGACCTGCCGCCAGGCGCGCGCCATGGCCATCGCGCGCAATGCCACGCATGCCGTGGTGTTCAACATCCAGAACCACCCGGATTCCAGCGGACGCGTGCTCAACAACCGTTCCGGCGGGCACTGGTACCGCATCCTGGGTCCGGCGTCATCGGTATCGAGCATGCGCGCTTCGCGCACGCTGATGGATCCCTTCCATCACGACAACATCCCGCCGGTGGTCGGCGGGGTCTCGAAGAACGACATCTCCGGCTACTGGACGATGGAGTCGTACCCCCACACCTTGGCCCAGGCGGCGGAGTTGATCCATGCGAGCTGGGCCGCCGAGGCGCACATCCTGCCGGCCGGCAAGGTTCGCTTCCTCGCACTCAGCGACATGGATTACGGGGACTTCACGTCGACGGGCACCACCCGGGTGCCGTCGGCGACCGTCTCCTACCCGCGGCCGTGGTTCGGCTGGTGGGACAAGGACGGTGCGGCCGGCGGTGGAGCCGGGCGGTTGTATCCCTGGGGCGGCTATGATCAGGCCATCCCCGGCAGCGGCTTCTATTACTGGGGGCTCGCCACGGCTTCGGCATATGCCCGGGTGGATCCAGCTCCGACCGCGAGCCGCAATGCGGTCACACGGGCACTGGATCGCTGGGTCGAGGGCCAGATCACCACCCACAGCAGCGGCAATCCGCTCTATGTCGATCCCATCGCGGTGGGGGCGGATGTCCTCTACGAAGCGGATTCGCCCCGTCCGCTGATCAACGCCGAATGGCGGGATGTCTCCATCCTGTTCAGCGGCAGCGGCGAAGTGCTATGGGGCGGTTGCATGCCTGGCCGGCACTGCTGGATGCACCGTGATACCGTCATCAAGGGCGGTAGCCCTCGGACCTACCGCGGGGTCGCCGAGCGCTGCAACGGCATCTTCGGTTCGCCGACCGACGAGGGCTGGATCCAGCAGCACTACCAGGCCGAGATGGGCACCTTCGAACGCGACTCGGGCGGCTTCCTGGTCACCCTGGCGCCTGACTCCGCCGACGATCGCGATGTGTTCGCCAGCGCGAAGGAGGTGATGGACTCGGTGATGCCGATGTACCGGGTCTTCATCTCGGTGCTTGGCGATGTGCGGGTCATCGCCGTATCGCGCACCGCGGTCTTCCCGGTCGGCAAGGCCCCGTTCCCCACCAGCCAGTCGTGGTGGCGGACGGCAGCGGACGTGAAGCGCTACTTCGGGCAGGACCGTCTGGTGACCGGGGCAAGGACCGATTCCACGGGCACCGGCATCGGCGAGGCCGAATCGGGTGGGCCGATCACCGGATTCCTGACCACCGAGATGCTGCAGCAGCGCGCGGTGTGGCTCAAATGAGATCAGCCGCCGCCTTCACCCTGGTCGAGATCCTGGCCAGCATCCTGCTCTTCTCGATGGGCGTGATGGGCATCATCGCGGTCATCGCGCACGGCCTGTCGACCGCCAGCCGGGCGCAGAGCGAGGCCACCGCCTGGGCGACGGCCAGCGCCGTGCTGAAGGATCCCCTGCCGATGGGATGCGAGGCCGACGCGACCACGGGCGATCTGCGGCGCTGGACCTGGAGCAAGTCCGGCGCGACCTGGACCGCCACCGAGGCTGGTGGCAGCGGCGAGGTGGTCTGGCGCTACACGACCTGGGCGACCAATACATCCGCCGACATCCTGCATCCGGACATGGGCGACCCGAAGGCGAACAATCCAGCCGTGTTCCCGCCCAGCGGAGCCCCATCAGCCGGTTGCGCCAGCGGTTGGCTCAACGGCTACTACGTCGAGCGCCGCGAGCAGTCGCGTGCGGCTGATCGTATCGGCGATGGAGTCCGCCTGGTTGAGGTGCGGGTCGACGTCTACTGGGCCGGCTATGTCGGCTCCGATGGCAGGCCGCTGGCCAGCCTGGTCGACCGCTACATCAGGCAGGATGCGCCATGAGGCGGCCCAGCAGCGGCATGACCCTGATCGAGATCCTGGTCGCCTCGGCGCTGGGCGTCCTGGTGATCGCCCTGACCTGGACGACCTTCACTCGCGCCAAGGCCACGGTCAACCGGGCGACGGCACGGGTCAACCTGCACCAGTCGGCGGCCGTCCTGCAGGACGCCTTCGAGCGTGATTTCGGCAATCTGGCGCCGGCGCTGGCGATGTTCGTGGTCAGCGCCCCGGCCGCCACGGCGACGACGCGCAGCGAGGACGTGTCGGTGGTCTTCATGCGTTCGGTCGCGCCGCTGGACAAGCAGGCCACGCAGGGGGTCAACGACCGCTACCTGGCCGACCACATGTGGGTGCGCTGGCGCTACAGCCGGAGCTGGGAACTGATCGATGGGACCTGGAAGGTCACCGCTTCGGCGTTGAAGCGCAGCAGCAGCAGTCCGATGCGCCTGTGGAACACCAACAACACCCTGACGGTCAGTCCGGCGGTCATCGATCCCAAGGGCGGCGCCAGCAAGGGCAATTATGGGGGCACCCAATGGCTGAACCTGCCCCGACCCCTGCGCGACGCGAGCGGCGGCCTGGCCAGCCTGGACTTCAACCGCTATGGACTGCCGGCCACGGCCATATCCGCGGACACGCCGGTCGGCGACATCGGCGACCTCGCCGATCTTGACGCGAACGAGCAGATCGCCTCGACCCAGATCCTCGACTTCCAGTTCGGCTGGCTGCGCGCCGATGGCGGCGCCGAAGCGGCCGATGGCCGCAACCCCGCCGTGCACAACATCGATGGCCTGTACATGGATGTCGTCGGCCCGGACAACGGACGCTACCTCGACGCCCGGCAGGATCCGGTCGCCAGCCCGCCAGGCGCGGTGCTGCAGGTCGCGCAGCCGCAGTACGATTACCGCCCGGTGCTTGGCGCCCGTCCGCGGCTGGTGCGCATCGCTTTCCGATTGAAGGACCAGGCCACGCAGGTGGATCAGGTCTTCTCCTTCTCGATTCCCGTCCCGGGGCAGATGCCGCCGGTCGACCAACCATCCCCATGAATTTCGAACGGCAGCAGACCATGCGCACCTCTGCACACGCGGCCGGCCGGGACGGCAACATCCTGCTGCTGATGATCGGCATCATCACGGTGATGCTGGTCTTCGCCTTCGGCTTCCTGCGCAGCATGCAGATGGCGCGCGGCACCTCGCAGACCCAGCGGCAGCAGAAGCTGGCCGCCCTGGCCGCGGAGATGGGCATGCAGCATGCTATCGCCGTCAGCCTGCATGAATACGCCATGGCCAATGAGAAGCGCGACGGCGCCAGCGTACCAGCCGTCTCGCGCATCGATTCGCCCAGCAAGAACGTGTTCAACATGCTGTCGCCGCGCCTGTCGACGCAGAGGACCGAACAGCAGCCGCCGACGCCGTGGGACCTGCCGCCGGACGTGTCCTTCAACGACCTGTCCAGCTACTTCCGGGGGACCTACTTCTTCGCGCCCTCCTACAACACGACGACCTCACGCACCTGGATCACCGGCTACCAGGACGGTTGGACGATGAACCGGGGCTATGCCCGCTATATCGAGGCCAATCGCTTCGATTACGAGCGCAATCAGGAGTATGATCCGTCGACCTACAGCAGCTATGACCTGTCGTCCCTGCAATCGACCCCTCCGGTGATGCCGAACCCGGCGGTGGTGGCCAGCCCCTTCCGCCCGGTCGATCCCTTCGTGCGGGGCCGTCCGATCATCCGGCGCCATGACCTCGACAATCCGCTGTGGCTGGATGCAGAATACCGTCCGGTGTCCATGACCGATGCCGTCGACGCGGTCAGTGGCACGGGGGCGGCTTTGGCGCGCTACCGCCTGCGCTACGCGGTGTGCGGCTACGACATGTCCCCGGTCCTGTGGATGAATACCGATCCCAGCTGGGCGACTGACAACCGGAAGCCGGTCCTGCGCCAAGCCTACAAGGAAGCCATCTATGCGGTGGCCGAGCAGTTCGGCTGGGTGATCGAGCATTCCGGAGCCTGGGTCCCCTACGGTTACGGGACGGCCATGGAGAGCATCTTCCTGGGCTACGGCCTGTATGCCAACTCGCGCTTCGACGGGACCACGGGCATTCCCAAGGACTGGGCCGGACGCGGGGGCGGAAACATGTACTACCGCAGTCCGCAGTCGAATGCGAGTTCCTCGGCTACGCGGGCATTCTCGAACGTACACGGCAGCCCATTCATGAACTGGAACGATGGCGGAAGCTGGAAGGGTGCGGCGCTGACCTCGTGGAACGATCTCGGCTTCGCCCTGACCAATCCCAACGAGGCGATCCAGGACTGGGGTGAGAACAAGTCGCGTGGCTTCTCGATGGGGTGGTTCCCGATGCGCGCCGATCCGGTGCCGCATTTCGTCACGACGCCGTTCGGCCGTCCCTACGAGGCGGTGACCGACCACCCTTGGCAGGTCAATGCGCTGGGCGTACCGATGCGCATCCTGGATGCGATGATCTCCGCCTACATGCCGCCGGTCGCGCGGACCACCTTCGGGGTCAACAGCGATCCCATCGCCGGTGTCGACCTCTTCACCGCCGCCTTCACCCCAGGGGGGGCTGCGCCATTCGCCGACCACACCGTCCCTGCCGACCGTGACTACTGGACTTCGCCGAGCCGCACGAACCACACCCAGCCATCGGACGTCCGGACGCGCAGTCAGCGCTATCCGGGCGAGCGCTTCTTCAATATCGCCAAATCGACACCCCTACCGGAGGTCTACATGGAGCCGGATGGCCAGCTCGGCACGCGCTGGAAGTCGGTGACCAGCGATCCGCGCGTGGTCGAAAGCAATCCGAGCACCGAGACCTACGTGGCGACCAGCGTGCGGCCCCGGGCGCAGCAGCCCGGAGTGGACCACCTCGGTCGGCATATCGTCTTCTACAGCCCGTCCGCGAATGCGACCGCCCGGAAATCCCTGCCTGCGGGTGCCGGCGGCAACACCAATGGGTACTACTCGGCCGTGTGGATGGACAGCTCGGCTCTCGGCGAATGGAAGATCCGGCCCTGGGCCATCGAGTTCTCGCCGATATCGCCCTTCACCATGGATAACCATGTCGCTGTCGGCTCGACCAAGGCGCCGGATCGCGGCGAGGGCAGGCAGAGCTTCTTCCCCTACGCCAGGCATGACCAGAAGCCGCAGTATTCCCGGGCGGCCTTCACCAACAGCTACTGGAACCGCGTCTCCGTCGCCTTCGCCCACGCCGTGGTGGTCGCCCAGATCGCCAACCTGTCGCACACCGATCCGGTCGATGCCCGCAATCCCGCCTTCTGGCCCGCCTCCGGCTACGTCAATCCGACCGGGGCCTACGACCAGAACAACGATGCGGCCGGCATCATCTACAGCACCCAGCCGCGCAGCAGCCGCACGGTGACCACCGGCCAGCGCAAAGGGCCGATGACCAGCTGGGATCCTGCCGCGGCGCACTTCGCCAAGCTGGAGCACATCGATCGCCAGTTCCTCGCCAACCTGGGTGAAAGCTTCGATAATCCCGGTGTGAAGCGCACATCGCAGGTGCGGCTGGAAGTCGATCCGACCATCGGTGCCACGCGGCCGCCGCGCTTCAGCCGCCTGACGTCGCATGAATCCCTGACCGGCTACGTCAACGACCAGTACGCGGATCCGGTCGTCTCCACCTTCGGCTATGGTTCCTACCTGTGGGTCGGGGAATATCACGTCACCAACAACATCCGTTCCCTGCTGCTGCCGTGCGACGCCAATTTCGTCGCGCCGGCGGCGCCGGTGCCACCGGCCACCGCGACGCTGTTCGCGACCTGCAACCTGGATGTACCCGCCCGTGGCGTCACCTCGCTGGCGGATCCCCCACCGCGCGGTGTATGGCTGCTCGATGAATGGAACGCCTTGGAGCAGGCCGGCTACGATCCGGCGAATGCCACCGAGAATCTGCGCCTGACCGGAACCGGCCCCTATGCCCCCACCGTGCTGGCCCGTACCCGGGCGAAGCTCATGGAGCGTGTGCTCAACGACTGGCGCATGAGCTTCCTGGGTGCGGCCAAAGGCTATGCCGACGATTTCCGGCCCAAGGACTTCGATGGTGATGGCCTGGTGTTCTGCAGCGGCTACCTGGGCAACGCCTCCCTTGAGCCCGACACGCAGCTGAAGTGCTGGCAGACTGCCGGAGCCGATGGCAACGGGCCTGGCAATGGCCGGAAGCCCGGCGATCCCGCCTATGTCGATGCGGCGACCGCCGACCCGGCCAAGAAGCTCACCATCTTCTCCGTGACCGGCTGCCTGGCCTTCACCCGCAGCCACCAGTACAAGATCAAGGTGCGTGGCGAGCTCTTCGACAACGTCGTCGGCAGGCCGGTCGCCGAGAAGTATCTCGAGGCCGCCCTGCTGGTGGATCCGGACAACAATATCGTGCGCAGCGCGAATCCGGCCGTGCTGCCGACCGGGCTGAACGACAGCACGATCATCATGCGCCGTCCGATCCACAACTACTACCGCGGCTACCTCTCGGACACCTATCCGTGAGCGGACCCTCATCGCGCATAGCTGCCGCGCTTGACCCTGCCGTGACCGGCGAGGACACTGTCTACCATGGCTGATCAATCGCAGGATGGGACCGCGAATGCGCAGCATGGAGGCGAGGCTGGCCTCGCCCCCACCGACCAGTCGACGGTCGCCCCCGGTCAGATCAGCGATGCCCGCACCCTCGCCCGCTACCAGCTGGGGGAGGCGGTGGCCGTGCAGAGGCATCAGATCCGCGATCGCGTGCTGGACCGCCGGGCCATCGGCCACGTGGTCTCGCTGGCCGATGCCGATGAACTCGAGATCGAGGCACGCTTCCTCGCCCGCCTCGACCATGTCGGCATGCCGGACGTCCTCGACTTCGTGCGCCACGATGCCGGCGCGATGCTGGTCCTGCGCCGCACCGACGGGATCACCCTGGCCGAGGCGATCGCCCAGGCGCGGGGCGGCATCGTCCCGCCCGAGCTGGCGACGCCGGCCGCGGCG
Source organism: Planctomycetota bacterium (assembly GCA_017302815.1). Lineage (GTDB taxonomy): Bacteria > Planctomycetota > UBA11346 > UBA11346 > UBA11346 > UBA11346. The sequence continues at coordinate 9,639 of JAFLCQ010000017.1, forward strand.
GTGCTGATGCTGCTGAAGGTGTGCGATGCCATATCCGCCGCCCACGCCCAGGGCGTGGTGCACCATGCCCTGGCCCCGGAGCGTATCCTGCTGGGTGGGCATGGGCAGGTGGTCGTGCAGGACTGGGCGGCCGCGATCGCCGAGAAGCAGAGCCCCGCGACCTTGCGCTATGTCTCGGCCGCGCCGGCCAGCGAACGGCTCGCCCTCGATGGCATGCACCAGGACATCCGCGCCCTGGGAGCCATCCTGTTCGCGGCGCTGGTGCTGCGTGCGCCCAGGCCGGAAGGGGGCGATGCCCTCGGCTACATCCAGCCCGACGAGCGCATGCGCCTGCCGTCGCAGCTGGAGTCGATCATCCGCCAGGCGCAGGCCTCGGATCCGAGCAGCGGCTACGCCAGCGTGGCCCAGCTGGCGCAGGACCTCACGCGCTTCATCGACGGCGTCGCTCCGGCGGCCTACAGGCCGGGCGCTGTCGCCAGGCTGTGCGCCGGACTGCGTCGTCGGCGTCGGCCCTTGCTTGCCGCCGCCGCCGCCCTCACCGCGGCGGTCCTGGCGGCCGGCCTGATCTGGGGCCGTCAGGCGCAGGAGTGGGCCGCCTGGCAGGTCGTCGCATCCGAGGATTTCGCCAGCGCCGACTGGAAGAAACGCTGGGTCGAGCCGGCCAGCCCACGCGGCATGTTCGCCACCCAGGACGGCCGTCTGGTGTCGATCGCGGACCGCGACGCCTTCCTGATCTTCCGGCAGCGCCTGACCACCCCGGCCGCGATCGAATACACCGGCGAGATGCTGGCCGGTTCGCAGCCATGCGACCTGTCGGTGCAGTGGAGCGAGGCGAGCGGCGTGGCCGAGGACCCCGCGCGCTTCGAGCGCGAAGGCCGCAGCTACATGATCCAGGCCGGCGCCTTCGGCAATTCCTTCTGCGCCATCTACCAGAATCCTGGCCGTCGGCTCATGGCGCATGCCAATCGCCAGCTCGACCCTGCGCGGCGCTACCGCTTCCGGGTCGAGCTCGACGGCCGTCGCATCAGCCTGGCGATCGATGGCCAGACCGTGGTCGAGGCCGAGGACGAGTTCCCCACCCGGTCGGGATTCATCTCGCTGTACGGTTTCTATCCGGGCAAGGCCTTCGACGACGTCCGCGTCCTGCAGCGCCGGCCGGCCAATCCTCCCAGCGTGCTGGATGCCGGCGACGCCGCTTTCATCGAGCGCCGCTACGAACCTGCCGCCAGCCTCTACGCCCGGGTCATCGAAGCCGCGGGTGGCGACAGCGTGGCCCAGGACGCCCTCTTCCGCAAAGGATTGGCGGAGTGGCATCTCGGGCAGGACCAGCGCGCCGCCGCCAGCTGGGAGCGCGTCAGCGACCAGCGCCTGCTGGGGCGCATCGCCTGCATCCGGCTTGAGGCGCTGTTCAACGCCGATCAGCGCACGCCGCACGCCTCGTGGCTGGAGGAGCGCTACCGCGAGCAGCCCGCGCAGCGCGAGGATCTGCGCCGCGACTGGCGCCAGATCATCCAGCAGCAGCTCGACGCCCCGCAGCGCAACCTGGTCGCGATCGACTATCTCCTGGGCCTGCGCCAGCGCCTCTTCCCCGATGACGAGTCCTGCCGCTATGTCGCGGCAGCGACCCTGCTCAGCCTGCGCCGATACGAGGAGGTGCTGACCGCCTTCCCCGAGCAGCGCAATCCCTGCGCCCGCGCGATGCTCGCCCTGGGCCGCACCCAGGAACTGGTCTCCATCCCATGGGTCGGCAACGACGAGCGCAACCACGCCCTGGCCATGCGCGGAGACTTCGAACGGATGCTGGAGGCGCCCGGTCTGATGCCGGCCTGGCGCGCGCGTGCGCTGATCCGCCTCAACCGCTTCGACGAGGCGTTGCAGGCCGAGGGGTCGCCCTATCCGACCCTGCTGCACATGGGCCGGGCGAGCGAACTGCTGGAGCTGCCGGGACAGCGGAGCCTGGTGGTGAACGATGCGCTCGTCGCCGCGGGACGCCTGCAGGAGGCGGCTGGCGATGGTCTGCCGCACCAGCCCGGATCGGGGTCCAGCGTGACGGCGATGCTGCTGCTGGGACAGGTCGATCTGGCCGAGCGCCTGGGCAAGCAGCCGCGTCCGGCCATCCGCTTCATGCTCGCAGCCGAAAACGGCGACGACAAGGCTTACGCCGCGCAGCACGATCTTCTCGTGCTGCCACCCGACCTGGGAGTCAACGCCAGCTGGTTCGCCCCGGTGATCCTGCGTCCCTTCGTCGATGTCCTGCATGGCAACCCGCGGGCGCTCGAACAGCAGCTGCGCCCGATGCTGCCGCTGCTCGAAGGGATCTTCAGCAAGTCGGCATGGCATGTGGCCCGGGCCCTGCTGGGGGATGCCCCGGTCGAGAGCGTGAGCGACATGCCGAGCCGTTATGACGCGCCGGCGTGGAAGCTGGTCGCGGCTGGCATGCGTGCCGAACTGCAAGGCCGGACCGACGAGGCGCGCACCGCCTATGCCGCATTCAGCGCCATGCCCATGCATCGCCGGTTGCTCAACCAGCACCAGCCCGATGTCGATGTCGAATGGTTCGTCGCCTGGCGTCTGCGGGCATTGAAGGCGGTGCCGTGAGCCGGCGCGGCTTCACCTTGATCGAGCTGCTGGTGGTCATGGCGATCATCGCGACCCTCACGGCCATCCTCATCCCGGCGATCGGCCTGGTACGCGACAAGGTGCGGCGTTCGCAAGCGGCAGGCATGGTCGCAGCGCTGCACCAGGCCATGTTCAGCTATGCCGCCGAGGAGCGTCGGCATCGCTTCCCGACCGCGGCCGCCGACCTCGGCCTGGGCTGGGCCCCGCCCGAGGCGGCGCCGGCCAGCGGCGTCCTCAACCTGCTCGAAGCGCAGAACTTCGACTTCGATCGATCGGCCCTCGACCGCAGCGTCGCCGCGCCCTATCCGCTGCTCGATCCGTGGAGGAGACCCTACCGCTACCAGGCCGATGCCGATCTGCTGGGAACCTCCGGAGCCCAGCGACCGCTCGGCTGCGATGGGGTCAGTCCACCGCTGGAGGCGTGGAATGCCGCCGGCGTCCGCCCGTGGGCCTACATCTGGTCCACAGGGCGGGACGGCTCCGCCGACGGCCGCGGCTGGATCTATCAGCGAGACCATTAGCCCAGGCCCGCGCGTAACGCATCGGACCCGAGCTGGCCTGGCCTACTTGGCGGCGGGGACCTCGGCCGGATCGATGGCTGCCACCTTGATGTCGTCGATGTCGAAGGTGCCGCTCTCGACCATGAACAGGGCGGGCATGATCGTGATCGTCGCGGTGCCATCGGGCAGGGTGCGGGCGAAGCTCTTCTCGACCCAGCCGTTCGTACTGCCCTTGAAGTTGAGGTGCGGGAAGGCTCCCTTGATGGTGGCCTTCTGCGCGTCCTTGGCCTCCATTACCACGCGGGCGTCGTGCCAGTTCTCCGCCCCGCGCTTGATGTCGGTGCAGCGGATGCGGAAGCTGACCCGCACGGCCTTGGCGGCCCCGGCCGGCAGCTCGCGGAAGACCGCGACCTGCGTGCTGGTCCCGGCGCCGGTCAGGCGGAGGAAGCGGTTGCCGCCCTCGTTCTCCAGCGAAGCCCCGGTGGGCAGGGCCCAGCCGTCCGGTTTGCCATCCTTGTCGGCATCGGTCTGGAAATCGCCGTTGCCCAGCAGGCCGGCGTCGGCGCAGGCCAGGGTGGCGATGGTGGCGGAGATGAGTGCGATGCGGTGCATCATGGTGTTCCTGTGCGTCAGCGCAGCTTGGCGGGAGCGAAGGGCTTGCCGAGCAGGGCCGAGCGGACGAAGGCGCCCCAGAAGGGGGTCGGCGTGAAGCTGCTCTGGTCCTGGATCATCGGCGGCCCGCAGCGCGGGTGGAAGGCCCAGGCCGTCCAGTGCAGACGGTTCTGCTGGATGCAGCCGATCATGTCGAGGGCCCAGGTGTAGGGGGACTCGAAGCGCTCGGGCGGGATGAAGTCGTAGCGCACCTGGTCGCAGCCGACCTCGCCGACCAGCACGGCGCGGGTCTTGGCGACCTCCAGGAACTTGCCCTGCCAGTCGCTCTTCCACGGATAGACGTGGGTGTCCCAGATGATCCCGTTGCCGCCCTTGTCGTCGAGATCGAAGCCGTTGAGCACGCCCGAGAGGTCATAGGCCCAGTCGAGCCCGCCGACCAGGACGGCGTTCTTCGCGCCGACCCCGCGCACGGTGTCGATCAGCCCCTGCATGCCGCAGGACTGGAAGCTGGTCAGGACCTCCTTGTTCTCGGCCAGGGCGTCGCCGCTCTTCTTCTTCTCCTCGACCTTGCCGCCGGACTTCCACACCTCCCAGCTCACATCGTGCGGTTCGTTGAACAGGCCGAAGAGCACGGCCGGGTTGTCCTTGTAGCGCGCGGCAGCGTCCTTCCAGAACTCGACGTCCTTGTCGTTGGGAGCGCGGAAGCGGTGCAGGTCGAGGATGAGATAGGCGCCGCGCGAGGCGCAGGCCAGCACGGCCTGGTCGACCAGCTCACGGTATGCCTTGCCGCCGTCGGCCTGCTGGTTCTTGCCGGTGCCGAACCAGAAGTCCCCCTTCACCGGGAGGCGGATGACGTTCGCCTTCCACACTTCGATGCCGGTGGCGATGGAGGTGATGATGGCATCCCCTTCCGCCTTCCATTCCAGGCTGGGCACGCTGAGCCCCTGCAGCCACAGCTCGGCGCCGGCCGCGTCGACCAGGCGCTTGCCGTCGACCCGCAGCGCGGTCGGGTGCTTGCCGCCGGCATCGACGGAGATGTTGCCGGTGGTGCGCGCCTCCTCAGGCACATCGCTGGGGCTGATGACGGTCATGCTGAACTGGTCCAGGTCGAGGGTTCCGGCGGTCTGGCCGATGAGGGCGGGGGTGATGCGGATCGCGGTGGCGCCCGGTGGGACGAAGAACTTCAGGGTCGACTTCTGCCATCCGTTCGAGGACCCGGCGAAGGTCGGGTAGGCCGGGCCGGGCAGCACCTGCTGTCCGGCCGCATCCAGGAAGTCGATGGCCATGCGGGCGTCCTGCTTGCCCTGGTCGTCGCGCACGAGGCCGTCGTGGCGGTAGCGCCAGCCCAGTTGCAGGGCCCGCTGGCCATCCAGCGGGAAGATCCGCGAAGCGGTGACGCTCGGCTGGCCGCCCTTCAGGCGCAGGAAGCGGTTGGCGTCATCGGTGCCCCAGGTGCCGGCCCAGTGGGCGGGCGAGCTGCCGTTGCCCTTCTCCATGTCGCCGTTGGGCAGCAGCTCCTTCGGAGCTTCGCCGGACAGCAGCAGACCTACGGCGGCGACGAGCACCAGGGTGCGGGAAGCGTGGCGGAGCATGTGGGCCCTTCAGCGCAGACGGTCGGAGGTGAACTGGGAGCCGCTGAGGGCGGCGCGGACGAAGGCGCCCCAGAACGGCGTGGGCACGAAGCCGTCGCCCTTCATCAGCATCGGCGGGCCGCAGCTGCGATGGAAGGAGAATGCGGTCCAGTGCAGTTTGTACTTCTGGATGCAGGCGATCATGTCCGGCGCCCAGGTGTAGGGGTTCTCGTGGCGGTTGGCCGGGATGAAGCTGTAGCGCACCGCGTCGCAGCCGACCTCGGTCATGACGATGGGATGGACCTTGGCGACATCGAGGAACTTGCCCTGCCAGTCGCTCTTCCACGGATAGACGTGGGCGACGTAGGCCAGGTTGGCGACGTCCTCCTTGTCCTTGAGCGCGAACCCCTTGATCACCCCCGACGCGTCGTAGGCGTAGTCCAGACCGCCCGCCAGCACCAGGTTGCGGGCGCCGGTGGAGCGCACCGCGTCGAGCAGCGCCTGCATGCCGACGGTGCGGAAGGAGACGATCTTCTCGGCGTTCTCCGCCACCGTATCGCCGGACTTGCGCTTGTCGGTGACGTCGCCGCCATCGCGCCAGGCCTCCCAGCTGATGTCGTGCGGTTCATTGAACAGCTCGAAGATGACCGCCGGGTTGTCCTTGTAGGTGTTGGCGGCGTCCTTCCAGAAGGCGACGTGCTCCTCCTTGGGGGCGCGGAAGCGGTGCAGATCCAGGATGAGATAGACGCCGCGGGAGGAGGCGGCCTTGACGCACTGGTCGATGATCTCGCGGTATTGCGCCCCGTTGTCGGTCTGGCCGCCGGCCTGGCCGAACCAGCGCTGCTCGACCATCGGCAGGCGCACGACGTTCGCCTTCCACTCATCGATCGCGCCAATGACGTTGTTGACGATGTCCTCTCCCGTGTTCGACCACTGCAGGCTGTCGACGCTGGCGCCTTGCAGCCAGATCTCGCTGCCGTCGGCGCGCAGGATCTTGTTGCCCTGGACCTTCAGGGCCTGCGGCGGCGTCCCGCCGGCATCGATCTTGGTCTCCTTCTTCGCCGACTTGGCGGGCTTCGGCGGGACCTCGGATGGATCGATGGCGACCAGGCTGATGTCGTCGATGTCGAAGGTGCCCGCCTTGGCGTTGAACAGGCAGGGCATCATCTCGAGGAAGGCCGCGCCTTCCGGCACCAGCATGCTGATGCTGCGCGGCTGCCAGCCGTCCGAGGTGCCGTTGTAGTTGGGATGGCCCGGTCCGCCGGAGACCTTCTGCTTGTCCTTGTCCTTGAAGTCGAGGATCACCCGCGCGTCATGCCACATCTGCGCGCCGCGCTGGACGCCCTTCCAGCGGGCCCGGTAGCTCAGGCGCAGGGCCTTGGCGCCGTGCAGCGGTATGAGCTGATAGGCCATGACCATCTTCGCCGGATCGGCCTGCAGGCGCATGAAGCGGCTGGCCGGATCGGTGGCGATCTCCGCTCCCGCGCCGGCATTCCACGCCGCCGCCGCGCCTTCGGCGGCGAAACCGCCGTCGCCGATGAGGTCCGCTGCCGCCAGCTGCGCCAGGCAGCCGAGGATGGTTGCGGGAAGGATGGCGATCATGCGCATGGTGTTGCGTCCGTTACTTGGGTTCCCACGACTGCTTGCGGCCGTTCTTGGCGATGCGGAAGTTGCCACGGGTCGTGGTGTTGATGTTGGTGGCTGACACCCGCATGTCACCCCACAGCGCACCGCAGCGGTCGCCGCTGTGGCGATAGCGCGCACGCCTGGCCCCGGTGCCGGCGTTGTCGGTCCCGGCCCAGTCGATGTTGGTGCGGTTGGTGATCGCCTTCTGGTCGTCGGAGCCGCCCGAATACCAGTCCCACATCGCCTCCTGGTCGAAGGGGATGGAGCTCCAGGCCTGGCCGGTGCTGGGGTTCTGCACCACGTCGAAGACCAGGATGCCGTCCGTACGCAATTCACGGGTCGACCCCGGCCGCGCCCTCCAACCGCCTGTCGTGGTCGCCGGCGGGGTCGGTATGCGCGACTCGATCGCGAAGAGGTTGAATTGGGCGCCAAAGTGACGGTTTCCCCCAGCGATCTTCGCTGCCGGGCAGGTCATGAGCGTGCTGGTCGCCGCATCGAGCTCGAGGGTTTCGAACACCGCGTCGGTCCACCGCCGGCCGTCGTTGTAGGTGCCCAGCATGATCTAGCCCTGGTTGTCGCTGGCATAGGCGGTGATGGCGCCGCCGATCTGGCGCAGGTGATTGAGGCAGCCGGCGGCGCGGGCGGAATCGCGGACGGTCCGGATGGTTGGCAGCAGGAGGGCCGCGAGCACAGCCACGATGGAGATGACCACCAGCAGTTCGATCAGGGTGTATCCGCTCCGGGGCTGCTGCTGGGCGGTTGAGGCGGTCATGGCCATGGAATGCTCCGCGAGTTGGCTTGTGACAGTAAAAGAATACCAGTAACAGACAGGTATTACAAGCGCGAGTGGCGGTGGGTGCCAGGTGGTGCCGCACATGCCTGGATCACGGCAGGTGATGGCATGTGTATATATACATAAAATATTACTATATAATAATATAATAATATTTTCGCACTGCGGGTTCAGTTCAGCTCGTGCATCGTCCCATGGCGCGCGCAATCCTGCATCCTTGCCTGGACCAGCGCTGGACCTATCCTGCCTAATACCTGTATGACAACTGCCGTAACCTCGCTCTACCAGGAACTTGCAAACAATCTGCGCAGCGATCTGGCAAGCGGACGCTTCAAGCCGGGGCAGCTTTTCGCCTCCGAACACGATCTGGCCCGCAGCCGCAAGCTCAGCCGCGTGACCGTGCGCAAGGCCAGCGACGTGCTGATCGGCGAGGGCCTGCTGGAGCGGCGTCCCGGCAAGGGGCTCTTCGTCTCGATCGGCAGCGGCGGCGGGCGTACCGCGATCATCCAGATGGTGTGCGGCAACCTCGAGTGGATGCCCAGCATCCACGCCGCCCGGGCGGTGCAGGAGGCGGCGCGGCCGCACAGCTTCCAGATCCAGATCTACGACGCCCACGGCAGCATGGCCGAAGACGTCGAGGCGATCCGCCGGCTGCCCGAGACCTCCGCCCGCGGCGCCATCATCTTCGCGCTGCATTCGGTCGAATTCGCCGAGGCCATCTATGGTCTCAAGCTCGCCGGCTTCCCCTGCGTGCTGATCGACCAGCGGCTGGCCGACCTCGATGTCTCGTCGGTCATGGCCGACAACCACGCCGGCGGGATGCTGGCGGGCAGGGCCCTGCTGGCCAAGGGCCATCGGCGCATCGCGTTCATCGGCGACCTGGAGGCCGACACGGTGCAGGAGCGACTCTCCGGGCTGCGTGACGCGGTGGGCGACGCCGGCCTGCCCTTCAACCGGGCTCTGGTCCAGGACGTCTCCGCCCCCGATCGTTTCGCATCCTGGGCCGAACTGGTCGATCAGCGCCTACGTGCGCTCTTCGCCATGCCCGAGCCGCCGACCGCGGTGTTCGCCAGCTGCGACGCCATCGCCCGTGACGTCTATGCCGCCCTGGGACGCATGGGACTGATGGTGCCGCGCGATGTCAGCGTGGTCGGCTTCGACGATGATCCACTGGCGTCCTCGCTGATGCCGGGCTTGACCACGGTCAGCCAGCCGTTCCAGGACATGGGTCGCGAGGCCTTCGCCCTGCTGCATCGGCGCATCCTCGATCCGGCCTGCCCGGTCGAACACCGCAAGGTGCCGGTCTCGTTGATCGAACGCGGTTCGGTGGCGACCGCCTGCCGTACGCCGGCACGGATCGGAGCCTGACGGCCAGGGAGTCAGCCGTCCGGCCGTCCGGACGCGCTGATCAGATCACTTCGTCGACGATGCCGTAGGCCTTGGCGTCGTCGGCATCCAGCCAGTAGTCGCGGTCGCAGTCCTCGGCGACCTTGTCGTAGGGCTGACCGCAGTTCTCGGCCAGGATCTTGAGCAGCGTCTCCTTCATCTTCAGGATGCGCTTGGCCGAGATCTCGACGTCGGTGGCCTGGCCGCGGGCGCCGCCCAGGGGCTGGTGCAGCAGGACCTCGCCGTGCTTGAGGATGCGGCGCTGGCCCTTGGTGCAGCCGGAGAGGATCACCGCGCCCATCGAGGCCGCCATGCCGGCGACGACGCAATGGACCGGGGCGCTGCTGCGCTTGATGGTGTCGTAGATCGCCATGCCGTCGACGATCGAGCCGCCCGGGGAGTTCAGGTACAGCGTGATCGGCTTCTTGGCGTCCTCGAGCAGCAGGTAGGTCAGCTGGCGCACGACGCGGTTGGCACTGCGGTTGTTCACCTCTTCGCCCAGCCACACGATGCGCTCGGACAGCAGTCGGGTGGGGATGTCCATCACCACCGGCTTGCCGTCTTTGGTCACGATGACCTTCGGTTCGGGCTCGGCGCCGCCGGTCATGTCGTCGTCATCGTCGCTGCGGAAGGGCTTGGTCATGCATGGGAACCTAGGTGGGCGGGGGGCGCTGCCAAGGGCTTGCGTATCAGAGCCATGGCACGTCCAGCCACGCGGGCGGGATCAGAAGTAGCGACGGCCGCGGGCGTAGATGCGGTAGTCGCCGTACACCAGGTCCCCAGGCAGGCGGCTGATCGACCTGCCATCGCTCATCAGGTAGTTGGCCTTGGTGCCGCCGCTGTGCCGGTTGAAGACCTTGAATCCGCCGTTGGTGCCCTTGACCACCGGCTTGAGGTTGTCGCTGCGGTTGTCGAGGAAGTTGAACGTCTCGGTGCCCATGTTCATCGAGGTGAGGAACGCGTTCACTCCGCCGGTCTGACCCAGGCCGGCATCGAACAGCATCACCTTCGGACCAGGCAGTTCGGAGAGCTGCACCGGCTTCAGGCTGGAACGGTAGTTGCCGAAGGCGCGGCAGGGTAGGGTCTGGAGGTTGGCGGTGAAATGGTAGGTGCCGCCCTGGACCGAGGCGGTGGGGCAGGTCAGCCGCACGGTCTCGATGTCGCTGAGCGTGCCGATGGCGGAGACCCAGCTATACGGGCCGGTAGACGGGCCGGCCTCTCCCCAGGGGAACTGGCCTTCGTTGTCGTTGGCATAGGTGAGCAGGGCCACCCCGGCGCCCCGCAGGTTGTTCTGGCAGATCGTGGACTTGGCCTGATCGCGCACGGCCTGCATCCCCGGCAGCAGCAGCGCTGCAAGGATGCCCACGATCGAGATCACGACCAGCAGCTCGATCAGGGTGAAGGCATGGTTTGTCCGTCGCGTCATGTGGCCTCCGCGCTTGCGATGCATGATCCGTGCGGACGGCCCGCATGCCAGGCTGCACTGGCCATCCTGACGCATGGCAGAAGCAAGACACCAGTATGCATACCAGAACTATAGCGGCGTCATGACGTGGTCAACCGACATCATCCGGCACTCGCCAATGCCGGTCGAGTTCCGTCAACGAGCAACGCGGTAGAGACTTACGCGGCCATGGCTGGTCCGTGGACCTGGTCGATCTCGCGCTGGGCGATCTCCACCGCCCGGCGCGCCTTGCCCAGGTCGCCGTGCATGCTGTAGACGTCGCGTACCACGAATTCGACCGCTATGTCCTTGCCGGCGACCGCCTCCAGCGTGCTGCGGATCTCCGCCGCCCAGGCCTCCTCGTTCAGCTCCCGGTCGACGCCGAGCAGGTTGGGGTTGGGCTTGCGCGAATAGACGATGCCGCGTCCGGCCAGTGCCTCGGCCATCGCCGGCTGCTTCGCCCAGCGCGAGATCGACACCGCCTTGAGGTTGGGCAGGTGCTGCAGCGACATCTCCCACAGCGGGTCGGCAGGTTCGCAGCATCCCCAGTAGACCTGACCGTAGAGCTCGGCCAGCTCGCGGTAGTAGGGGAAGAAGAACTCGTGGAAGAGCTTCGGCTTCACCCCCACCGTCTCCTGGCTGTCCATCACCGACCACATGTGCTTCAGCTTCACCTGCCCCGGGGCCGGGCATGAGGCGGGGAAGGTCTCGCTGAAGTTGAAGCAGGTGCCGCAGGTGCACTGGTTCTGGTTGTTCACCACCAGCAGGCCCTCGGCCTCGGCCCACTGCGCCATGCGCTTCGCGTTGTCGCGCAGCAGGGCCATGACCGCATGCAGCTGCTCGGGCGCGTCGTACATGGCGAGGAACATCGTCTCCTGGCTCATGATGCGCATCAGGCGCTGGGTGAGGTTGTTGTTGCCGAAGGTGCCGCTGCGGATGACCACCGGCAGGATGCCGTCGAAGAGCTCGGCCAGGAAGACCTGCTCGGCCAGCGTCCCGGCGCGATCGACGCTGAAGGTCGACGGCTTGATCATGGCGAAGCCCTGGCTGAGGTCCTTCACCGGGCAGTCGAAGTGGTAGCCGGTGACCACGCCTTCGGCGTCCTTGATGTAGTGGGTCGGGATCTCGATGCCGAACTCGTCGAGGTGGACGTGCCAGCCCATGTCGTGGGTGTCCGGGCAGACGTGGTCGTCGCCGAGGATCTCGTGATGCCGGATATGACGCAGGATGCCCTTCTCCAGGCGGCGGCCGTAGTCCGAGGCGCATTGCAGCAGGCTGTCGGGGAGGAAATCGCGGTCGAAGGTCCAGCTTTCGATGGCGACAGGGGGCCGCGCCCCGGGCACGCTGTCGTTGACTGCGGTCCACAGGCGGCGGCGCGCCTCCTGCACCGGCAGGGCGGCTATCTCCGCCTGCCGGCGGGCCAGGCGGCGCAGGATGGAGCGGTCGGCGGCGGGGAGTTCATAGGACATGGCTGCATTCTAGGACGTTGGATGTGTAGATATCAGCGGTGGATCTTGGCATGACTTGGACAATATTGCTGCCATGGCCGCCGAAACCTGGCACAGCGTGGTCGCCGCCCCGACCGCCGAGGAGCGGCGCCTGGAGGTGGTGCCGCTGCAGGCCGGGCATTTCGTCTCGCGTCGCCACCGCATCCACGGACGCCGCATCCCCGACGATCTGCTGATGCTGGTGCTCGCCGGCGGCGGCTGGTACGCGGTCGATGGCGGCGCCCCCCAGCCATTGTCCGCCGGCGACGCGGTGCTGCTGCCGGCTGGTCGGCGGCATGACTTCGCCTGCGATCCGCAGGGCGGCTGGGAGGTCCTGTGGGTACACTTCCAGGGCGCCTGGGCGGCTGCACTGGCGCGCTGCGCGGGATTCGCTGGCGACCGCCTGGTGGTGCGCACCGGCGGAGACGGCGAACCGGCCGAGCGGCTGCATGCGATCATCGCGCGCATCTCCTCGCGGGCGCCGCATGCGCAGCTGGACGCGGCGGTGGAGCTGACCGCGCTGCTGGTGGCGGTGAAGAAATGCGACTGCGCCCGTCTGGGCGAGGACGCCCGGCTGATCGCGGCGGTGGAGCGCGGCGGCGGTCTGCCGGAAATGGCGGCGGCTGCCGGTCTGTCGACCTTCCATTTCCTGCGCCGTTTCAAGCGCGCGACGGGCACCACCCCGTGGCGCTACCTGACCGAGCTGCGCCTGGCCCGCGCCAAGGCGCTGCTGGCGGATCCCGGGCAGAGCGTCGCCGGCGCGGCGGCGGCCGCCGGCTTCGCCGATCCGGCGTATTTTTCGCGTCTCTTCCGGCGCAGGACCGGCCAGACCCCGCGCGACTACCGCTCCACCCACTGCCCGCTGCCGGGATAGCCGCGGCAGGTCCGGCGGGAGGAGGCCCTGTCCAGGCCGTGGAGCCGGCTAGCATGCGCCATGACGCGGGTTCAGGCTGGCTTCAGGCAGGCTCCTATCCTGGGCGCCATCACCCCGACCCACGGAGGTCCCATGTCCCGCATCCCGCTCTCCATCCTCCTCGCCTGCTGCGCCGGCCTCGCCTTCGCGGCCGAGGGCGCCGCTCCCGCGGCCACTCCCGCCGACTGCCCCAAGGCGGCGTGCGAGAAGAAGGATGCCGCCGCCTGCGACGCGAAGAAGGCGTGCGAAGGCAAGGATGCGGCCGCCTGCGCCAAGCCGGACGCTGCCGCCTGCGACGCGAAGGCGGTGAAGGCCGAGGCCAGTCCGAAGGCCGACGCCGCCGCCAAGAAGGAGTAGGTCGGCGCGATGCGCCTCCTCGTCATCGAAGACTACCTGCCGCTGCGGGAGGCCGTCGCCTCCTATCTGCGCGAAGAGGGGTGCGCGGTCGATGCGGCCGCGGATGGCGAGGAGGGCTGGTGGCATGCGTCGGACACCGCGTACGACGCGATCATCCTGGACCGGCAGCTGCCGGGGATCGGCGGCGACGAGATCCTGCGCCGGCTGCGCGCCGCCGGACGGCAGGATCCCGTCGTGCTGCTGACCGCCCGTGGCGAGCTGCCCGACCGGGTCGGCGGCCTCGATGCCGGGGCCGACGATTATCTGGTCAAACCGGTCGCCCTGCCGGAGCTGCTGGCGCGCATCCGCGCCCTGGTGCGCCGGGCCGCCCGCATCGCCTCGCCGTCGCTGCGGGTCGGTGCGCTCAGCCTCGATCTCGCCGCCTGCGCCGCCGCGGTGGATGGCCGTCGCATCGACCTGACCGCGAAGGAATGGGGCCTGCTCGAACAGCTCGCCCTGCGGCAGGGGCGGGTGGTCCCGCGCGAACTCCTGTGGCAGCGCTGCTACGATTTCAACGAGGAGCCCAACCCCAACCGCATCGAGGCCCATATCGCCAACCTCCGCCGCAAGCTGGCCGACGCCGGCGCGGATGGGCTCATCCGCACCAGCCGTGGTCAGGGATACATGCTGGGCGAGGAATCGTGACGCCCATCCGCCGCCGCATCGTCATCGGCATGGCGGTCGGCGCCGCGTTGGCGGCGGGTCTCGCCAGCCTGGGCGCCTGGCTGGTGGTGCGCGCGCATCTGGTGCGCGGCGCCGAGGAGGCCATCCGCGTCGATGCCGGTCTGCTGCTGGCGCGGTTGCGCTGCGGCGTCGATCCGTCGGCGTGCCTGGTGCTGTCGCAATCCGCCCTGGGCATCGACGGCCGATGGATGGTCATCGATGGGGCCGGCGCCGTCATGCTGTCATCGGATGCCGCCGCCGCTGCCGCGATCGCCGGCCTGGACGATGGCGTGGCCTGCCCGCCCGATCTCGGCATGGTCCGCATCGGCCGCCGTTCCGGCGCGGTGCCCGGCGTCGACGGGACGGTGACCGTCATCGTCGCGCGCGACGAGGCGCGTCTGCGTGCGACGCTGGTGGCGGTCGC
>JAFLCQ010000170.1 GCA_017302815.1 Planctomycetota bacterium
CGCGCGCCTGGGCGATGCCGCGACGGCGCTGGCGCAGATCCGCGCCGCCTGGGGCGGCATGCTCGACCTCGGCGCCACCAGCTTCTGGGAGGCCTTCGATCCCACCCACCAGGGCGACCAGCACTGGGCCTACTACGGCCGGCCCTTCGCGAAGAGCCTGTGCCATGCGTGGGGCTCGGGTCCGGCGGCGCTGCTGCCGCAGATCCTGCTCGGCATCCGCCCGCTGGAGCGCGGCTGGCGGCGGGTGGCGGTGCGGCCGCAGCTCTGCGGCCTGGAGTGGGCGGCCGCCTGCGTGCCCACCCCGCTGGGTGATCTGCAGGTCGAGGTGCGTGCCGGCCGGAAGCCGACGATACGCGCGCCACGGGGCATGCAGGTGGCCTAGACATCTGACCCGGTCGAGGTGTGCAACCACATGGTGATTGGTGGATTGCACACGTCCGACAGGTCTATTTGAAAGTTTTCAGAAAGTTCCAGAATGAGCATCAACCACACGTTGGAGCTCATCCATGGCCCAGCCCGCACCCGCCGCCGCCCGCATCCGCATCGTCGGCGACGCCATCCCCAACCTGCCGTGGGAGGCCAAGCCGGCCGGCAACCCGGACGTGGTGTGGCGCTTCAGCGGCAACCCGGTCATCGGCCGCCGGCCGCTGCCCGACGTCACCGGCATCTACAACAGCGCGGTGGTGCCCTGGCAGGGCGGCTTCATCGGCGTCTTCCGCACCGAGTACGTCACCCGCATGCCCTTCCTGCACGTCGGGCGCTCGCCCGATGGCGTGACGTGGACCATCGATCCCAAGCCGCTGGCGCTGGGCGGCGGCGACGGCGTCTCGGCCTTCGAATACGGCTACGACCCGCGCGTGGTCAAGATGGGCGAGTGGTACTACGTGCTGTGGTGCAACGGCTACCACGGCCCGACCATCGGCATGGCGCGGACGAAGGACTTCGTCGCCTTCGAGCAGCTCGAGAACGCCTTCCTGCCCTACAACCGCAACGGCGTGCTGTTCCCCAGGAAGATCGGCGGCATGTACGTCATGCTCAGCCGGCCCTCCGACACCGGCCACACGCCCTTCGGCGACATCTTCATCAGCCAGAGCCCCGATCTCGAATTCTGGGGCCGCCACCGCCACGTCATGAGCAAGGGCGGCAACTGGTGGGAGGGGGTGAAGATCGGTGCCGGCCCGGCGCCCATCGAGACCAGCGAGGGCTGGCTGATGATCTACCATGGCGTGTGCTCGACCTGCAACGGCTTCGCCTACCAGTTCGGCGCCGCCATCCTCGACCTGGAAAAGCCGTGGATCGTGAAGCACCGCTGCGACCGCGCCATCCTGCTGCCCGAGGCGCCCTACGAGACCACCGGCCTGGTGCCCAACGTGGTCTTCCCGGTCGCCGCCCTGTGCGACGCCCCGAGCGGCCGCATCGCCATCTACTACGGCGCCGCCGACACCTTCTGCGCCCTGGCCTTCTGCCAGGTCGATGAACTGATCGCCTACGTCCGCGCCCACGACGGCCAGATGCACTGATCCAGCAACCGCAGACCGAGTCAAAGGAGGCGCAGAGACGCAGAGCTTCGAGGAGAGTCACGGTCGGCCGACGCAGGCCGATGTGCACACCTCCCTGCGATCCTCCGCGCCTCCGTGCCTCCTGTGAAAGATCGCACCTCGACATAGCCGCCCCAGCCGGATCGGAATCCACCATGCACAGCAAGCCCCAGCCCACCGCCAAACCCTTCGGCCACTTCAGCGCCGATGGCCGCGAATACGTCATCACCGCGCCCTTCGCCCCGCCGCGCGCGCAGATCAACTTCCTGTGGAACGACACCCTCATCTCCGGCCTGAACCAGTTCGGCGGCGGCGACGGCGTGTTCAACAACCAGACCCTCATGTACAACCATGAGAAGGGCCGCGTCCGCCTGGTCCGCGACGGCCGCCGCTACGCCTACCTGCGCGACCGCGACAGCGGCGCGGTGTGGAACAGCGGCGTCTTCCCGACCAACACGCCGGGAGCGACCCTGACCACCCGCGTCGGTCTGGGCTATTCGGTGTTCACCACCGTCTACGACGGCATCACGGTCGAGAGCCGCGTCCTGCTGGCCCCGGACGAGCCGGTCGAGATCTGGGAGCACCGCATCGTCAACGGCAGCGGCCGCGCCCGCAGCCTGTGGCTGGCGCCCTACGTCGAATGGCTGCTCGGCGGCTACGCCACCTTCAGCAGCCCGTACAGCTACCTGCGCTCGGCCTACGACGCCGCCAACCGCGCGGTGCTGAGCTACAACACCTCCGACGAGCGCCCGCACGGCCGCTACAACGCCTTCGTCGCCACCGACGGCGAGGTGCAGGGCTGGTGCGGCGGCCGCCGCGACTTCCTCGGCCCCTTCGGCACGGTCAGCGCGCCGCGCAGCCTGCTGGACGGCCGCATGGCCGGCAGCGAGGCGTGGTGCGAGGAGCTGGCCGGCGCGCTGGCCATCGCCGTCGACCTGCCGCCCGGCGGCGAGCGCACGGTCACCGTGCTGCTGGGATCCTTCGACAGCGAGGCCGAGAAGGACCGCCTGATCGCCAAGGTCATGCCGCCCGCCTACCGCGCCGCGGCGTGGGCGAAGCTGGGCGCCGAGAAGTCGGCGATGCTGTCCAAGGTGCAGGTGCAGACCCCGGATCCGCAGATCGACCGCCTGGTCAACACCTGGGCGAAGCAGCAGATCCAGCTGTGCGTCGAGTTCGGCCGCGACGGGGCGCGCGGCTTCCGCGACACCCTGCAGGACGCCTGGGGCATCCTGCCCTTCAACGCGCCGCTCGCGAAGGCCAAGATCAAGGAGACCCTCGCGCACCAGTACGCCGACGGCCACGCCATCCGCGGCTGGCTGCCGATCCAGCCGCACCACTACTCCGACGGCCCGGCCTGGATCACCCCCACCGTCGCCGCCTGCCTGAAGGAGACCGGCGACTACGCCTTCCTGCACGAGCAGGTGCCCTACCTCGACCAGGGTTCGGACAGCGTCCTCGGCCACATGCTGAAGGGCGTCCGCCACCTCAGCGAGGACCTCGGCGCGCACGGCCTGGTCCTGGCGCACGAGGGCGACTGGAACGACTCGCTCAACTGGATGGGTAGGGGCGGCAAGGGCGAGAGCGTATGGACCTCGATGGCGCTGTCCTACAGCCTCGACATCCTTGCCGAGATGGCGCGCGAAGTCCTGGCCGACCCCGGCCTGGAGCGCGAGATGCGCGAGCGGAAGGCGAGGATCGACGCCGCGATCCAGGCCCACGGCTGGGATGGGCAGTGGTACCTGGCCGGCTGGAGCGACGCCGGCAATCCGGTCGGCTCGCACAGCAACCGCGAGGGCCGCACCTTCCTCAACACCCAGACCTGGGCGGTGATGACCGGCCTGGCGCAGGGCGAGCGCAAGGAGGCCTGCCTGCGCGCCATCGACACCATCCTGGAGTCGCGCCACGGCTCGCTGACCCTGACCCCGGCCTACACCGGCGCCGACACCAACGTCGGCCGCGTCACCATGCTGCTGCCCGGCATGTACGAGAACGGCACCCCGTACTGCCACGGCACCTCGTTCAAGATCGTCGCCGACCTGTGCGCCGGCCGCCCCGACCACGCCCTGGCGAGCTGGCGCAAGGTGATGCCGGACAACCCGGCGCACCCGTCGGCGGTCAGCGGCTGCGAGCCCTACGCCTTCACCAACCAGTACCTCGGCCCCGACAACGGCCGCGCCGGCGAGTCGATCAGCGGCTGGATCTCCGGCACCGCCGGCTGGATGTTCCGCTCGGTGGTCGAATACATGTGCGGCATCAAGCCGGGCTACCGCGGACTGCGCATCGAGCCCTGCCTGCCCAGCGGCTGGGACCGCGTGCGCGTGCAGCGCGAGCTGCGCGGCCACCGCTACGACATCGCCATCGCCCGCCAGGGCGGCGGCTACGCCATCACCGTCGACGGCACGGCCTACGACGGCGGCGTGATCGCCTACTGATCCCAGCCTGTCTGCCCGGCAGACAGGTCCGCCGCATGCGCGGCGGACCTGTCAGGCCTAGGCTGGCGGCATGCGCCGGGCCTCCACCCTGATCGAGCTGCTGGTGGTCCTCGCCATCATCGCGCTGCTCGCCGGCATGATGCTGCCGGCCCTGCGCCAGGTGTCGGAGGCGGCGAAGGATCTGCGCTGCCGTTCCAGCCTGCGCCAGATCGGCATGGGGACCCTGGCCTACGCAGAGGATCACGAGGTCCTGCCGCCGGGCATCTGGTGGCACTCCAACGGCCAGAACGACCGCTACTGGATGGGATTCCTTGCACCCTACCTGGAGGCCAACAAGGCTGCCGAAACCGATGCGATCTGGCAGATCCGCACCACGTCGGTGATCTACGGCTGTCCGAAATACACGCCCATCTCCGGATTTCCGACCTCGGTCAGCTACGGCATGACGCCCTATCCCAACGCCCCGGCCAAGGAGACCATCAACCAGGCCGACGAGCAGCCGGTGAACAGCCAGGGCTACGTCTACCGCCTCTACCGCCCGGGCGACATCCACCTGGCGTCGCGCCGCCCCTACATCGCCGACAGCACCAACTGGTCGCTGCCGGCCTCGCAGATGTCGCGGCACCGCGGCGGGCACAACACCCTCTTCTTCGATCTGCACGTCGACAACCTGACCTACGCGCAGCTGGCGAACGGCGTGAAGGGCAACCTGCCGTCGCCGTGATCACCGCTGCGGAGCCGCCAAGGCGCCAAGGACGCCAAGGGCACCAAGTCCGGAAGCGGCCTCATGATCAGGCATGCGCATGCTCTGCGCCCTTGGCGTTCTTGGCGTCTTGGCGGCAGGATGTCTCAATCCATTCCGACACCCTCAGTTGGCGCACGGCGGGCAGGTCTCGCGCGGCACGAGATGCGGCCGCAGCGGCGCGCCCAGTCCGGCCGGACGCCCATCCAGCAGCGCTGCGACGCCATCGGCCAGGGCGCGGCCCAGCTCCTCGACCGGCTGCCGCACGGTGGTGAGGCCCGGGCTGGCGAAGCGGCAGATCACCAGGTCGTCGAAGCCGATCAGTCCGATCCGCCGCGGCACCGCGACGCCCAGCTCCTGCAGGCGCTCCAGCGCGTCCAGCGCCAGGTGGTCGGCCACCGCCAGGATCAGGCTGGTGTCCGGAGCCTCGGCCAGGAGGCGGTCCACCGCCTGCGCCGGGCTGAAGTCGAACATGCGGTGCAGCTCCAACCGCACCTCGACCGGCTGCACGCCGGCGCGGGCCAGCTCGGCGCGGATGCCGCGCAGGCGCAGGGTGAACTCCTCGACCGAGCGCCCGTTCGCATGGTCGTCGCCGAAGTGCAGCACGCCGATGCGGCGGTGGCCGCGCTCCAGCGCATGCCGCGCCATCATCGTCCCGCCCAGCAGGTTGTCGGTGCAGACGTGGGGCAGGGCGGGATCGATGCGGTTGAGCAGAACCACCTGGCGGCAGCGGGCGCGCACCGCCGCGATGGTCGCCTCGGCGAAGCTGCCATCGACGACCACGACCTCGGCATCGGCGTACAGCGCCGGCCGCACGCTGTGGTGGAGGTGCACCGCCACCCGGCAGGCCGGGGGCAGGGCGGCCGAGAAGGCGGTCAGGATGCCGCCGTAGATCGGGTTGTTGCGCTGGCCGGCGTCCAGCACCACAGCGACGCGGCGCTCGCGGCCGCGGGCCTGCTCCAGCCGGCGCGCGGCATCGGCGTGCACCCAGGTGCCGCAGCCCTTGCGGCGCTGCAGCAGGCCCTCGCTCGACAGCATCTCCAGCGCCTCGCGCACGGTGGTGCGGCTGACGCCGAAGCGCGCCACCAGCTCCCACTCCGACGGCAGGCGCGAACCGGGTGGCTGGCGCCCGCTGCGGATCTCCTCCAGCAGCAGGCCGTGCAGGGCCTGGCGCTTGTCCGGCAGCGGTTCGCGGGCGGCCCCCATGCGGGCCGAGGGTAGCGCCGCCAGCGGGGCCTGGAAGGCGGGCCCGCCGGCAAGGCTGTCTGGCGGCGATACAGCCTGCGTCCGTCCCAGGCCTCGGCCGTGGCCGTACTTGGGCAGCGGGGACGGCATGCGCTTGCCTCGCCACCTCCTGTCCCGTGGGATACGCCATGCGCCTCGCCGCCCTCATCATCGCCTGCGTCCCTGCCGCCTGGTGCGCCGACGCCGACCGCCTGCGCCAGAGCTGGCTCGCCATCGACGGCCCGGACGAGGCCCCGGTCGAGGGCCAGGCCTTCGAGGTCGCGGTCGACTACGCCCTGGCCGCCGGTCCGGCCGCCACCCTGACCCTCTCCGGCTACGGCCCGTGGATCGACCTGCCCGACGGCACCTACGAGACCAAGCGGCGCCACATCACCTATCCCGGACTGGAGGCGCAGGCCGAGGTGCAGCCGGGCAGCGGCCGGCAGGTCTTTCGCTTCACCGTGCCGAAGCTCGACGGCGGCAGCGGCGTCCTGTGGGTGGCGGCCTTCCGCGACCAGGGCGGCAAGCGCTGGCCGTGGGAGGTGCGCGACAGCACCGCCATGCGCGCGGCGCCGCAGCCGCTGCAGCTGGCCGCCGCCGTTCCCAACAACCTCTTCACCTACGACGAGCCTGTCGCCTTCGCCGTCTCCGCCGCCGGCCGCGCCGGCGCCGCGCTGACCGCGACCTGGACCCTGACCGGCCTGGACGGAGCCACTGCCGCGACCGGCGAGCAGCGCCTGGACATGCCCGCCGACGGCGGCCCGGCCCGGCTGGTCATCCCCTGGCAGGGGCGCGGCGTGGCCGGTCTGCGCGTGGCGGTCGACGGCGTCGGCGCCGCCAGCACCACCTGCGCGCGCATCCCTGATGTCATGGCGATCACCCGCGGGCAACCCACCGCCTTCGGCCTGCACCACCTGCTGGGGTCGGGCACCGCCGCCGATCACGACCGCCGTATGCGCGCGGCGCGCCGCCTCGGCCTGACCACCTGCCGGCAGTTCGTGTCGTGGAAGTCGATCGAGCCGGCGCGCGGCACCTGGCGGCTGGACGAACTGGACCTCGCCCTGGCCAAGGCCGCCGAGCACGGCATCCGGCCGCTGCTCTGCCTGGTCGATCCACCGGCCTGGGCGATGCGCGAGCGCTACAACGTCCACTTCGAGCCCTTCGCCTTCGACGAGGCGGGCTGGAGCGACGCTGTCGGCACGCTGACCCGCCGCTATGCCGGGCGCATCGAGGCCTGGGAATGGCTGAACGAGATCGTCCCCGGTTCCGAGGCCGATCCGATCGCCATCTACCTGCGCCTGTGCGAGCTGGGCACCGCCGCCGCCAAGGCCGCGGATCCGCAGGTGCGCACCGCGCTGGCCGGCGGCTTGTGGCCGCGCAGCTTCCGCCAGGGCCTGCTGGCGGCCGGCATCGCCCGCCATGTCGACATCCTGCCCATCCACTACGGCGGCGGCGACGTGGTCGAGTGGTGCCGCAAACTTCGCGGCCGCCTGCCCTTCATCCACCTCAAGGACTACGGATTCACCAAGGAGAACAAACCTACCTACTGCGAAATCGGCGCGA
>JAFLCQ010000171.1 GCA_017302815.1 Planctomycetota bacterium
GGCCCCGCTGCTGCAGCCAGGCGGCGACGGCCGCGGGATAGCGGCTGCCGCCCCTGGCGAAGCAGGAGGATCCGAGGCAGATCTCGATGCGCACCATGGTCAGCCGGCCAGGACCTCGTCGATCGCCGCCATCACCTTGGCCACGGTCGCGCCGGCGACCACGCGCTCGCCGACCTTGACGTTCGGCCCCTCGCCGCAGCGCTCGAGGCAGAAGGTGGCGCGCACGTCCACCCGCTGCTGCAGGCCGCGCGCCTCGACCGCCGCCACCAGCTCGTGCACCAGCGGCTGGCTGCCGTGCAGGTGGCAGCTGGTGCCGAGGCAGGCCATCACCAGCAGGCGGCCGGTGCCCTGCTCGCCCTGGGTCAGCAGCAGATCGAGGTCGCCGAGACGACGGCGGGGGCGGTATTCGGTGTGCAGCAGATCGTGCGCGGTGTGCGAGCCCGGCTTCTCCAGGTGCTCGTCGTAGAGCGCCTTGACCGCCATGTTCTCGACGCTGTTGCGCATGATCTCGGCGCGGTCGGCGGCGACGATGCCGGCGGTGCGATCGCAGCGGGCACAGCCGGTATGGTCGACCGGCTGGCCGGCTCCGCCGACGCAGCCGCCCGGGCAGGCCATGACCTCGATGAGGTCGACCTTGCGCTGGCCCGCCTTGACCTCCTCGATCAGGCGGCGGGCGTTGGCGAGGCCGCTCACCGCGGCGACGGTCAGCTTGAGGCCGCCGACGTCGACCTCGGCGATGCGCGTGCCGTCCGGCCCGCGCACCTCGGTGAACTCGTGGCGGCGCAGCTTGCCGTCGCCCAGCACGGCCGCGGCGTAGCGCAGCACCGCCTCGGTGACGCCGCCGCTGTTGCCGAACAGCACGCCGGCGCCGGTCTTCATGCCGAAGGGCAGGTCGGGCGGCTCGGGCGTCAGCATCGACAGGTCGAGGCCGCTGCCGGCGATCAGGCGGGCGATCTCCTGCGTCGTCAGCACCAGGTCGACATCGCGCAGGCCACCGGTCTCGAACTCCGGGCGGGTCGCCTCGTACTTCTTGGCGGTGCACGGCATCAGCGAGATGACCGTGAGGTCCTTCGCCTCGCACTTCAGCTGCTCGGGCAGCAGCTTCCGCGCCAGGGCTCCGAACATCTGCTGCGGCGACTTGCACGAGGACAGGTGCGGCAGCAGATCGGGGGTGAACTTCTCGGCGTAGCTGACCCAGGCCGGGCAGCAGCTGGTGAACATCGGCATGACGCCGCCGTTCTTCAGCCGGTGCGCGAACTCGTTGGCCTCCTCGACCACCGTGAGGTCGGCGGTGAACGAGGTGTCGTAGACCGCATCGGCGCCGAGGCGGCGCAGGGCGGCGCAGAGCACGCCCATGGCGTCGGCGCCGGCCGGCAGGTCGAGAAGCTCGCCCAGCGCCACGCGGACGGCAGGGGCCACCTGCACCACCACGGTGCGCCTGGGATCGCCGAAGGCCTCCCAGGCCGCCTCGACATCGCTGGCCGGGACCAGGGCTCCGGTCGGGCAGACCCGGCTGCACTGGCCGCAGTTGATGCAGTCCGCCTCGCCCATGCCGCGGCCGAAGGCCGGCTGCACGGTGGTGTCGGAGCCGCGGAAGGCGAAATCGAGGGCGCCGACCCCCTGCACCTCGCTGCACATGCGCACGCAGTCGCCGCACAGCACGCACTTGCCCGGCTCGCGATGCACCGACGGGCTGGTGCGGTCGGCGGGCTTGGGGGCGGCGGTGCGCTGGAAGCGCACGCGGTCGACGCCGAGGCGCCGCGCCAGGTCCTGCAGGCGGCAGTGCGCATCCTTGTCGCAGGTCGTGCAATGGCCCTCGTGGTTGGCGAGCAGCAGCTCGAGGGTGGTCTTGCGCAACTTGCGCAGCTGCGGCGTGGCGGTCTTCACCACCATGCCCGGCTCGGGGACGATCGAGCACGAGGCCTGGATGCCGCGGCCTTCGATGTCGACGACGCACAGGCGGCAGGCGCCGTAGACCGACAGCTCGGAGTGGTAGCAGAAGGTCGGCAGGTCGACGCCGGAGCGGCGGATGGCTTCGAGCAGGTTGCGATCCTGCGCGATATCGACCGGGCGGCCGTCGATGGTGAGGGTCTTGGTGGCGGTATTGGTGGTCATGTTCGGCTCCCTCACGCGACGGCCTTGAGCTTGCAGGTGGTGATGCAGGCGCCGCACTTGATGCACTTCTCGGCATCGATGACGTGCGGCTGCTTCTTCTCGCCATGGATGGCCCCGACCGGACAGACCTTCAGGCAGGCCATGCAGCCGCGGCAGAGGTGCGCATCGATGGTCGGCGGGGTCAGCGCCTTGCACTTGCGGGCCGGGCAGCGCTTGTCGACCACGTGCGCCAGGTACTCGTCCTTGAACAGGCGCAGGGTGGACAGCACCGGGCTTGGCGCGGTCTTGCCCAGGCCGCACAGCGAGGCGATCTGCACCGTCTGGCCGACCTCGGCCAGGCGCGCCATCACCGATTCGTCGGCCTTGCCTTCGACGATCTGGTCGAGCATCGCCAGCATCTGGCGGGTGCCCTCGCGGCAGGGCACGCACTTGCCGCAGCTCTCCGCCTTGGTGAAGGTCATGAAGAAGCGGGCGACGTCGATCATGCAGGTCTTGGTGTTCATCACCACCATGCCGCCGGAACCGACCATCGCGCCGACCCCGCGCAGGGAGTCGTAGTCGAGAGGCAGGTCGAGGTGCTCCTTGGTCAGGCAGCCGCCGGACGGACCGCCGATCTGCACCGCCTTGAAGGCCTCCTCGCCGCACACCTTGCCGTCCATCAGCACGCCGCCGCCGATATCGAAGACGATCTGGCGCAGGGTGGCGCCGAAGGGCACCTCGATGAGGCCGGTGTTCACCACATGGCCGGTGAGGGCGAAGGTCTTGGTGCCGGGGCTGCCCTTGGTGCCGCGCGAGCGGAACGCCTCGACGCCCATGCCGAGGATGAGCGGCACCATCGCCAGCGTCTCGACGTTGTTGATCGTGGTCGGCAGGCCCCACAGGCCCTTCTGTGCCGGGAAAGGAGGCTTCGGCCTCGGCATGCCGCGGTGGCCCTCGATCGAGGCGATGAGCGCGGTCTCCTCGCCGCAGACGAAGGCGCCGGCGCCCTCCATCACCTGGATGGTGAAGCTGCGGCCGGTGCCGAAGACGTCGGGCCCGAGCAGGCCGGCGCGCTCGGCGTCAGCGACGGCGCGGCGGACGCGCTTCACCGCCAGCGGATACTCGGCTCGCAGGTAGACCCAGCCCTCGGTGGCGCCGATCGCCTTGGCGGCGATCATCATCCCCTCGATCACGCTGTGCGGGTTGCCCTCCATCACCGAGCGGTTCATGAACGCGCCCGGATCGCCCTCGTCAGCGTTGCAGATGATGAACTTGCGCTCGCCCTGCTGGATGCGGCAGGCCTCCCACTTGCGACCGGTGGGGAAGCCGCCGCCGCCGCGTCCGCGCAGGCCGCTGGCGGTGACCAGGTCGCACAGCTCCTTGTCGCCCAGCTCGCGCCAGGCGCGGCGCGCCTGGCGGTAGCCGCCGGTGTGGCAGTAGGCGTCGATGCTCTCGGGGTCGATCACGCCGCACTGCTGCAGCACGATGCGCTGCTGCTGGGCGTAGAACGGGATCTCGGCCTGCCCGCGGCAGCGGCCGCCATCGGCGGCCTGGTACTGCAGGCGCTCGACCGGGTTGCCGCCGACCAGGGTGGAGATGACGATCTCGGGCACATCCTCGACCGTGACTTTGCAGTAGAGGATGTTGTCGGGCAGGATGGTGACGAGCGGCCCCTGCTGGCAGAAGCCCTGGCAGCCGCTGGTCCCGACGTGGATGCCCTTGTGGTGGTCCTCGGCGCGCAGCTCGACGATGATCGGCAGGCCGGCGGTCTCGATGTGGTGGCGGAAGGCGTCGCGCACCTTCAGCGCCCCGGCGGACAGGCAGCCGGTGCCGGCGCAGATCACCACCCGGCGGGTGGTGCGGGAGAGGGCCGCGTCGTAGTCGGCGGCGGCTGAGTCGATCTCGTAGCGGGCGGTGGCGGCGGTGCTCACGGCTGGGCCTCCTTCGCCTTGATGCCATCGACCAGGGCGACCGCCGTGGAGGGGTTCATCTGGCCGTGCACGTCCTCGTTCACCAGCATCACCGGAGCCAGGCCGCAGGCGCCCAGGCAGCTGACCGTCTCGATGGTGAACATCTGGTCGTCGGTGGTCTTCTTCGCCTCGGACAGGCCGAGCTTGGCGCGCAGCGCATCGAGGATGGGGATGGAGTCGCGCACGTGGCAGGCGGTGCCGTCGCACAGCTTGATGACGTACTTGCCCTTGGGTTCGAGGGCGAAATGGGCGTAGAAGGTGGCGACGCCGAACACCTTGCTGGGCGGCAGGTCGAGGGCGGTGGCGACGAAGGCCATCACCTCCTGCGGCAGATAGCGGTACGCCTCCTGCACCTCCTGCAGAATCGGGACCAGCCGCGCCGGATCGCGGTCGTGGCGGTCAAGGATCTCGGTGACGCGCGCGAACTTGGCGTGCGGGGTCGCCGGGGCAGGGGCGCAGGCGGTGCTCATGTGATCTCCGATGGTTGCGGCAATTCGGCGAGGCGGTGCGAGAGCACCGCGAGGGACTGGGCGAGGTCGACGTGCTCGACCACCACCAGGGGGCCGAGATCGAGGCGCACGGGGGCGAAGTTCCAGATGCCCTGCAGGCCGGCCTCGGCCATGGCGCGGCCGGCCTCGGCGGCGGCGTCGGCGGGCACCGCCAGGACGCCGAGGCGCACATGCATGCGCGCGGCGAGGTTCGCCAGCTTGGCCAGGGGCAGCACCGGCTTGCCGCCGACGCTGCCGCCGACCCGGCCCGGATCGGGGTCGAAGACCGCCACGATCGACATGCCGCGCGCGGCGAAGCCCTCGTAGGCGAGCAGGGCCTGGCCGAGGGGGCCGGCGCCGACCAGGAAGGCCTCGCCCGGATTGTCCCAGCCGAGGAAACCAGCCAGGCAGTCGCGCAGGGTCTTGAGTTCGTAGCCCACCTTGGGCCGGCCCGAGGCGCCGGCGGCGGCCAGGTCCTTGCGCACCTGGGTGGGATCGAAGCCGAGGGCGTCGGCGAGATGGGTGCAGCTGACCTGCTCGCGCCCCTCGGCGCGCCAGGCTTCGAGCAGACGCAGGTAGAGGGGCAGCCGACGCAGGCTGGGTACCGAGATGGGATGGTGCATGGCGGCGATCATTCCTGCTTCCGCGATCCTTTTATCGGTATGTTTTTCTTTATATGTGGTTCTCGGCAAGCTCCACCCTACCCCCTGCGAGATCCATCACACCTGCGCATGCCAGCAGTCGGATCAGGCAATACGCGCATGAATGAACGATTCTTTATTGATTGGCCGGCAACTAATCCCGTAGTACTGCACAATCGCGGCCTGGTGGTTGCCCTACCCCACCACTGGTCGTTATCACTCTAGTACAGAGAAATCAATCTCTGTTCATGGAGGCCATATGCCCCCGGCAGCACCCGTAACCGCCCCCCCCACCGGACTCGACGCGATGATCTGCGCCGTGCGCTCGGCGCAGGAACGGTTCAGCGGATTCTCGCAAGAGCAGGTCGACGAGATCTTCGTCCGCACCGCCGCCGCCGTGAACCGCGCCCGCATCCAGCTGGCCAAGGCCGCGGTGGCCGAGACCGGCATGGGCGTGGTCGAGGACAAGGTGATCAAGAACCACTTCGCCTCGGAGTTCATCTGCAACGCCTACCGCGACGTGCAGACGGTCGGCGAGGTCGACCACGATCCCGTGGCCGGCATCCGCACCGTGCTGGAGCCGGTCGGCACCGTCGCCGCGATCATCCCGGTGACCAATCCGACCTCGACCGCCGCCTTCAAGATCCTCCTCGCGCTCAAAGCGCGCTGCGGCATCGTCCTGGCGCCGCATCCGCGGGCCAAGGCCTGCACCGCCCTGGCGGCGCGCATCGCCGCCGAGGCGGCGGTCGCCGCCGGCGCCCCCGCCGGCATCATCGCCTGCATCGAGGAACCGGCCCTGGAGACCACCCAGGCGCTGATGAAGCACCCCGGCATCGACCTCATCCTGGCCACCGGCGGCCCGGGCATGGTCAAGGCGGCCTACGCCAGCGGCAAGCCGGCCCTGGGCGTCGGCGCCGGCAACACCCCGGCCCTGGTCGACGAGACCGCCGACACGGCGATGGCCGCGACCTCGATCGTGCTGTCGAAGACCTTCGACAACGGGGTCATCTGCGCCTCGGAGCAGAGCGTGGTGGCGGTGGACGGCGCCTACGACCGCCTGCTCGCCGAGCTCGTCCGCCAGGGCTGCCACCTCCTCGACGCGCAGCAGAAGGCGGCGGTCGAGCGGGTGATGACGGTGCCCGATCCCAAGGGCGGCTGCTCGCCGCGCCTCAATGCCGCCATCGTCGGCCAGAGCGCCAAGACCATCGCCGGCCTGGCCGGGATCACCGTGCCGGCCGGCACGCGCGTGCTGCTCGCCGCCTGCGAGCGCATCGGCGATGACGAGGCCTTCAGCATGGAGAAGCTGTCGCCCATCCTCGCCCTCTACCGCGCCCCCGACTTCCGCACCGGCGTGAAGATGGCGGCGCGCCTGGTCGAGCACGGCGGCCTCGGCCACACCGCGGCCCTGTACACCGCGCCCGGCAACCAGGACCGCGTCTCGGCCTACGGCCGGGCGGTGAAGACCGCCCGCGTCCTCATCAACCAGCCGAGCAGCCACGGGGCGATCGGCGACCTCTACAACTTCCGCCTGGCGCCGTCGCTGACCCTCGGCTGCGGCAGCTGGGGCGGCAACGCATTCGCGGGGAACGTCGGCGTGCACCAGCTCCTCAACCGCAAGACCGTCACCGAACGCCGCGAGAACCTGCAGTGGTACCGCGTCCCCGGACGCATCTACCACGGCTGGGGCTGCCTCGGGACCGCCCTCACCGACCTCGCCGGCAAGCGCCGGGCGGTGATCGTCACCGACCGCACCATGGTCGACCTGGGCATGGCCGGGCGCATCGCCGACCAGCTGCGCGCGCAGGGCGTGCAGGCCGAGATCTTCGCCGACGTGCGGCCTGATCCCGACCTCGACGCAGTCGAGCAGGGCCTGCGCGTGCTGCGCGCGGCGAAGCCGGACGTCATCCTGGCCCTGGGCGGCGGCAGCCCGATCGACGCGGCCAAGATCATGTGGCTGCTCTACGAGCAGCCGGAGACCGACTTCGAGGCCCTGGCCATGCGCTTCCTCGACATCCGCAAGCGCATCGTGCGCGCCGAGCCGCTCGGACGCCTGGCCACCTTCGTCGCCGTGCCCACCACCTCGGGCACCGGCTCGGAGGTCACCCCCTTCGCGGTGATCACCGGCCGCGACGGGCAGAAGTACCCGATCGCCGACTACGTCCTCACCCCGACCATCGCGGTGGTGGACGCCGAGCTGGCCGCGCGCCAGCCCAAGGGCCTGACCGCGGCCGGCGGCATGGACGCGGTGTCGCACGCCGCCGAGGCCCTGGTCAGCGTCTGCGCCACCGACTTCACCGGCGGCCAGGCGGTGGACGCCCTGCGACTGCT
>JAFLCQ010000172.1 GCA_017302815.1 Planctomycetota bacterium
GGCCACGGGCGCGGGCGCAGGCGCGGGCGCCGGTGCCAGCGCAGCAGTGGGAGCCACCGCAGGCGTGGAAGCCGGCTCCTGCCGCTCGGCGCGATCCTGCGGCGCTTCGGACTGCCCGCACGCGGACATGACGACGACGGCGGCCGTGGCGGCGAGTCGGACCAGGCTGGCGGATGGGCGCATGGAGGCTCCGGGAAGTGCGGTCTGACGGCTGACGATAGCGGAACGTCCGACGCACACCCTGCGCATCGGCGGATCAGGAGAGCATTTCCTCTGGCTGCGAGCGGCCACAGTGGGTGACATGTCGCGAGAGGACATCGCCGAAAGCTGGGCCCTGCTGGCCGGTATGCGCTGCCAGCGGGCGGTCCATCTGGACCGCATGGGAAAGCCGTGGAATGCATGGGGGGTGCATCTGCACAGCGTCCCCAGCGTCGTCATCCCGCTGGCGGGCTGCTCGCTGCTGGATGTGGGCGAGAACCGCATCCTGCCCCTGACCCCGGGCGAGATCGTGCTGGTGGGGGCCTGGGTCTACCACGTCAACCGCCAGCCCCATCCCGGCGGCCAGACCCTGCTGGTCAGCCGCACCGGCCCCTTCGCCGAGATCGAGATCTGGCGCGATGCCGGAGTCTGGTACGGGGACCTGCCGTGGAGCCTGGTCTCCGACCACATCCAGGCCCTCACCAGCGCGGCGACCGACGCCAGCCGCCGCCTGGCCGGCGACCGCCTGCTGTCGGCCCTGGCCGGCAGCCCGCCGGTGATGCGCAACCTGCATCCCGGCCTGCGCGCGATGTGCAGCTTCGCCTGGCGCCTGCGCAACCAGCGCATCACGGCGGCGCAGATCCTCGCCGCCAGCGGCCTGTCCTACGCCGTGGCCCACACCATGTTCGTGGGTCGCTTCGGCGAGACGCCGAAGCAGTACGTCCTGCGCTGCCGGCTGGAGCTGGCCACCCGCCTGATGCTGGAGGGCGGCCAGCCGGGGACGGTGTGGCGCGAGGCCGGCTTCGCCGACCGCGCCGACCTGACCCGGCGCTTCCGCCTGGTCCACGGCATCGCTCCGATGGCCTGGCTGCGCAGGCATCGTGCGCAACCCGTTGAAACGGAAGGGCCGGCGCCCGATGCGAGCGCCGGCCCAGGACGTCCTTAGGGACGCTGGATGACCGCTCTCAGCGGTCTTCCTTGTCTTCCTTCTCCTCGTCGTCGTCCTCGAGGTCCTCCTCCATCTCCTCGTTCTCGTCATAGACGGTGTCGAGGAAATCGTCGAGGGCGTCGCGGATCGTCTCATTGATCCGGTAGCCTTCGCTCTTCAGCAGCTTGATGACGTCCTCTTCAAGGCCCATGTGCGGCTCCGTTCGGCGGGTTGTGGGGGAGTCCGTAGGGGTGAGGCGGGGGCTGTCAAGCACGATACGACAGCAAGTTGCATGGCCCACCCGGGCCGGCTGAAGCACCGTCCCGGGAGCGGGCCTTGGCAGGCCCCGGTCCCCCCTATCCTGCGCGGACCCCTGGAGAGATCCCCCGCATGGTCCTCGACCGACTCCGCCGCGGCGCCACCGGACGCGACCCGAAGAAGATCCCCGACGGCCTGTGGGAGAAGTGCCCCAGCTGCCAGAAGACGGTCTTCAAGCGCCTGATCGAGGAGCGCCTCGACACCTGCCCGGAGTGCAACCACCACTTCAAGATGGGGGCCGCCCGCCGCATCGCCTCGCTGATCGACGACGGCACCTGGCAGGAGTGGGATGCCGGCATGACCTCGGGCGATCCGCTCAAGTTCGTCGACGGCAAGAGCTACCCCGAGCGCATCGCGCAGCAGCAGGCCAAGACCGGACTCAAGGACGCCGTCCTCACCGGCCGCGGCAAGCTGAACGGCATCGATGTCGGCCTGGGCGTGTCCGACTTCAACTTCAACGGCGGCTCGATGGGCAGCGTGGTCGGCGAGAAGCTGACCCGGCAGTTCGAGCGCTGCCTGGAGGCGCGCATCCCCGCCATCGTCGTCTCCGCCTCGGGCGGCGCGCGCATGCAGGAAGGCGTCCTGTCGCTGATGCAGATGGCCAAGACCAGCGCCGCCCTGGCGCGCATGCGCGAGCAGCGCGTGCCCTTCATCAGCATCCTGACCAATCCGACCATGGCCGGCGTCATGGCCAGCTACGCCTCGCTGGGCGACGTCATCATCGCCGAGCCCAAGGCGATGATCGGCTTCACCGGCGCACGCGTGATCCAGGAGACCATCAAGCAGGAGCTGCCCGAGGGCTTCCAGACCTCGGAGTTCGTGCTGAAGCACGGCCAGGTCGACCTGATCGTCTCGCGCCAGGACATGAAGGCCGAGCTCGGCCGCATCCTCGCCTACCTCAAGCCCACCGCCGTCGCCTGAGCATCGCATGACCGCCATCGCCGGACTCACCGGATTCGTCCCCCGCCCCGAGAGCGTCCTGGAGGCGGTCGCCCCGCCCTACGACGTGATCAAGCCCGGCACCGCGCTGGAGAAGCTGCTGCAGGGCCGCGCCGGCAACCTCTGGCACGTCACCCTCGGCGCCGACCCGCTGCCGGCCCTGGCGCGCCTGACCGCCTCGTCCTTCAAGCCCCTCGACGTGCCCAGCTTCCTGGTCTACGAGCAGACCTGGGGCGGACAGCGCCGCATCGGCGTCTTCACCGCCACGCAGGTCACCGACTACGCCGCTGGCCAGGTCATCCGCCACGAGAAGGTCTTCGACGACAAGGTGCAGGGCCGCCTGGAGCTGACCCGGAAGACCGGGCTGACCCTGGAGCCGGTCTTCCTGCTCACCCGCGCCCCGATCACCCCGGTGCTGGACCGCGTCGCCGCGTCGCGCGCCCCCGACTACGACCTCACCCCGGACTTCGCCGGCCACAACGACCTGCACGGCCTGCGCAGCCGGATCTGGCTGGTGCCCCAGGCCAGCGCCGACGGCGCCGAGCTGACCGCCTTGGTCGCCAAGCAGCCCCTCTACATCGCCGACGGCCACCACCGCTACCACGCGGCGCTGAAGAACGGCCAGAGCCACTGCCTGGCCTACGTGGTCGAGAAGGCCGCCATCCAGGCCTACAACCGCGTCATCACCGGCGTGCAGCCCTTCGCCGAGGTGAAGGACAGGCTGAAGCTGACCCCCTCGACCTGGGCCACCCCGGCGAAGAACCACGTCCGCATCCTGCACCAGGGCAAGGCGTGGGACTACGCCTTCGCCCAGGTCCCGTCGGACGTCGTCGGCCGTCTCGACTGCAGCTGCCTCGAACGCGAGGTCTACCCGCACCTCGGCCTGGTCCATGCGATGATCAAGGACCCGAAGCACTTCGACTACTACGCCGAGTGGGAGCTGCCCAAGATGGCCGAGGTGGTCGGCCGCGGCGACTACGACATCGCCATCGCCCTGCATCCGGTGTCGCTCGACGAGCTTATGGCGGTGGCCGACGCCGGCCGCGCCAACCCCGAGATCGTCATGCCGGAGAAGAGCACCTTCTTCGCGCCCAAGATCCTCTCGGGCCTGGTGCTGTATAAGCATTGCCGCGCATAGTACCTCGGGGTTGGGGGTTGGGGGTTGGGGTTGACGGACCTGACGTTTCCGTGACCGCACCGCCGCACATCATCCGTTCACGTACCTCGCGTCAGACCATGCCCACCACCCCCAACCCCCAACCCCCAACCCCCGGGGCAATGGTCACTGGCTGGTCAAATCCGAGCCGGACGTCTTCGGCCTGGCCGACCTCAAGCGCAAGCGCACCTCGTCGTGGGACGGGGTGCGCAACTACATGGCGCGGAACTTCCTGCGCGCCATGCAGGTGGGCGACCGCTGCATCTTCTACCACAGCAACGCCAAGCCCAGCGGCGCCGCCGGCATCTGCGTCGTGGCGAAAGCGCACTATCCCGACCACACGGCCTGGGACCCGTCCAGCCCCTACCACGATCCCAAGGACGGCCCGGAGGTGCAGCGCTGGTCGATGGTCGACATGCGCTACGAGCGCACCTTCAGCCATTTCCTGCCGCTGGACGAGCTGCGTGGCATCCCCGAGCTGTCCGGCATGATGCTGTTCAGCCACGGCCGCCTGTCGGTGCAGCCGGTCGCGGACGAGCACTTCGCCCTTATCGAACGCCTCGGCGGCTGACGACGCCGATCAACGCGCGGTCGCGACCTGGCCGGGAACGGCCTGTTTGCGGTTCACCCCCGAGCCGAGCGTCCAGGCGATGCCGATGGCGATCACCGTCGAGCCCAGCCCGGTCAGCGACCGGAAGAAGGTCCCCAGGCCAAGCCAGGCGCCTTCGATCTCGGCCATGTTGTCCATCGCCTCCTGCACCGCCGCCTTGCGCATGCCCTCCTGCTGCGCCGGGGGCATGGCGCGCCAAGCGTCCCGGGCGGCGACCCACACCTCCGCCGGATAGCCGTGCGTGTCGCCGACGGCGGTCTCGTCGTCGACCTCCTCTGCAGCATGCATCGCACGATCCTCGGCGAGGCGCATGATCATCGCGTCCTCGCTGCGGACCTCGGCGAGGACGGTGCGGCGGATATCCGCGAACTGCATGCTCGTCAGGACCGCCTTGGCGAGGAGGAGGCCCAGCACGGTGAGGACCACGGCGACCAGCCCATCCTGGGGTTCGCGCCGTTCATCGAGGGCATAGCCGATGGCGCAGCCGACTGCGATGGCGATGCCGATTACCAGGAATGACAGCCGCATGTCCAGCATCCGGCTGATGCCCACCCACAGCAGGGCCGCCAGCACGGCCGCTCCGGCCGCCAGACCCCAGACCACAGGGCGCGATAGCCCCTCAGAAGCGCTCGTCTGCGGCACCGTCTCGGGCCGGCCGATGCGGGTCGTCCCGCCAGGACCACGGGTCAGGCTGGCTCCGCATGATATGCAGCGATTGGCGGTATCCGAGCACTCGATCCGACATTTGGGGCAGTTGCGCATGCCGCCTCCTGGATCGTCCTGTACGCCATCGCCGCCTGATCGGCAAGGGGAGCTGGTGTCAGGATCTGGACCCGTCGGATCACTCGCAGGCGTTGTCAGCCACCGCCGGCACCAGCGCCTTCAGGCGTTCGAAGTCCGGATCGGCAACCGGACGGTGCGCGTGCACATCGACCAGCCAGGCATCGAGGCCGGAGCGCAGCGCGGCCAGGTGGTGCGGCTCCTGCCCCGCCACATCGCAGGCCTCGGACGGATCGGCGGCCAGGGCGAAGAGCTCGTCGGCGGAACGCCCGTAGCGGTGCACCAGTTTCCAGCCGTCCTGCACGATCCACGAGGCCGGCATGCCGCCCTGGTTGCCGTAGTGCGGGAAGTGCCAGCACAGGGCCCGGCCGCGCTCTGCCGGTCCACCACGCCAGTGCGGCAGCATGTCGATGCCGTCGCGATGCAGCGCGGGGCGCAGCGGCAGACCTGCCGCGGCCAGCATGGTCGGGAAGAGGTCGCAGCTCCAGGTCGGTGCGTCGCTGCGCGAGCCGGCCGGGATGCGGCCCGGCCAGCGCACCGCCTGGCACACCCGTACGCCGCCCTCGCGGTCCCAGCCCTTCCCCTCGGCCAGCGGCGCATTGCAGGTCGGCGCGCCCTCGGCGGTGCTGAGACCGCCGTTGTCGCTGGTGAAGACCACCAGGGTGTTGTCCTCCAATCCGGCGGCGCGCACGGCCTCGAGGAGCCGGCCGATGTTGCTGTCAAGGTGCTCCATCATCGCCGCGTAGACGGGATCCGACTGCACCACCCGGCGGCGGATGCGATCCATCTGCTGGCCGGCACGTTGCGGCAGGACGGTCATCGGCCCGCCATCGACGAAGGCATCGTGCCGGTCCAGGCCGAGGGCGGCCGCCTTGCGGCGGTACTTCTCGACCAGCGCCGGAGGAGCCTGGATCGGGGTGTGCACCGCGTAGTGCCAGAGGTTGAGCAGGAACGGACGGGCGGGATCGCGATCGCGCAGCAGAGCGATCGCGCGGTCGGTGAGATGTTCGGTCAGCCAGGTGCCTTCGGCCGCGTCCTCGAGGCCAGGGATTCCCCAAGGCGCGACGTAACCGCGGTGGGGATGGCCGAGGTGGCAGCCGCCGATGTTGACCTGGAAGCCGTGCGCTGACGGGCCGAAGGCCTCATCACCGAGGTGCCATTTCCCGACATGCCAGGTCTGATAGCCGGCCGCTGCCAGCTCGCTGGCGATGCTGCGCTCGGTAAGCGGCAGCCAATGCAGGTAGGGCGCCTCAAGCATCGGGCCACGGCGATGGCCGCCGATGTAGTTGGTGATCCCCACCCGCGCCGGGCAGCGGCCGGTCATCAGGCTGGCACGCGTCGGGCTGCACACCGGCGCACTGGCGTAGGCAGCCTCGCAGAGCAGGCCTTGGCGGGCGAAGCGGTCGATGCATGGCGTCTCATAGAAGGTCGATCCGGTGCAGGTGAGATCGCGAGCGCCGAGATCGTCGATGACGATGCTGATGATGTTCGTCCTGCTCATATCGTCATTCTTTACATATGTTGCCTGCACTTCCAGGTCATGCATGATCACAACCTGTGGAATCTGAGCACATCGCCGTGGCACGTCTGGCCGGCAGCGGTCGCCTCGATGCCATGCTGCGCTGTGGCAGGTCTCTGGGTCCTGCCGGACGTGGCGAGTTCGGGATGTCCACCCCGCAATGGGCGGTGGTCTGGGTCGAATCCGGCGAGGCCCGACTGACCAGCCGCGATGGACGGACCTGGCCGCTGCGGGCTGGCAGCATCTTCCAGCGCCTGCCTGGCGCGGTGCACGACGTCGTCCGCCTCACGCCAACCTCCTGGTGGTATCTGGCCTTGCCGGCCGCCTGTCACGACGCTGCCCGTGCGGTCGGACTGCCCAACATCGACCTGCCCGCCTTCACGATCCGCCCGCCGCCCGGCCTGGCGCAGCGTTTCCGCCGCGCCGCCACCGCCCTGCGCGACGCGCCGGGCAATCGGCTCGGACCGCTACTGGCTGAGCTGTTCTCCTTGGCGATGGATCTGCATGCCGCGGCTGCGCCAGCCGGACCGCACACCACGGCGATCGAACGCGCGACTGCGCTGCTGGCCGCTGATCCGCTACGGCCCTGGTCGACCGCCGGCCTGGCAAGGGCATCGGGCATCGGCACCCACACCTTCCGCAGGGCCTTCGCTGCCGCCCATGGCTGCGGTCCGGCCACCTACCGTCTGCGCCTGCGCCTGGAACGGGCGCAGGAGCTGCTGGCGACCACCGGCCTGCGCATACCCGAAGTGGCCACCCACTGCGGTTGGAGCGATCCGCTGCAGTTCAGCGCCTGCTTCCGGCGCCGCATCGGCCTGCCCCCGCGCTCATGGCGCCTCGCCCGCCGCTGAAGCCCGCCCTTGGCTCCCCATGCATCGCCCCCTAGCCTGCGGCATGCGCATCAGCCTGCCGATCCTCGCCGCCATCGTCCTGCAGGGCGCCAGCTTCTGGACCGCCGGCTGCGCCGCGCGCGGGGCGTCGCCGGTGCCGGTGGACGAGGCCGCCTGCGAGGCGGCGCTGCGGCGAGACATCGCGGCC
>JAFLCQ010000173.1 GCA_017302815.1 Planctomycetota bacterium
CACCGTCGCGCGCCTGCGCAGCGCCGCCGACCGCCTGGGCTACCGGCCCAACCTGGCGGCGCGCGCGCTGCGCGCCGGCGCCACCCGCACGGTGTGGCTGCTGACCGGCTCGTTCAACGCCGTCAACGAGCGCCTGCTGGTGCGCTCCGCGGCGCAGTCCCTGGAGGCCGGCGGCTACGACCTCCTGCTGGCGGAGTTCCGCGACGACGCGGGCTATGAACGCCTGCTCGGCCGCCTCGACCAGGGGCTCGCGGACGCCGCGCTGGTCATCGCCGGCGGCGAATCCCACCCCGAGAGCCCGACCCTGCGCGCCCTGATCGCCCGCCGCTATCCGCTGGTCTTCCTCGACCGCGGCCCGGGCTGGGAGGGCGTGCCCACGGTCAGCACGGACAACGTGGGCGCGACCCGCGAACTGGTCCGCCGCCTCGCCACCAGCGGCATCCGCCGGCTGGTCTTCGTGGAGTGGGGCTCCAACGACGTCAGCAGCCTGCGCGCCAGCACCGCCGTGGCCGAGGCGCGCAAGCTCGGGCTGCAGGCCGCGCTCAGCAGGTCCCTGCCGACGGCATGGCTCGCCAACGGCCAGGGTCCCCTCGGCGTGGTGGCCAGCAGCCAGGGCGACATCCACGACTGGTGCACCGAGAACGCAACCGCGCTGCGCGGCATCGAGATGCGCTTCGCGGTCTTCGACGACTGGACCGGCGAACCCTATCCGTCGCCGGTGGTCTTCGTCGCCATCCAGGACTTCGCCGGCATGGCCGAGCGCGCCGCCCGCCGCCTCCTCGCCCAAACCGCCGAAGGGCAGCCCTGGAGCGACGAGTCCGAGCACCTGCCGCTGCTGCGCATCGACGAGATCCGCGCCCGGCTCTAGCAGGCTGCGGAATGCCCGGCGTGACCGGGTCCCTCAGATCTGCCGGCCGGACCGGCGCCAGACGGCGGGTGTCGCCGCGGTGGCGGCGCGAAACGCGGCGTGGAAATGCGACAGGTCGCCATAGCCGGCGCGCATCGCCACATCGGCGACCGGCAGCTCGGTGCAGCGCAGCAGCTCCTGCGCGGACGCCAGACGGGTCTCGGCCAGCAGGCGGGCGAAGGGCCGTCCGAACAGCGCCGCCACCAGATGCGAGGTGCGCGATGGGCTGAGGCCCAGCTCGCGGGCGAGATCCCCCAGGCCGATGTCGCGGTGATGGTTGAGGCGGAGGAAGCCGACCACCGCCTCCTGCCTGCTGGTCGGGGCCGGCAGCGGCGGTGGCGCCGATAGCGACAGGCGTGCCGCCAGCGAACGCAAGGCATCGAGGAGATCGGGCCAGCCTGCCGGCAGGGCAGGTGCCGGCTGCAGCCGGACCGGCGAGCGGCGGTCGCGCACCGCGTCCGGCAGCCCGGGGTCCGCCCACACCCCGGCGAAGAGGACCCAGCTCAGGACCCCATGTTCGATCTGGGGCACGACCAGCTCGACCAGCCCGGCATGGCAGACCTTGGCGAAGCCGTCCGGCCGATGCATGGCGGTATCGCGCAGCACCGCGGCATCGAAGCGGGCGCAGATGCGCTCCTGCCCGGAAGCCTTCGCCGCCTTGCACAATCTATGGTCATGGCGCCGCCGGCGCTCGTCCAGGCGGCCGACGAAGCGCCCACCCACGTCATGGAGGCACACCGATACGCCGTGCAGGCGCTCGAAGGCCGCGATCACCGCTTCGGCGTCCATGCCGGCACGATAGCATGAAATCCCATGTTTGCAGCCTCCGACCCCGCGACACGGCCGGCGCCCGCCGCATGATCGGGGCCATGAGCACCGCCCCCGCCCCCTCCTCCCACGACCTGGTCATCGTCGGCGGCACGCCGGGCGGCATCTGCGCCGCCATCGCCGCCGCCCGCCAGGGCCTGTCGGTACTGCTGCTCGAGCGCACGACGCATGTCGGCGGCCTGCCCGCCAACGGCCTCGGCGCCACCGACATCGCCACCCGCGCCCTCTCCGGCGGCCTCTTCCGCACCTTCGTCGAGCGGGTGAAGGCGCACTACGTCGCCACCTACGGCGCCGATTCCGAGCAGGTGCGGGTGTGCAGCGACGGCTACCACTTCGAGCCCTCGATCGGCGAGAAGGTCCTGCTGGGCATGCTGGCCGAGCAGCCGCGCATCGAGGTGCGCCTGCGCCGCCAGTTCGACGCCCTCGCCGCCAACGTCGAGCGGGTCGACGGCAGGCTGTCGGCGGTGCGCGTCACCGACCTCGCCACCGGCCGGATCGAGACCTGCGCCGGACGCGCCTTCGTCGACGCCACCTACGAGGGCGACCTGGCCCACGCCGCCGGCGTGCCCTGGGCGACCCGCCGCGAGGGCACCGCCGACTACCACGAGCCGCGCGCCGGGCGGTTCTACCAGGCCTGGGGCGATCCGGCCATCGGCGACGGCTCGACCGGCGTCGGCGACGACACCATCCAGGCCTACAACTACCGCCTGTGCATCACCTCCGACCCGGCCAACCGGGTGGAGATCCGCAAGCCCGAGGGCTACGACCGCGCCGAGTACGCCTCGCTGGCCGAGGACCTGCGCCTGGACCGCAAGCCCGGCCTGCACCGCGGCGAGGCGGAATGGGACGGCATCGGCCGCATCACCAACATCGTCTGGCTGCCCAACGGCAAGACCGACGCCAACAACCAGCACCTCGCCTTCATCTCCACCGACCTGCCGGAGGAGAACTGGCCGTGGCCGACCGCCGACTGGGCCTGGCGCGACCGCTTCGCGAGCCGCCTGCGCAACTACATCCTCGGCCTGTTCTGGTTCATGCAGAACGACCCCGAGGTGCCCGAGTCCTTCCGCCGCAACGCCGCCCGCTTCGGCCTCGCCCGCGACGAATACGCCGACAACGGCCACTTCCCCCGCCAGGTCTACGTCCGCGAGGGCCGCCGCATCCTCGGCGAGCACTGCTTCATCGCCCAGGACGCGCTGCCCACCGCACCCGGCGCCCGCCCGCCCATCCACCCCACCGCCATCACCGCCAGCCACTACGCGATCGACAGCCACGCCGTGCACAAGCGCGAGGCCGGCCGCGCCCACCTCGACGGCTTCCTCAGCCTGGGCACCAAGCCTTACACCGTGCCCTACGGGGTGATCGTGCCGCGCACGGTCGACAACCTGTGGGCGCCGGTACCGGTCAGCGCCAGCCACCTCGGCTTCGGCACCCTGCGCATGGAGCCGTGCTGGATGGTGCTGGGCGAGGCCGCTGGCGCCGCCGCCGCCCTGGCCCTGCGCTTCGGCGTCGCCGCCCGCACCGTGCCGATCGAGCGCCTGCAGCGCGAGCTCATCGCCCACCGCGCGGTGCTGATCCACTACCCCGACGCCGACCGCGACCACCCCGCCTTCCCCGGCCTGCAGTTCATCGGCGTGCGCGGCGGCATCCCGGCCTGGGAAGCGCGCCTGGAGGACGCCGCCACCGCCGAGGACGCCGCCCGCTGGTCGGTGCTGGCCGGACTGGCCCGGCCGGTCGACGCCGGCGGCACCCGCAGCCAGGTCCTGCAGCGCATCTGGGCGGCGCTGGGCTGACGTCGAGGCGTAGGCCGGTCGCGGTTGCGCGGCCGGCCGCGCCTCCATGGTCCCCCGCCTCCACGGAGACGTCCATGCCCGCCCCGACCCGCACCCTCATCCTCCTCAAGCCCGACGCCGTCCAGCGCGGTCTGGTCGCCGAGATCCTGGCCCGCTTCGAGCGCAAGGGCCTGCGCATCGTGGGCATGAAGTTCATCGTCCCGACCAAGGAGCAGGCGACGGCCCACTACGCCGAGCACGCCGAGAAGCCCTTCTTCCCCAGCCTGCTGTCGTTCATCACCAGCAGCCCGCTGGTCGCCCTCTCGCTGGAGGGCGACCAGGCGGTGACGGTGTGCCGCACCCTGATCGGCCCCACCGATGGCCGCGCCGCCCCTCCCGGCACCATCCGCGGCGACTTCGGCCTGTCGAAGTCGAACAACCTCGTCCACGGCTCGGACAGCGACGCCTCGGCCGAGCGCGAACTGAAGATCTGGTTCCCCGAGGGCACCGTCGCCTGGCGCCGCGCCGACACCATCTGGTCCGAGCCGGCCTGAAGGCTGGCCTGGGCCGCCGCCCGGCATAGCTTCCGCAGCCGCCACTGCCCGGTGGTGTAACGGTAGCACAGGAGACTTTGACTCTCCTTGTCTGGGTTCGAATCCCGGCCGGGCAACCAACCGGAAAACGTCGATGGGGAGCGGACGACCGCTCCCCATCGACGTTGTGCGGCCGCTGGCGCGGCCGGGATGGCGCGGGCCCAGCCGACTCGCTGAGCTCGCCGGGGGGAGAGAGGGCATCCCGCGCAGCGGGACGCGACTCCCCCTACGGGGAGTCGGCGCCGAACGACGGCGAGGGCTCTGCCCGAGCCCGGAACGCTCGGCCGCAGGCCACGCAGGGGAGCGAGGGCATCCCGCGCAGCGGGACGCGACTCCCCTTGCGGGGAGTCGGCGCCGAACGACGGCGAGGGCTAGGCCCGAGCCAGGAGGCCTGCTGGCGCCGACGCGGCGCCACCTCGCTCCGGTTCGAATCCCTCGGGCCAATAGCAGCAAGACCATACGTGCTGCTTCGCAGCGAAGCAGTATCGCAGTCCGGACCTTCCGCGCCGGCGGGGGCGAACGGCTGGCATCGGCAGGTCGATCCCTATGGTCCCGGGCCGAGGACACAGCCATGCCATCCGTCAAGGGAACCAGGACCGAGAAGAACCTGCTCAAGGCCTTCGCCGGCGAGTCGCAGGCGCGCAACCGCTACACCTACTTCGCCGGTCAGGCGCGTAAGGAAGGGTTCGTGCAGATCGCCGCCATCTTCGAGGAGACCGCCAACCAGGAGAAGGAGCACGCCAAGCGCTTCTTCTCGTTCCTGGAGGGCGGCGACGTCGAGGTGACCGCCTGCTTCCCGGCCGGGAAGGTCGGCACCACCGCCGAGAACCTGGCGTCCGCCGCCCACGGCGAGAACGAGGAGTGGACCCAGCTCTACCCCGAGTTCGCCAGGATCGCGCGTGAAGAGGGCTTCCCCGGCATCGCCGCGGTCTTCGACCGCATCAGCATCGCCGAGAAGCACCACGAGGCGCGCTACCGTGGCCTGCTCAAAAACGTGCAGGACGGCACCGTGTTCAAGAAGGGCGGAAAGACGACCTGGGCCTGCCGGAACTGCGGCTACGTCCACGAGGGTGACGAGGCGCCCAAGGCCTGCCCGGCCTGCGCCCATCCGCAGGACCACTTCGAGGTGCAGTCGGCGAACTGGTGATGCCGGACAGGCTGTCTCCGGTGGACGGCATCTGTATTCCCAAGCCGGGTGGCGGCGGTATGCTGCCCGGAATGGAGCCCGCTTCGTGAACGCCCCCCTGCATGCAGTGATGACCAATGCGGTCGATGGGGTGCTCACCATCCTGGTGCACAAGGAGTTCGACTCCGGCAATGTGCACCAGGATTGGGCGCAGCAGGTCCAGGTCATGCATCCGGGGCCATTCACCAAGGTGGTCGTCGATTGCTCGCAATGCGGGCTGCTGTCGTCGACCTTCTTCGCCGGCATCATGCAGCTGCGGCAATACTACGGCGAACAGGGCGTCCCACCCCTGGTCCTGGACCGTCCGGATCCGCGCATCGTCAAGAACCTGACCATCCTGCGCCTGCACGCCTTCTTCACCATCATCCCGCGCTGATGCTGATCCTTCGCGGCCCCGCCCAGGCGGTGGCCATCGACCCCCCGGTGCTGCTGGCGCCGATGGAGGGCATCACCGACCGCACCTTCCGGGGACTCGTCGCGCCGCTGGGTGGACTCGGCGCCGCGGTCGGCGAATTCATCCGCATCACCGTCGCCCCTGTCCCGGCCCGCATCTGCCGCCGCGATCTCGGCGATCCGATCGGCATCCCGGTTGCCATCCAACTGATGACCCCGGACGTCGACCACCTCGCCGACAGCGTGGCCAATGCCGAGCGCGGCGGCGCCGCCTGGGTCGATCTGAACTTCGGCTGCCCGGCGCCGGTGGTGTTCAGCAAGTGCGCCGGTTCGGCCCTGCTCGCCCATCCCGAACGCATCGCCGCCATCGTCCGCACCGCCGCCGGCGCCACCGGCCTGCCGGTGACCGCGAAGATGCGCGCCGGAATAGCGTCGCCGGCGCATCTGCGCGAACTGGTCTGCGCCGCCGCCGAGGCCGGGGCCGCAGCGGTGACGCTGCACGCCCGCCTGCGCATCCAGGGCTACCACGAGCCCGCGACCTGGGCCTGGCTGGCCGAGGCCGCCGACGCACTGCGCCGCTGCGCCCGGCCGGTGCCGTTGATCGGCAACGGCGCCGTCGAGCGTCCATCCGACATCGCCCGCATGCGTACCGAGACAGGCGTCGATGGGATCATGGTGGGACGGGCAGCGCTGGCCGATCCCTTCATCTTCCGCGTCGCCGCCGGCGGTGCGCCGCCGACCGTCGCCGAAGCCTGCTCCTGGGCCCTCGGCTACTTTGACGCCCTGGGCGGTGGCGGACCGAAGGCCAAGCAGCTGATCCGCTACTGGCGGGCGGCCGGCATGTTGGAGGGGCGCGAGGACCTGCGCACCGCTCTGCTGCGCGGTCCGGCCCGCGACATCCCGGCGTGGCTGCGCGCTCAGGCGGAGGGCAGCTCGACCGAGAATGCGGTGCTGCCGTCGGCGCAGGCGAAGGACGCCACACCGCCGAGGTAGCGCTCGGCCAGCAGCTTGACGCTCCAGGTGCCGATGCCGCGGCCGCGGGCGGCCTTGGTCGAGAAGGATCTGCGGAAGATGCGCTGCTGCACCTCCGCGGGGATTTCGCCGGGGTTGCGCACCGTGAACACGACGCGGTCCCCGGCACGGCGGGCGGTCATGCGCACCAGCGAGCCGGGAGCGCAGGCTTCGAGGGCGTTCCTGAGCAGGTTGCCGAGGATCCGCCGCAGCAGCACCCGGTCGCTGACCAGGCTGACGCCGCCGGCGTCCAGGTCGACCCGCCAGCCGCGCAAGAGACGGTTCCCGCCATGCAGCGCGACCACCTCGTCGAACATGGCGGCCGCATCCACCGGCTCGAGCTCGGGGACGAGATCGCCGCTCTCCGCCGCCAGCAGGGCGCGATGGCCGTGCAGCTCCTCGATCAGCGCCGCCGCCGCCCGTGGGAGCAGGCCCGCGAACCGGCCGTCGCCTGCGACCACCAGCTCCGCCATGCCCTGCATGCCGCCGGCGGCGTTGAGGGCGTCGTGGAGG
The DNA here is from genome assembly GCA_017302815.1 of Planctomycetota bacterium. Lineage (GTDB taxonomy): Bacteria > Planctomycetota > UBA11346 > UBA11346 > UBA11346 > UBA11346. The sequence continues at coordinate 7,204 of JAFLCQ010000173.1, forward strand.
AAGCACCGTTCCAGGACGCGCCGCCGCTTCTCGCCGCTGATGTCGCGCAGGGCGATCATGGTCAGGCCGCCGTCGAGCCGGGTGACCCCCGCCTCGTACTCGAGGCTCTCCTCGCCTTCGGGCCCGCGGCGGGTGAAGAGGCATTCCTCGCGCACCGCGCCCTGCCGGCCGCCCTCGATGCA
>JAFLCQ010000174.1 GCA_017302815.1 Planctomycetota bacterium
GGCAGCGTGGGCTGCAGCGGCCGGCGCGGTGGCGGGCGCGGTCTCCTGGGCCGCCAGCGGCAGCGTGGCCAGTGCCAGGGCGAGCAGGGCTCGGGTGGTGGATGCGATCCAGCCGCTTGAGCGCGATCGGCTCTGCGGGGCGCAGGCATGACAGTCCATGGGACCTCCGGTCTGCCCCCATCAGATCAACGGATAGGTATATCCAGAAGTCTGAAATACCTCTGATCGCCTCGCATCCGAGAAACGATCCCCTTCGCATGCAATTGACGCATGCATGTCGCGATACTTCACGTATCGATCGGATGCGTGTTTCTGATACTATATGCTACGTAGCTTGCCCTCTTTCGCCTCGCATGCCGCTAGTAGACCCTCTAGACCACCTGCGGGCAGCCGCATCCCGACCCCGACAGGGACCAATCGCGAAAAAGGTCGCAAGGCAATACGAGTCTACCCTGGGGTTTTCCCCTAGAACAGCCCTTCCGGCAGACGTTCAGCCGTCGCGGTGCTCGTAGCCGCGCATGGCCAGAGGGACGCGGCGCTGGTGCCGGTCCTCCATCCAGGCCCCGGCCTCGGGCAGCAGCCAGCCCACCACCGCCAGGGGATGCGCGAAGGGCCAGGCCAGCTGCACGGTCGGCCACATCGCCGGCTCGATCGCGCACAGCAGCTCGTAGTCCTCGCCATCGCACAGCGCCGCGGTGACGGTGTCGCTGAGGTCGGGCACATCCGGATGCACCGGCACCTGTTCCGGCAACAGCAGGCAGCCGCAGCCGCTGGCCTCGGCCAGCTTGGGCGCATCCGCGGCAAGGCCGTCGGACAGGTCCATCAGGGCATGGACGAAGCCGTGCCGGGCCAGCCAGCGCCCTTCGGCGAGGCGCGGTTCCGGAGTCAGATGCCGTCCCGAGCGCAACGATCCTCCCAGCGGCCCGGTCACCACCAGCAGGTCGCCGGCCTGGCCGTCGCTGCGGTGCAGCAATCTGCCGCGCGCCTCGGGATCCCCCTCGCCCCACACCGTCACCGACACCACCAGGCTGTCGGCCCCGGTGGTATCGCCGCCCAGCAGCGGGCAGCCGTGCCGGCGTAGCTCGTCGGCCAGGCCGGCCATCACCGCCGCGGCATCCCAGCGTCCCGGGCAGCTGATGGCGACGGCGGCACCCACGGGGACGGCGCCCATGGCGGCGAGATCCGACAGCGCGGCGGCGGCGGCCTTGCGTCCGACCAGGCGGGGATCGGCGGCGGCGGTGAAATGCCTGCCCTCGGCGATGGCATCGACCGACAGGCAGGTCGGCCCGCGGGGGGTCCACACGCAGCAGTCGTCGCCGATGCCGAGGACGCCGGCAGGCGGCGGATTGGCCGCGTGCAGCCCGCGGATGAGGGCGGATTCGTCGAGGGCCACGCCGCAGCGCTCAGGCGCGGAGGTCGCGGCGGCGGGCGGCGATGTCGGCGCGCAGGGCGTCGGCGCGCGCCTCGTACTCGGCGACGCGGCGCGGATCCGCCGGATAGACCGGATGGTGCAGCTCGTTGAGCGCGGCGGTGACGGAGCGCAGCTCGTCGAGCAGGGATTCCAGGATCAGGTCGGAGTCGGGGGTGGCGGTGGGCATGGCGGGGCTCAGTGCGGGAAGGGTTGCGGGGAGCCGGCGGGCAGGGTGAGGATCTCGACCCCGCGCTCGGTGACCAGGACGGTGTGCTCGTGCTGCGCGCTGCGCTTGAGATCGGCGGTGACCGCGGTCCAACCGTCGTCCCAGCTGCGGTGCTTCCACGAACCCTGGTTGATCATCGGCTCGATGGTGAAGGTCTGCCCGGGGCGCAGGACGAAGGTGCTGCCCGGATCGTAGTAGTGCGGCACCTGCGGGTCCATGTGGAACTGCTCGCCGATGCCGTGGCCGACGAAGGCGCGCACCACGCCGTAGCCGCGCGGCTCGGCGACCGCGACGATGGCCTTGCCGATGTCCCGCACCATGCCGCCGGGACGGACGGCGCCGATGCCGGCCAGCAGGCAGGCGCGGGTGGTCTCGATCAGCTGCAGACTGGCGGCGTCGACCTGTCCGACCGCGACGGTCTCGCTGCAATCGCCATGCATGCCGTCGAGGTAGATGGTGACGTCGAGGTTGACGATGTCGCCCTCCTGCAGCTGGCGATCGTCCGGGATGCCATGGCAGATCACCTCGTTGACCGAGGTGCAGATCGACTTGGGGTAGCCGCAGTAGCCGAGGGTCGACGGGTAGCCGCCGAGGTCGAGGTAGGCCTGGTGGGCGACGGCGTCGAGCTCGTCGGTGGTGATGCCCGGGCGGACGGCTGCGATGCAACGGTCCAGCACCGCGCGGGCGGCCTGGCAGGCGCTGCGCATGCGCGCGATCTGCCCGGCGTTCTTGATCACATCCTTGATCCGCGCCCCGGGCCGCCCATCGGCGCGCAGGGCGTAGTCGGGCCGAGGCACGTTGTCGGGCACGCTGCGCCGCGGCGAGACCTTGCCGGGACGGACCGGGTGGGGGTTGGAGGCCCCCTGCGCCTCGACCGACGACAGCTGGTTCACCAGGTCGCGCGGCTGATGGCACTTCTTGTACTTCTTGCCTGAGCCGCACCAGCAGGCGTCGTTGGGACCGGGTTTGACGATGTTCACGCGGCTGGCCACCCTAGGCGACGGCGCGCGCTTGCCAAATGCCTCGCGCGCCAGGCTTCCTTCATTGCCCCTGGGGGTTGGGGGGTGGGGGTTGGGGGGTGGGGCTGGAGCACGCGCTTCGCCGCGGCGGCTTGCCTTCGCCGCACGCCGGCCAGGGTGCTCGCCCATGCGCATTCCTGTCACCAGCACCGACGCCCCGGCCGCCATCGGCCCCTACTCGCAGGCGGTGAAGGCCGGCGGGCTGCTGTGGTGCTCGGGCCAGCTCGGCCTGGTCCCGACCAGCGGGCAGTTCCCCGCCGACGACACCGCGGCGCAGGCCGAACAGTGCCTGCGCAACCTCGATGCGATCTGCCGCGAGGCCGGCACCGGCCTGTCCAAGGCCATCCGCTGCACCATCTACCTGACCGACCTGGCGGACTTCGCCGCCGTCAATGCGGTGTACGCCCGCTGGTTCGAAGCCCCCTTCCCCGCCCGCGCCACCGTCCAGGTGTCGGCCCTGCCCAAGGGTGGGCGGGTCGAGATCGACGCCGTGGTGGAGCTGTGATCACAGGCTTGGGCCTGTTGGCTGTGGTCTGGTGAGACGTACGCGACTCGCCAAGGCGACGCACACCGATCCGAAGCCCACAGCCCACGGCCCCCTTCCCCTCTGAAAAGCCTGACATGCCCAAGCGCGACGACACCACCCAGCTCCCCGGCGCCGGATCCGTCGATCCCAAGGACCACCCGCCCATCGCCCTGCCGGACGAGGACTGGGCCTGGTTCACCGCCCGCTGCGCCGCCCTGCAGCTGTCCGATCCGGCCGCGATGAGACCGCGGCTGGAGGCGCTGTACGGGCACCTGGTGGGCGTGAACCGCTGGCTGAACCTCACCACCGTCGCCAGTCCGCGCGAATGGTTGAAGCTGCATGTGCTCGACAGCCTGACCGGCCTGGGCGACGCGCGCCTCCAGCACCTCGCCGAGGGCGCGCCGTGCCTCGACCTCGGCAGCGGCGGCGGCTATCCCGGCCTGCCGCTGGCGCTGGCGGGCTCGCCGCAGGTGCCGTGGATCCTCGCCGATGCCCGGCGCAAGAAGGCGGAATTCCTGCATGCGGCGGCCGGCATCGTCGGCGGGCATGTGCGCGGCCTGCACCTGCGCGGGGCGGAGATCGCCCGCGCCGCCCCCGACCTGCACCGCCGCTGCCAGCTGGTGGTCAACCGCGCCATGGGTCAGGCCGATGAGGTCCTGGCCGAGGTCGCGCCCATCCTCCGTCCGCATGGCCATCTCCTGATCTGGAAAGGGCCTGCGTTCGAAGGCCAGGAGCGGGACCGGGCCGCCGCCGCCGCCCCGAAGCTCGGCTTCCGGGTGGTCGGCGTACGCCGCCTCCACCTTGAGGACGGCGACCCGGAACGCCTGCTGGCGTGCTACGAGCGGATCTAAATCCGTCAGTGATACCGGCTTGGCTGGGTGTGTCGATTGTTGCACTCATAATCCACAGCTAGCGGTTGCCTTTTCATTCGACCACCATATGTAGTGGTCTCTCCGGCCTGCCCCGGACCCAAAGCAACTCAAAACTCCTCATACGGACCCATGAACATGGGCCCGCAGCACGCTCCACCCCACCGCCCACCGCCTTCAGCTTCCGGACAACCACCGATGACCCTCGCCCAGCTCCAGGACTACACCTTCAACACCAAGTACGCGCGCTACAACGCCGCGATCAACCGCCGCGAAACCTTCGCCGAGGCGGCCGACCGCGTCTTCGAGATGCACGAGAAGAAGTACGCCCGCTTCGGCATCCAGGAGCAGGTCGAGTACGCCAAGCAGGCGGTGAAGGACCGCCTGGTCCTGGGCAGCCAGCGCGCCCTGCAGTTCGGCGGCCGCCCGGTCGAGGACAAGAACGCCCGCCTCTACAACTGCACCGTCAGCTACTGCGACCGCCCGCGCTTCTTCCAGGAGTCGCTGTGGCTGCTGCTGTGCGGCTGCGGCGTCGGCTTCTCGGTGCAGCGCCACCACGTCGCCAAGCTGCCCAGCATCGCCAAGCCGACCAAGGGCAAGACCGTGTTCACGGTGCCCGACTCGATCGAAGGCTGGGCCGACGCCCTGGGCGTGCTGGTCAGCAGCTACCTGCAGAGCGAACAGCCCTTCCCCGAGTACGCCGGCCGCGCCATCGAGTTCGACTACAGCCTGGTCCGCCCCCAGGGCAGCCCGCTCTCGTCCGGCATCGGCAAGGCCCCCGGCCACAAGCCGCTGCAGCGCAGCCTCGAGCAGATCCGCCGCGTCCTCGACGAGCGCCTGGTCCACACCGGCGACGGCAGCAAGCTGCGCCCGATCGACGCCTACGACATGGTCATGCACGCGTCCGACGCGGTGCTGGCCGGCGGCGTGCGCCGCAGCGCCACCATCTGCATCTTCTCGCTCGACGACGAGGAGATGATCAAGGCCAAGACCGGCGACTGGTTCATCAAGAACCCGCAGCGCGGCCGCTCCAACAACTCGGCCCTGCTGCTGCGCGACAGCACCACCTTCGAGCAGTTCAACAGCCTGATGCAGTCGGTGCGCGAGTTCGGCGAGCCCGGCTTCGTGTGGGCCGACTCGACCGAGATCATGTACAACCCGTGCGTCGAGATCGGCATGTACCCGGTCGACGTCGAGACCGGGCAGAGCGGCTGGCACTTCTGCAACCTGTGCGAGATCAACATGAAGGCGTGCGTCGACACCGCCACCTTCGAGCGCGCCTGCCGCGCGGCGGCGATCCTCGGCACCCTGCAGGCCGGCTACGACAAGTTCGACTACCTCGGCGCCACCACCGAGCGCATCGTCAAGCGCGAGGCCCTGCTGGGCTGCTCGATGACCGGCATGATGGACAACCCGAAGATCGCCTTCGACCCGGCGCTGCAGCAGCGCATGGCCAAGCTGATCCTCGAGGTCAACGCCGAGCTGGCGCCCAAGCTGGGCATCCAGCCCTGCGCCCGTGCAACCTGCGTCAAGCCGGCCGGCACCACCAGCTGCATCCTCGGCACCGCCTCGGGCATCCACCCGCACCACGCCAAGCGCTACTTCCGCCGCGTGCAGGCCAACGTCAACGAGGCGCCCCTGCAGTACTTCGAGATGCACAACGCCCGCGCGGTCGAGAAGAGCGTGTGGAATCCCAACGGCACCGACAAGGTCATCACCTTCTGCGTCGAAGTGCCCAAGGACGCGCTGATCAAGACCGAGGTCTCGGCGGTGAAGCTGCTGGAGCACGTCAAGCTCACGCAGGAGAACTGGGTCATGGGCGGCCGCCGCGCCGAGCGCTGCACCGCCCCGTGGCTGCGCCACAACGTCTCGAACACCATCACGGTGCGCGAGAACGAGTGGGACTCGGTGTCGCGCTACATCTACGACAACCGCGACGCCTTCGCCGGCGTCTCGCTGCTGCCCGAGGGCGGCGACTTGGAATACCCCCAGGCCCCCTTCACCAGCGTCCTCACCTTCGAGGAGATCGTCGCCGAGTACGGCGTCGGCAGCCTCTTCGCCTCGGGCCTGATCGTCGACGGCCTGCACGCCTTCAACAACGACCTGTGGTCGGCCTGCGACTGCGCCCTGGGCCGCGGCCAGAGCCTCGACATCCCGCAGCCCACCGACATCACCGATGAGAAGGCCTTCGCCGCCTACCAGGCGCAGGTGAAGACCATCCTGGCGAAGAAGGACTGGGTCCGCCGCGCGCAGAAGTTCGCCAAGAACTACTTCGCCGGCGACGTCCGCCGCATGAGCTACTGCCTCAAGCGCGTCAACAACTGCAAGCTGTGGGAAGACCTGACCCGCGAGTACATCCCGGTCGACTACACCCTGATGTACGAGGACTCGGACAACACCAAGCTGGTCGACGCCGTCGCCTGCGCCGGCGGCAAGTGCGACGTGCAATAGCGCCCGCGAGCGGGATCACATGACCGGATCGGGCGGGCGCAGCAGCGCCCGCCCGATGTCGTTCCACGGCCGGCCACACTACTGATTGAACGTTCGTTCAATTCCGGTAGGGTGCCAGGCATGGCCACGACGCGACGCACCACCGACGCCCCGGCGACCCGCGAGGCGATCCTCGCGGCGGCCCGGCGGCGCTTCCTCGAACATGGGTTCAGCGGCACCTCCATCCGCGACGTGGCCGCCGATGCCGGGGTCGGCGTCAGCCTGGTGATGCACCACGTGGGTTCCAAGCAGGCGCTCTGGCAGGAGGTGAAGCGCGGCCTGCTGGCGGCCTTCGTCGACGGCATGGAGAGCCGTCTGCTGGCCGGCAAGGCCGGACCGGAGCTGCTCGAGGAGTCGCTGCGCAGCTATTTCAGCTGGTTGGCCGAGCATCCAGACATGGTGCGGATCGAGGCCTGGCGCGACCTCGAACGCCAGGACCTGACCGCCGACGAGCGGCGGGTCATCGAGCTCGGACGCGTCCGCATGCGCGAGGCCCAGGCCGCCGGACTCTTCCGCGTCGATCTCGACGTCGATCTCGCGCTCTTCGCGGTGCTGGCGATGGTCTCGGCCTGGCACGGCAGCACCCGGCGGCGCGCCTGGCCGGCGAACGCCGACCGCCGCTACATCGACACCGTCATCGCCATGCTGGCCGGCGGCCTGCTGACGCCGCGGAAGGGCGCACGATGAGGATCCTGGCCATCCCGCTGTGCGCACTGCTGGCGGCCTGCGCAAGCCAGCCGCCGCCGGTCGCCGCCCCGCCGGCGGTAGGCGTGGTGACGCCGGTGCCGGCCGACGCCATCGCACCGACCATCAGCTACGTCGGCACCCTCGCCGGCGAGGTCGAGGTGGACCTC
>JAFLCQ010000175.1 GCA_017302815.1 Planctomycetota bacterium
GCCTCGGCGCGCAGCGGCGAGAGCGTCCGCGTCGGCTAGCGGACGCTCCCGCCGCGCCTGGCGGCCCTACGGCACGCGAGCGGCCACGAGATGGACCGGGATGCCGGCCCACTGCAGGCGCCGTTGCACCGCCAGCGCGGTGTCGTTGTGCAGGATGCGCCAGAGCAGGCCTTCGTGCGCGGTCAGCACCTTGCCGGCGAACACCATCAGATGCGGATGGTCATCACGGATAGCCCGGCACAGCGCCTCGGCCGCCGTGTCGGCCTCGGTCCCGCTGCCGGTGCGGATGCTGCATGGCCAGCCGAGCCGGTGCACATGCGGCAGCCAGGCCTCCAGCCGCGTCCGCAGCCGGGCTTCCGCCGCTGCGGCATCGGTCCCGTCGATGGCGTCGACCACCGCGACCCCGGCGACCACCACCTGGCGGAAGTAGCCGGGGAAGGTGCGGTGGGCATTGAGCAGGGTGTGCCAGCCGGTCCCGTTCAGGCCGTCGGCCAGCAGCACCAGGGTGGGCGGGCTGTGCGCACCGGCGACCACCGGTCCGGGAGCCGGGACCGGTTCCGCCGTCGCGATCGGCAGGATCGGCTGGAAGGCCGCGGCCAGCCGGGCGGCCAGCCGGCGGTAATGCGAGCGGATGACCAGGCAGGCGAGGACCACCAGCCCGGTCGCCAGGATGGTCACCCAGCCGCCGGCGGTGAACTTCGCAACTATGGTCACCACCAGGATCGCTGAGCACAGCGCGCCTGCAGATATGAAGAGGGCGAGACGGCGGCGGCGCAGCCAGGTCCCGGCGTCGCGCTCGCTCCACCAGTGCCTGGCCATGCCGGCCATGGTCAGGGTGAAGGTCAGGAACACGTTGATCGAGTACATCACCACCAGGACGTCGACCTTGCCACCGGTCGCCCACAGGGCCGCCAGCGCCGCGACGCCCATGACGATGACGCCCTGCTCGGTGACGAGGCGGTCGGACAGGCGGGTGAAGCGCCGTGGCAGCCAGCCGTCGCCGGCGAGGTTGGCCATGACCCGCGGGCCGCCGATGAAGCCCGCCTGGGCGGCGACCAGCAGGAGGGCGCTGGCCGAGGCCAGCGTGGCCCAGGTGAACAGCCCGCCCAGCGGTAGGCGCTCAGCGACCGCCCCGGCCAGCACCGCGTTCATGGTCCGGCCCGGTTGCGGAGCGATCTCCCACAGCAGATAGCACAGCACCAGGCCGCCGGCGCACAGCGCCAGGCTCCAGGCCAGCAGCACCATGGTGCGGCGGGCGGTGCGCACGCGCGGTTCGCGCATCAGAGGTAGGGCGTTGCTCACCGCCTCGATGCCGGTGTAGGTGCCGCCGCCCATGGCGTAGGCGCCGAGGAACAGCGCCGTCATCCCCAGCAGTCCGATGCCGCCAGTACCGAGATCGCTGGCGAACCCGTCGCCGACGTGACGTGCGACCTCGCCCATCTGCGGCAGGTGCAGGGCGCAGCCGGCGCAGATGAGGATGGCATGGGTGGCGACGAAGAGGACGAAGATCGGGGCGAGCACCAGGATGGATTCGCGCACCCCGCGCAGGTTCAGCAGCAGCAGCCCGCCGGTGGCGGCGAGGGCGGCCGGCAGCTTGGCCGGCTGCCAGGACAGGGGGGCCAGGCTGAACAGCGCATCCGCCGCCGCGGCGATGGAGATGGCAATGGTCAGCACGTAGTCGACCAGCAGCGCCGACCCGGAGGCGATGCCGACGTGCGGCCCGAGGCATCGCGTCGCCACCGCGTAGCCGCCGCCGATGGGGAAGCGCTCGACCATGCGGCTGTAGGCGGTGGCGAGGAGGAGCACCGTGCCGGCGGTGGCCAGGGCGAGGGGGACGGCGAGATGCGTATGGCTGCCGATCGCCTTGAAGGCCTCCTCGGGGCCGTAGGCGCTGGAGGACAGCCCGTCCGCCCCCAGGCCGATCCAGGCGAGGAGGGCGCTGAGGGTCAGGGCGTGGCCGGTGGCGCCGCCATGCAGGGCGCGTGGCGCACCGACGATGGCGCGGCGCAGCCGGGACAGGGTCCCGGTCGGCGCCGCAGGCGCTGACGGTTGCGGGTCGGGAATGGACATGACAGCCCCCGTGGGCCGCGTTGACGCGGCCCGTCCACGTGGGTGGATATGGAGGCTGGCGCCTCTTCACGCCTACGAGGTTAGCTGACGGGCTGGGCCGAAGAGTGGCCTGCGCATTTCACGCCTGTTGCCAGGCGACCGGTGCGCTGCGCCCCGGTAGGTGGTTCCCCCGCTCCTGCCGTGGCAGGACTCGGCGACGTGGATGTGGCGCGCAGGCTAGCGCGTTTCCGGCTGCTGTGCCATGCGACTTGCGCAAAGCGGTCGTTGCACGGGGGTTGGGCGCGTCCGGGGGCCTTGACAGGGCTCAGCCGACGGCGCCGCGGCAGGAGATGCGGTAGTCGCGCGGTCCGCGCCCGTGCCGGGCGACGAACAGGCGGTGCAGGCGGGCGCGGCCGATGCCGCAGCCGAGGGCGACCTCGGCCACCGGCAGATCGGTGAGGGCCAGCTGGCGCTCGGCCCAGCGCAGGCGCAGCTCGGTCAGCAGCTCGACGGCGGACAGCCCCGTGCTGGCGCGGATGGTGCGGCTGATGTGCTCGCGCGACTTGCGCGTCAGCCGCACCAGCGCCGACAGGCCCTCGGCCATCAGCGGCGGTTCCGAGCAGCGCGACATGGCCGCCGCCAGCCAGGCCGGGGCGTTGCGCCACAGCTCGGGCTGGCGTGGGCGCAGCCGGTCGATCAGGGTGGCCAGGAAGGCGTCGCGGGCGAGGGCGTCGTCCGGCCCGCTGCGCAGGCGTTCGATCCAGCGGCCGAGCGAGGCCAGGTCCTCGGGATCGAGGCGGCGCACCTGCGGCTCCGGGCCATCCCCCCACAGCGCCCGGCACGCGTAGCGCCGTTCGAGTGCGGCCAGGGCGGTGGCCGGGAAGGCGACATTGACGATGACCCCGATGGATCCCTCGGCGCCGCGGATGTCATGCTGGTGGCGCGGGCGTACCAGCACGATGTCGCCAGGGGTGAGGAGGCGCACGCTGCGTCCGCTGTCATGCGCCACCGCGCCCATCTCGACCCACATCGCCTCGGCGAAATCGTGGTCGTGGCGGCCGCTGCTGTGGCCGGGATGGTAGAAGCTGCGGGCGACATGGCAGCCGGCCGACAATGGGGAAAGTTCGGCGAAGCGCAGGGAGCGCATCACGGCAGGATACATGCCTCCGCCGCCGGAGCCAGCCGCGAGCGACCGGCGCTGGTGCCGGCGGGGGCATGGAAACGAAGCGGCCCGGCGGATTCCCGCCGGGCCGCGTCCAGTCATCCGATCCGTTGCGGGATCAGACGCCCTTCATCGACAGGCCGATCTTGCGGGTGTCGATGTCGACGTGCAGGACCTTGACCTTCACGGCCTGGCCGGGCTGCAGATCCTCGGGGCGCGAGGTGCCGAGCTCGGAGACGTGCAGCAGGCCCTCGAGGCCGTCGAGGATCTCGACGAACACGCCGAAGTTGGTCACCTTGGTGACCTTGCCGTCCAGGGTGGTGCCCTTCTTGAGCTTGTCCGGGATCTCCTTCACCCACGGATCCTCGGAGAGCTGCTTCATGCCCAGGCTGATGCGCTGGCGCTCGCGGTCGATCTCCAGGATGATGCACTTCACCTTGTCGCCCTTGTTGATCTCGGGCGAGGGGTGGGCCAGCTTCTTGGTCCAGCTGATGTCGTTGACGTGCAGCAGGCCCTCGATGCCGGGCTGGATCTCGATGAAGGCGCCGTAGTTGGTCAGGTTCTTGACCGTGCCCTCGACCTTGGTGCCGACCGGGAACTTGTCGCGGATCGTATCCCAGGGGTTGTTCTCGGCCTGCTTCATGCCGAGCGAGATCTCCTGCTTCTCGTGGTTGATCTCGAGGACCATGACCTTGACCTTGTCGCCCACCTTGACGATCTCGTTGGGGTGGGTCGGCTGGCGCGTCCAGCTCAGCTCGCTGATGTGGACCAGGCCCTCGATGCCGTCTTCCAGCTTCACGAAGGCGCCGTAGGTCATCAGGTTGACGATCTCGCCGTCGTGGACCGAGCCGATCGCGTAGCGGGTCTCGATGTCCTCCCACGGGTTGCGCATCTTCTGCTTCAGGCCCAGGCTGATGCGGTTGCGCTCGGCGTCGTAGTCCAGGACCACGACTTCGATGTGCTGGCCGATCTTGACCACCTCGGACGGGTGGTTCACGCGGCCCCACGACATGTCGGTGATGTGGAGCAGGCCGTCGAGGCCGCCCAGGTCGATGAAGGCGCCGAAATCGGTGATGTTCTTGACCACGCCTTCGCGCAGGTCGCCGACGTGCAGCTCCTTGACCAGGTTCTCGCGGTTCTTCTTGCGCTCCTCTTCCAGGACCTTGCGGCGCGAGACGACGATGTTCTTCCGCTCGGCGTCGATCTTGATGATCTCGGCCTCGATCTCCTGGCCGATGTACTCGCCGACGTCCGGGGCGCGGCGCAGGTCGACCTGCGAGGCGGGCAGGAACACCGGCACGCCGATGTCGACCAGCAGGCCGCCCTTGATCTTGCGCACGACCTTGCCCTTGACCCGGTCGCCTTCCTTGTTGGAGCCGAGGACCTGGTTCCAGCCGATCTGCAGGTCGGCCTGGCGCTTCGACAGCGCGAGCTCGCCCGAGGGCTTCACCTCGGTGATCATGACCTGGACCTTGGCGCCGATGGTGGCCTCGCCGGAGGCGAACTCCTCGATGGGCACCACGCCTTCGCTCTTGTAGCCGATGTCGACCACGGCGTTGTCGTCGTCGACGGCGACGATGAAGCCGGTGACGATGGAGCGCGGGTCGTACTGGTTCTTGTCGTTCTCGAGGGCGGCGAGCATCGCCTTCTCGGCATCCTTGCCGAGGGCGGCCTCCAGCTCCTGCGCGAGCAGCACGTCATCGACGGCAATGATGGATTCGAAACGCTTGGTCATGGGTTGTAGCCCGTCTCTTGTCGCCACCCGCAGAAGTGCGGATCCGACAAGGGGTTGCGGCCGGGTAGGCCTGGTTTCCAACGTGCGGGCCGGAGCGGAACTCCCGACCGGCCCAACGCGTGGGGCGGGCAGAATAGGGGATCGCTCTCCGACGCAAGCCCTTGCTACGCCAGCGCGCGGCGTGCTGCGAAGTGGGGTGCGGGGACGCAGTCCCCGCGTCCAACCGGAGCGCCCTCCGGGCGCGACCGGGCGCCGAGGGGTGGTTGGGGGATACAATGGCCGCAGGCCATCCCCCAACGGTTTTGGAGCGCAGCGAGAAAACCGAACCCCGACAAAGCCCGTCAGGGGGCCTGGGGGACGCAGTCCCCCAAAGCTAAATCCTCTGCAGCTTGATGCCCGCGACCGAGCGGTCGTCGTAGTGCGTCAGCACCACCGCCTGCTGGCCGTCGCGGACGAAGCCGTGGGCGATGGCCGAGTCGATGCCGGTCTCGAGCAGGGCCTGCAGATCGGTCGCCGGCTCGACCAGCACGGCGGCGATGCCCCAGTAGAGGCAGTAGGCGTGCCACTGCCTCTCCTCGGTGCAGATCGCCACCATCGGCACGCGACCGCGGCGCTTGGACAGCAGCAGGGCCGGTTCCGGGGTGCGGCTGGAGAGGATGATGGCATCGGCGCCGATCTCGACGCTGATGCGGTGCGCGGCGCCGGTCAGGCTCATCACCGAGCGCGAAAAGGTCTGCGCCTCGGGATCGGGCTCGATCACCGGCAGATAGCGGCTCTTCTCGGCCTCCAGCAGGATCGAGCTCATCGCCGCCACCGCCTGCACGGGGTGCTTGCCGGTGGCCGTCTCGCCGGACAGCATGACCGCGCCGGTGCCGTCGAACACGGCGTTGGCGATGTCGGTGGCCTCGGCGCGGCTGGGCATCTCGCCCTCGATCATCGATTCCAGCATCTGGGTGGCGGTGATGACCAGCTTGCCCAGGCGGTTGGCGCGCAGGATCAGCTCCTTCTGCACCACCGGCAGGCGCTCGATCGACACCTCGATGCCGAGGTCGCCGCGGGCGACCATGATGCCGTCGGCCTCGGCGAGGATGCCGTCGATGTTCGACAGCGCCTCGGGACGCTCGATCTTGGCGATCACCGGCACGCTGCGGCCGGCCTCGGCGATGCGGCTCTTCACATGGCGCACGTCGCGGGCGGCGCGCACGAAGGAGAGGGCGATGAAGTCGACGCCGTTCTCGATCGCCCAGGCCAGGTCTTCGCGGTCCTTCTCCGACAGCGCCTGGGCGCTGACGTTGGCGCCGGGCAGGTTCAGGCCCTTGCTGTTCTTCAGCAGGCCGCCCACCTCGACGGTGGTGGTGATGTCGGCGCCGACCACGTCCTCGACCCGCAGGCGCATCTTGCCGTCGTCGATCAGGATGGTGTCGCCCGGCTTCAGGTCCTTGCTCAGGCCCGCGTAGGTGGTGCCGACGCGCTGGGCGGTGCCCTCGGGGCAGGGATCGGTGGTGATCACCAGCTTGGCGCCCGGGACCAGTTCGACCGGCTGGCCGTCCTTGAGCTTGCCGGTGCGGATCTTGGGGCCCTGCAGGTCGGCGAGGATGGCCACCGGGCGGTCCATCTCGCGCGACAGCTCGCGCACCAGCTTCAGCCGGCGCAGCTGATCTGCGTGCCCGCCGTGGCTCATGTTCAGGCGGACGGCGTTGACGCCGGCCTCCAGCATGGCCCGGACGGTTCCGGGATCATCGCAGGCTGGTCCAAGAGTGGCGAGGATCTTGGTGCGCTTGCGTGCACGCAGGGGCAGCGCGGGGTCGGAGATCGGCAGCGGGGTGCGGTAGGCGGACTTGTCCATTGCCGCCAGGATATGGGGCCCGGCGGCTGCGCCATGCAGCATTCCCCTATACCTCGCATCGGGTTCATTCCTGGCGGCCAAAATGCTCGTTGATGACGGTGAACAGGCCGGTGGCGACGATGACCACCACCACGGTCGCCAGGGCCCGCCAGAGCACATCCGAGGCCATGCGGTCCCAGATCGCCAGCAATGACAGCACGGTGCAGGCGACGATGGTCGTGGTGACGATGCCGAAGGCGATCATGCGCGCCTTGCGCAGGGGGATGATGCCGTTGCGCGCCGGGCGCTGGGCGAGGTCATGGTAGGTGGTCGGATCAGGCATGGCAGGTCCTTTCACGGGGTTGCGACAGGCGGGAGAGGTGGCCGGCGGTCCAGGCGATGGCGCCACCGACTGCGATGCCGGCGATGTGGGCGGCCGGCAGGGGCAGCCACCCATCGGCGGTGGCGAAGAGGGCGTCGCCGGTCGCCAGCTCCCAGGCGGTCTTGGCCAGCAGCCCGGCGAAGAGGGCGGTGGCGACCAGGCGGGCGGGGCCGTCGCCGTCGCGGCGGGCATCGCGCCCGGCACT
>JAFLCQ010000176.1 GCA_017302815.1 Planctomycetota bacterium
GGGGGTTGGGGGTTGGGGCGGACGCACCGGCTCCAGCGCCTGATCGCGGCACGCCCGGGGCGACGCCGTTCGCCGCTATCCGCTCCGGCATCACGACCCCAACCCCCAACCCCCAACCCCGCGGGGCAATGGAGCAACCATGACCACGATCTGGCTCGAGGAGGGCTGCATCGCCTGCGGCGCCTGCGTCGACTGCGCCCCGGAGATCTTCGCCATGGACGCCGGCGACGGCTGCCTGGTCAGCGGCGCCGCCCGCTCCGACGGCAAGGATGGCGACAACCGCGCCGAGCGCAGTCCGCTGCGGCCGGAGGTGGCGGACGCCAACGCCGAGGCGGTGGCCGAGGCCATCGCCGAATGCCCGACCCAGTGCATCAAATCAGCATGAACGCCCGTCCGACTACCCACTAGCCCCCTCATCCGCATCCACTAGCATGCCCGGCCCGACCGGACCTGCCTCAAACGACCCGACCCACAGGACACCCGACATGAGCGACCACATGATCTCCGTAGACGGCAACGAGGCCTGCGCCCTCGTCGCCCACAAGCTCTCCGAGGTGGCGGCGATCTATCCGATCACGCCGTCCTCCAACATGGGCGAATGGGCCGACGACTGGTCGGTCCGCGGCCGCAAGAACCTGTGGGGCCAGGTCCCCGACATCATGGAGATGCAGTCCGAGGCCGGCGCCATCGGCGCGGTGCACGGCGCCCTCCAGGCCGGCTCGCTGGCGACCACCTTCACGGCGTCGCAGGGTCTGCTGCTGATGATCCCGAACATGTACAAGATCGGCGGCGAGCTGACCTCGTTCGCCATGCACGTGTCCGCCCGCTGCGTCGCCACCCACGCCCTGTCGATCTTCGGCGACCACAGCGACGTGATGGGCTGCCGCATGACCGGCTTCGCCATGCTGGCGTCGCAGAACGTGCAGGAGGCGCATGACTTCGCGGCCATCGCGCACTCGGCCACCCTGCGCGCGCGCGTCCCCTTCCTGCACTTTTTCGACGGCTTCCGCACCAGCCACGAGGTCAACAAGATCCACCCGCTGGGTGACGACCAGCTGCGCGCCCTGGTGCCCGACAGCCTGGTCGCGGCGCACCGCGCCCGCGCCCTGACCCCGGACAAGCCGGTCATCCGCGGCACCGCGCAGAACCCGGACACCTTCTTCCAGGCCCGCGAGGCCTGCAACGGCTACCACGACGCCGTCCCCGGCATCGTCGAGCAGGTCATGGCCGAGTTCGGCAAGCTGACCGGCCGCGTCTACGCCATCGCCGAGTACGCCGGCGCCGCCGACGCCGACAAGGTCATCCTGCTCATGGGCTCGGGCGCCGAGACCGCCGCCGAGACCGCCCGCCACCTCGCCAAGAAGGGCGAGAAGGTTGGCGTCATCACCCTGCGCCTGTACCGTCCCTTCCCGGTCGCCCAGGTCCTGGCCGCCCTGCCCAAGAGCGTCAAGAAGCTGGCCGTCCTCGATCGCACCAAGGAGCCCGGCGCCAATGGCGAGCCGCTGTTCCAGGACGTGATGATGGCGGTGGCCGAGGCCGGCCTCGGCATCCAGGTGGTCGGCGGCCGCTACGGCCTGTCGTCCAAGGAGTTCACCCCGGCGATGGTGCAGTCGGTGTTCCAGGAGCTGGCCAAGCCCCAGCCCCGCCGCCGCTTCACTGTCGGCATCGTCGACGACATCACCAAGCTGTCGCTGCCCCTGCTGCCCGACCTCGACGTCGAGCCGGCCGACACGGTGAAGGCCCTGTTCTACGGCCTCGGCGCCGACGGCACCGTGGGTGCGAACAAGAACTCGATCAAGATCATCGGCCACATGCCCGGCATGCACGCCCAGGGCTACTTCGTGTACGACTCGAAGAAGTCGGGCTCGATGACGGTCAGCCACCTGCGCTTCGGCAAGTCGCCGATCAGGGCGCCATACCTCATCACCAAGGCCAGCTTCGTCGCCGTCCACCAGTGGCGCTTCGTCGAGCGTATGGACGTGCTCGATAACGCCGCCGACGGCGCCACCGTGCTGATCAACGCGCCCTTCCCGCAGGAGCAGGTGTGGGGCAAGCTGCCGGTCGAGTTCCAGCAGGTCGTGCTGGCCAAGAAGCTGAAGCTCTACGCCATCGACGCCATCGCGGTCGCGAAGCAGACCGGCATGGGCGGCCGCATCAACACCATCATGCAGACCTGCTTCTTCGCCCTGTCGAAGGTCCTGCCTCGCGAGGAGGCGATCGCCGAGATCAAGGCGGCGATCAAGAAGACCTACGGCAAGCGCGGCGACGAGGTGGTGCAGAAGAACTGGGCCGCGGTCGACGCGACCCTGGCCAACCTGCACGAGATCAAGGGCGACAAGGCCGACTCCAAGGTCCGCCAGCTGCCGGTCGTCCCCGAGGACGCCCCCGAGTTCACCAAGCAGGTGCAGGCGGTGATGCTGGCCGGCAAGGGCGACGCCCTGCCAGTGTCGGCCTTCCCGATCGACGGCACCTGGCCCACCGCCACCACGCAGTGGGAGAAGCGCGGCATCGCGGTCGAGATCCCGGTGTGGGACAACGCGATCTGCATCCAGTGCAACAAGTGCGCCTTCGTCTGCCCGCACGCGGCCATCCGCGTGAAGGCCTACGACGGCGCCGAGCTGGCCAAGGCCCCCGCCACCTTCAAGGCGCAGGACGCCAAGGCGCCCGAGCTGAAGGGCCAGAAGTTCACCATCCAGGTCGCCCCCGAGGATTGCACCGGCTGCGGCCTGTGCGCGGTGGTCTGCCCGGCCAAGGACAAGAGCAACCCGAAGCACAAGGCGCTCGACATGGCGCCGGCGCTGAACCTCTTCGCCCCCGAGCGCGAGAACTACAAGTTCTTCCTCGACCTGAAGGAGATGGACCGGACCAAGTACGCGAAGTTCGACGTCCGCACCAGCCAGTTCCTGCAGCCGCTCTTCGAATACTCCGGCGCCTGCGCCGGCTGCGGCGAGACGCCCTACGTCAAGCTGGTCAGCCAGCTCTTCGGCGACCGTGCGATCATCGCCAACGCCACCGGCTGCTCGTCGATCTACGGCGGCAACCTGCCGACCACCCCGTACGCGCAGAACAAGGACGGCCGCGGCCCGGCCTGGGCCAACAGCCTGTTCGAGGACAACGCCGAGTTCGGCCTCGGCCTGCGCCTGGGCGTCGACGCCCTGTCCGAGCAGGCCCGTATCCTGCTCCTCGCCCTGGCCCCCAAGGTCGGCGGCGAGCTGGCGGCGCAGATCCTCGCCGCGACCCAGGGCAGCGAGGCCGACTTCATCGCCCAGCGCGGCCGTGTGACCGAGCTGAAGCGCAAGCTGGCGCAGCTGGAGGGCGATGAGCCCAAGCGCCTGCTGGTACTGGCCGACTACCTGGTCGACAAGAGCGTGTGGATCTTCGGCGGCGACGGCTGGGCCTACGACATCGGCTACGGCGGCCTCGACCATGTCCTCGCCAACCGCCGCAAGGTGCGCATCCTGGTCATGGACACCGAGGTGTACTCCAACACCGGCGGCCAGGCCTCGAAGGCCACCCCGATCGGCGCCTCGGCGAAGTTCGCGGTCGCCGGTAAGGCCATCCACAAGAAGGACCTCGGCCTGATGGCGATGGCCTACGGCCACGCCTATGTCGCCTCGGTCGCCTTCGGCGCCAAGGACGCCCACACCGTGCAGGCCTTCCAGGAGGCCGAGAGCTACCCCGGTCCTGCGATCATCATCGCCTACAGCCACTGCATCGCGCACGGCTACGATCTGCGCAACGGACTCGAACAGCAGAAGCTGGCGGTGAACAGCGGCGTGTGGCCGCTCTACCGCTTCGACCCGCGCCGCAGCGAGAAGGGCGAGATCCCGCTCATCCTCGACAGCGAGGGCGGCAAGGCCCCGGTGCTGGACTACCTGCGCAACGAGACCCGCTTCCGCATGGTCGAGAAGCTGGACCCGGTGCGCTTCAAGGCCCTGTCCGAGATGCAGGTCGAGCACGCCGCCCAGCGCGTTGCGCTCTACCAGAAGCTGGCCGAGATCCGCTTCCCGCTCGACAAGCAGGCGCCCGCGGCCAAGCCCGCCGCCTCGGCGGGTGGCGAAGAGTGATGATGGGAACCCCAGACAACCATACGACCTAGGACTTTCATCATGGATCTCTCGACCACCTACCTCGGCTTCAAGCTGCCCCACCCGTTCATCCCCGGCGCATCGCCGGTGGTGAACGACCTCGGCGCCGTGCGCGCCCTCGAGGACGCCGGCGCCCCGATGCTGGTCATGCCCTCGCTGTTCGAGGAGCAGATCGTTGCCGAAAGCCGCGCCACCCAGCACGCCCACGAGCAGGGGGCCGACTCCTTCGCCGAGGCGACCAGCTACCTGCCCGGCGCCGACGACTACCGCGTCGGCACCGACGAGTACCTGGAGAACATCCGCCGCATCAAGGCGGCGGTGCGCATCCCGGTCGTCGCCTCGCTCAACGGCGTCTCGCCCGGCGGCTGGACCGACTACGCCCGCCTCATGGAGCAGGCCGGCGCCGACGCGCTGGAGCTGAACCTCTACGAGGTGGCGATGGACCCCAACGAGTCCGCCGCCCAGGTGGAGGACCGCCTGGTCGCGACGGTGAAGGCCGTGCGCTCGGCGGTGAAGGTGCCCATGGCGGTGAAGCTCAGCCCCTACTTCACCGCCTTCGCCAACCTGGCGAAGCGGCTCGAGGACACCGGCGCCAACGGCCTGGTGGTCTTCAACCGCTTCTTCCAGCCGGACGTCGACGTCGAGAACCAGGAGGTCCGCCGCACCTACCCGAGCCACCGCTCGGAAGTCCTGCTGCGCCTGCACTGGCTCGCCGTCCTCTCGGCCCAGCGCAAGCTGTCCCTCGCCGCCACCGGCGGCGTGCACAGCGAGGTCGAGGCGGTGAAGGCGATCATGTGCGGCGCCCACGCCGTGCAGGTGGTCAGCCGCATCATCAAGAGCGGTCCCGGCGCCATCCGCGAGCTGCGCCTGCGCCTGGCCGACTGGCTGGCGGCCCACGAGTACGAGTCGCTGAACCAGATGCGCGGCAGCCTGAACCTGTCGCGCTGCCCGGATCCGAAGCTGTATGAGCGCGGCAACTACATCCAGATCCTGCAGAGCTGGGACCTGGCCGCGAAGGAGACCTTCTGATCCGATCGCACTGAGGCGATCGGCGACGACCCGCGGCGATGCCGCGGGTCGTCGCGTATCAGGATTCCGCCATGGCCAATGAACTCGAGCGCATCGTCGGCATCCTCGGCGACATAGCCGACGGCGATGGCACCGCCAAGCTGGCCGCCCTGATCGATTGCCCCGTCTGCGGCAAGCCGCTCGACCTGCTGGTCGACCACGGCCAGCGTACGCTCTCGGCCAGCTGCCCCGCCGATGCTGCGCATTTCTCCTGGCGCGGGGGATTCACCGAGCTTCCCGGCTGGATCGACCGCTACAGCCAGCTCAATCGCTGATCCTCGCGTCCGGGTTGCAGGCGGCGGCGGCACCGGATAGCGTGCCCGGACATGGGCCAGCCCGAGCGGATCGGCAAGTACGAGGTGCGCGCCCTGCTCGGCCAGGGCGGGATGGGCACCGTCATGCTGGCCTGGGACCCGGATCTGCAGCGCGAAGTGGCGCTGAAGCTGATTATGCCGCATCGCCTGCGCGTCGCGCGCGCGCGGGAGCGCTTCGTGCGCGAGGCGCGCGCCCTGGCTCGCCTGTCGGATCCGCATGTGGTGCAGGTCTTCGCCTTCGAGCCCGACGCCGATCCGCCGCATCTGGTCATGGAGCGCCTGGTCGGCGAAGACCTGCGCGAACTGGCCGCCCGCACCGGACGCCTGCCTCCGCCGCTGGTGCGCGACTGCGCCTGGCAGTGCATGCGCGGCCTCGCCGCCGCGCATGCCGCCGGCATCGTCCACCGCGACATCAAGCCGTCCAACATCATGCTGTGCGGCGGCGGGATCTACAAGCTGCTCGATTTCGGCCTCGCCGATGCAGAGGACAGCGACCTGACCGCCAGCGGCGAGGTGGTCGGCACCCGCCGCTTCATCCCGCCCGAGCGCATGGCCGGCGGCGAGGCCGTGCCGGCAGGGGACCTGTGGGCCCTCATGGTCGTGCTGTGCGAGGTCGCCACCGGGGTGCACCCCTTCGCAGGTGGCAGCAGCAGTCCGGATCCGCAGGCCCTGCCGCCGGGCCAGCCCCCCGAGTTCATCGCCTGGATGCGGCGGCAGCTCGACCACGATCCGTCGCGGCGCTTTCCCGACGCCGGCGCCGCCCTGGCGGCGCTGCAAGGCTCCGACACGCCGCGTCCGCCGCAGGCGGAGGTCGATCCGACCGCGACCGCGGTCACCGCCGTGCATGGGGCGCCGGGCACCTCCCCCAGCGCCAGCGGCAGCCGGCCGGTGATCGCCTCCACCAGCCGGCCGATGCCGGCGCAGGGCTCCGGCCAGGCGCGCGCGGTCCGCTCCCGCCTGCCGTTCTGGCTGCGCTTGACCGCCGCGATCTGGCTGGTGTCCAGCCTGGGCGCGGTCGCTGCCGGCTGGGCGATCACCGAGCGCGCCATCGATGGGCAGTTGGCGATGATGCGCCAGCAGCTGGGCGGCATCGCCTCCGGGGCGTCGCAGCTGATCGACGGAGAGGCCCATGCCCGCATGGCCGCCGACCCGCAGGGACAGGCGCAGGCCATCGCCGATCTCCGGCTGAAGCTGGCGCGCTTCCGCTCCGCCTTCCCCGAGGTGCACTTCATCTACACCATGGCCCGGCTGCCCGAGACCGCTGCCAGCGGGGTGGTGCAGTTCGTCTGCGACGCCTCCGACGAGGTCGATCGCGATGGCGATGGCGTGGTCGGTCCCGACGAGGCGCGGGCGGCCCCGGGCCAGCGCTATCCGGCGCGTGGCGCCCCCGAGCTCCTGCTCGGCTTCGATGGACCGCAGGTCGATGGCGAGCCGACCCGCGACCAATGGGGATCCTGGCTGTCCGGCTACGCCCCGATCCGCGCCGCGGACGGATCCTCGACCGGCCTGGTCGGCGTCGACCTGCCCGCCCACAGCCTCGATGCGCTGCGGCGCGATTTCCTCGTGCACAGCGCCGTGCTGCTGGGGTCGACCCTGCTCGCCTTCCTCGCCGCGGGACTGCTCATCGCCTGGCGCATGCGCCGGCCGGTGGCGGAGCTGTCGCGCGGCATGCAGGCGGTGGCGGACGGTGATCTCGCGGTCGAGATCGACGTGCGCACCCGCGACGAGTTCGGCGTGCTGGCCGGCGCCTTCGTGCGCATGCGTGACGAGCTGCGCCGCGCCGCCGCCATGCGTGGCGCCTTCGATGCCTTCGTCGTGCGCACCCTCGCCGATCGCGAGGGGCGCGGTCCGGCCTCGTCCAGCGGCGGCGCGCGCCTGGCAGTGG
>JAFLCQ010000177.1 GCA_017302815.1 Planctomycetota bacterium
GCCGCCGCGCGCGCGGCGGTGGCCAGGCCGTGGTGGATGTCCAGGCAGCAGGCGCCCACCGCGGCGGCGCGTTCGCGCCAGTCGTCGCACCATGCCTCCAGCAGCAGCCCGCGAGGCAGCAGCGGGGCGGTCGTGGCGGCCGCCGACAGGGCCTCGGGAATGAAGGAGATCAGCAGCGGCGTCGGGCCGCTCCAGGCCGCAGCGACCATCGCCGACACCGCCACGCCCAGCCGGGCCGGATCCTGCCCGTCGCCGCATTTCAGCTCGATGACCGGCGCCATGCCGAGTCGGCTCCAGGCCGCCAGGGCCTGCGCCAGGGTGGGGACACGGGTCCCGGCCCAGCGCGGATGGAACCAGCTCCCGGCATCGAGAGCCAGCACGTCGGCGGCGCTGCGGTCGATAAGGCGCCCATGGCCATCGGTGGTGCGCTCCAGGGTGTCGTCGTGCAGGAGGACCGGCACCCCGTCGGCGGTCAGCTGCACATCGCATTCGCCGCAGGTGTGGCCCAGGCCGGCCGCCTGCTCGTAGGCGGGCAGGGTGTTCTCGGGTGCCAGATGCGAACCGCCGCGATGGGCGATGCAGGCGTGTGGTGTCCAGCGGGCGACCATGCCGGCATGCTACGCCCCGGCGCAGGAACGGATAGGCGCGACGGCGATGCGGACATGGCGCATCGGACGGTGGAGGTGCATGCTGGCGTCATGATCACCCTGCATCCGTCCGGCCGCTGCTTCCTCGACGGCGACCGCCCGTTCGTGCCCTCCGGCGTGAACTACTGGCCCGGCTCATGCGGTGTCGAACTGTGGGCGCGCTGGCCCGAGGCCGAGATCAAGGCCGACCTCGCGCTGGTCCGCGATCTCGGCCTGGACAGCGTGCGCTTCTTCCTGCGCTGGCAGGACTTCGAACCCGAAGAGGGCCGCTGCGACGCGGCGATGTTCGCGCGCCTCGACCGCATGCTGGGCTGGTGCGGCGAACTGGGCCTCAAGGCCCATCCCTCGCTGTTCGTCGGCTTCATGAGCGGCGGTGTGTTCTGGCCGGCGTGGAAGCGCGGGCGCAACCTGTTCAGCGACCCGGTGATGGTCGCGCGCAGCGCCGCCTTCGCCGCCGCCGCGACGCGGGTGATCAGCCGCCACCGCGAGCACGTCCTGGCCATCGACCTCGGCAACGAGATGAACTGCCTCGCCGACGCCCAGGCGGCCTCTCCGGCGGAGAACGCGGAATGGTTCCGCCAGGTCACCGCGGCGGTGCGCGGAGCGGACCCCGGGCTGCTCATCGTCTCGGGCAACGATCAGAACCAGCTGTGCAATGACGCGCACCGCTTCGATCGCCAGACCGGCACCGACTTCCTGTCCATGCATGGCTACCCGGTGCCCGACTGGCATGCGGTGCAGTTCGACGGCATGGGCGATCCGCTGGCCGCCGATCTCCTGCCCTGCTACTGCGCCGCCGCCCGCAGCTTCGCGCCGGTGATGCTGCAGGAGTTCGGCACCATCCTGACGACCGATGGGCCGCGTCAGGAGTCCTACCTGGCGGCGATGCTGCCGGCGGCGCGACGGGCCGGCGCCAACGGCTTCCTGTGGTGGTGCCTGCGCGACATCCCCGCCCTGATCCATCCCTACACCAAGGTCGGCATGGAATCGCAGCTCGGCCTGGTCGACGCGCAGGGCCGGGTGAAACCGGGGTTGCAACGCTTCATCGGCTTCGCCCGCGATCTCGATCCGCTCGCCGAGCCGCCGCCGGCCGCGCATGCCATCGCCTGGCCGCGCCATTGGTGGCACCGCGACGAGCCTGCCAACCCCGGCAACCACCCCGGCGCCTGCGCCCGGCGCCTGTCCCTCGCCTTCCATCACATCAAGGCGGTGGCCGGCCAGCCCGAGGTGGTGCGGCTGGAGCATGGCATACCCGACCACGTCAGGATCCTCACCGTCGCCGGCATGGCTCTGGACCACGCCGACCAGCGCGTGCTGCTGGAATGGGTGCGCGGTGGCGGCCGGCTGCTCTGGCACAGCCCCACCCCGATGCAGTGGGGGGCGCCGCAGGCCGAGTTGATCGGAGCGCGTCCGATGGACTACCGCGCCCGCAAGCCGGTGGCGGTCGAGGCCTTCGGAGCGACCTGGAACTTCCCCGAGCCCGCCGTGCAGCGTCCCGAGGTGCGCATCGACAGCGCCCAGGTCGTCGCCCGCGACGAGGACGGCCTTCCGGCGATCGGGGTCAACCGCGTCGGCGCCGGGCGGGTGGCCTGGTGCCTGCCCCCGGTCGAGGAGGCGGTGGCGGCGATCGGCCCCCGGCCGCAGCAGCGCGCCCGCTGGCAGGCCTGGTATCGCGGCATGCTGGCCCTGCTCGGCTGATCCAAGCCCATGCCTGCCTTGGCTTTGCGATGACATTGAACCGATTTTGATTGCAAACGTTTGTATTCCTCGGTCGTACAACCTGCGACGGAGGATGGCATGGGTCGGATCGCGCTCTGCCTGGGGTGGATGTTGTGCTGTGGCTGGATCGCCGCCGGGGAGGTGGCGCGTCCAGAGGACGCCTTCCTCTTCACCATCTACGACGCCGCGACATCGGCCAAGATCCCGCAGATCGCCGGCGATGCCGCGGCGGAGATGAAGCCCGCCCAAGCCACCGTCGATGGCCGCAAGCTGACCCGGCTGCAGGTGCGCTTCCGGCCCGAGCAGCAATACACCGCGCTGGAATGCGACGCCTCGGCGATGGGCCGCGTCTTCTCCGATCCCGATCTGCCGGTGCAGCCGCAGGAGGTGGTGGTGAGCGGTCGCGCCACCCGCGGATCCACCCTGGTGGTGCGGATCGCCGATGCCGACGATCTCCTGGAGGCCGAGGTCGCGGTTACCGAGGACGGTTGGCGCCTCGACCGCCTGGCGATCCCGGCGGACCTGCGTGGCTGGACAGCGCTCAAGCGCGGCGATGGATCGCTGCGTGCGCGTCTGCGCATGGTCTCGGTCGGGATGCGGGCCGGGCAGGCGCCGACGGCGACCCTCGATCTCGAACGCATCGCGCTGCTGCCATCGCCCAAGGACGTGGGCTTCACCACGCGGGTGCCGGGGAACCTCTTCGTCACCGGCGAGAAGCCGGTGGGGGCCTTCGACGCCGATGGCGGCGTGTTCGTGCGGGTCGAGGACGCCTGGGGTGGCGTGGTCCAGGAACTCGATGCGCCATCAGGCGAGGTCGTCCTGCCGGCGGGTTTCGGCTGGTACGCGGTCAGGGCCAGGCTGCCGGGCTGGCGTCCCGGCTCTGCCGGCAGCTATGCCGTCATCCCCGACAACCGCGTCGCCGGGAAGGAGCCGAACTCGCCCTTCGGCATCAACTGCCACTACGGCAACTACTGGTACAAGCCGGTCGCCGCCGAGATCGTCAAGCGCATCGGCATCGGCTGGATCCGCGACGGCCATGCGGCCAAGGACACCTCCGCCGGTGACGACAAGGCCTACGCGAACGCCGAGGCGCAGGGGCTGTGCTACTTCCCTCATTTCGCCTGGGGGCCGAAATCGCGCGAGGACAACCGCCGTGCGGATGGAAGCTACGACTTCACCCCGGTGGTCGAGCAGCAGAAGACCTACGCATCCGGGGTCGGCGCGGCCGTCGACTGCTACGACATGCTCAACGAGCCCGATCTGCACTGGATGCGCATCTTCGGCGGCGACCGCACCTCGGGCCTGTGGATCGACGTCTACGCCCGCTTCTTCGCTCCGGCCTTCCAGCGCGCCACCCAGGCGGCCGATCCCAGGTCGACGGTCTTCTGGGAAGGCGGGCTGAAGCAGGCCGAGGCCTATTTCGAGCGCGCACCCGTCGGCAGCATCGGCGGCATCTCGCCGCACAGCTATGCCCACAAGTCCAAGCCCGAGGATCATGGCGACCTCAACGGCGGCTATGCCGGCTACGCCGAGTTCCTGCGCCGTAACAAGCTCAGCTGGCCGATCTGGGTCGGCGAGCTCGGTTTCACCACCTTCCTCGGCACGACCGAGCACTACGTGGCGGTGAGCGAGCTCGACCAGGCCGGTCAGTTGGTGCGCGCCCTGGTGCTGAACCTGGCGCATGGGGCGGAGAAGGTCTTCTACTACGATCTGGTGGAGTGGACGATGGCGACGTGGAAGGGGGATCCGGCCAACGACGCCTTCAACTGCGAGTTCCACTTCGGCATCGTACGCAAGGACCACAGCCCCAAGCCGGCGATCGCCGCCTACGCCAACCTCATCGCCCAGACCCAGGGCTGCCGCTGGCTGGGTCGGGCGAAGCTGCGCGGTGGCGACCAGGTGCACGGCTACGTCTTCCAACGCGGCGAGGAGAAGCCCGGCCTGGTGGCATGGATGCGCACCGGGACTGCGATGCTTGAGCTGCCTGGTTCGGCCCAGGTGTGCGACGTCTTCGGCCGGCAGGTGGACGGGCGCGACGGTTCCGTGCAGCTGAGCGAGGTTCCGCTGTGGATCTCCGGTTGGACGCCGGAGGTCGAGGCCATCCCGACCTACGCCCTGTTGCCGCGGTTGCATGATCCGACCGCGGTGCAGGTGGGTCCGGGCTACGGCAGGGCCAGGATCGCGACCAAGGTCAAGCCGGCCCCGGCGGCGCCAGCGGTGCGTCCCGCCCCGGCTCCGACCCCGGTGCCGACCGCGGAGGGGGCGGCGCGCTGGGATGGCGTCCTCCTGTCGGCGGTCCGTGAACGGCTGCAACGGCGGCGCAACCCCGCCTTCCGCCTGGAGGCCTTGCGGCAGAGCGTGCGCATCGAGGGCATCGATGGCGACACCGTGCAGGGCCGCATCGGCGTCGAGGGGCAGTTCACCTTCTCCTGGCGCAAGCTGACCGCCCAGGACCGCCTGCATCTCGCCCAGGCGCTGCTGGCGGATGGTGGCGACGGATTCGATCAGCCGGGCAACGCCCTGGTCGCCTACCACGCCCGCATCGCCGGGCAGGAGGACCTGGCGCTGCAGCACCTCCAGCGCGCGGGAGCGCAGGCAGCCCAGGTCCAGTCGGCCTTTCCGAAACCGCTGCTGCCCGCTGATACCCTCAACGCGGATCGGCATCCGCCGTAGACGCCATGTCCAGGCCGTCGACCGCCCGCGCGTCACAGCGGGGGGTGGACCCGTTGCCTAGACAAGCGCAGTCCGGCGGACAGCCGGCGGAAAGGTGAGCATGGCCGCAGCCAGCTTCTGGGATCTCATCAGCGAGTCGGTGATGTCGTCCAGCACCCTCGAACAAGGCGTGCTGCTCTTCCTCATCGTCCTCTCGATCCTGTCGTGGGCGGTGATCATCATGAAGATGCGCGCGCTGGGCCGCCTGAAGCGGAACAATGCCGCGTTCACACAGATATTCTCCTCGGCCAGCCATACCGGTGAGGTGCTTGAACGCGGGAAGGTCGGCGACGGCCCGGCCCTGCAGTACACCGTGTTCGCCGCCGGCATGGCCGCCCGGGCCAGCGCCCGGCAGGAGGCCTCCCAGACGGCGGCGGTGGATGGCGACCACATCCCCCTGCGCTCGCACCGCAACCTCGAGGACCGCGTGCGCTTGGCGATGGAGCACGCCCTCAAGGCCGAGATGACCCGCCTCGGCCGCCACCTGCCCGTGCTGGCGACCGCCGGCAGCGCCTCGCCCTTCATCGGCCTCTTCGGCACGGTGTGGGGCATCATGGCCACCTTCCAGACCCTGGGCACGGCCAAGAGCGCCAGCCTGCAGGTCCTGGCGCCGCCGATCGCCGCCGCCCTCATCGCCACTGCCGCCGGCCTCGCCGTCGCCATCCCGGCGGTGATGTTCTACAATCAGATCTCCGCCCGCCTGGACGAGGAGAACGAGGAGGCGACCTGCCTGATGGAGCGCGTGCTGCACCTCATGCGCGCGACCGGTTCGCTGGCCGAGATCCCCGAGGGGCAGGCTGCCGCAGCCTCCGTCCCGCCGTCGCAGCCGTCTGCTGTCCCGGTGCAGGCAGGCGCGGTTCCGGCCACCCCGGCGCTGGCCTGAGGCCGCCATGGGGATGAGCATGGGAGGCGGCAAGGGCAGGCGCCGCGCGATCTCCGAGATCAACGTCACGCCGCTGGTCGACGTCATGCTGGTGCTGCTGGTGATCTTCATGGTCACCGCCCCGGTGCTGAAGGAGGGCTTCCAGGTCGAAGTGCCGCAGGCGGCCGAGACCCAGTCCATCAACGTCGTGGACGCCTGGACGGTGATCATCGCCAAGGAGGGCCAGGTGCTGCGCCGCCTCGCCTCTAGCCCCGACGACCGCTACGAGCAGCTGTCGCAGCTGGTCGCCGACCTCAAGGCCTGGAAGGCTGAACGCGAGGCCGCCAAGGACGCCGGCACCGAACTGCCGACCGCGATCATCGTCGCCGACAAGGACGTGCGCTACGAGCGCGTCGTTCAGGTGTGGAACGCGGTGCGCTCGGCCGGCATCAGCCAGGTCGGCTTCCAGCTCGATCCCGGCGGCCCGGTCGCCTCACGCTGAAGGACGCCATGAACCAGCCCGAGTCCACCGTCCGTTCGCGCCTGCGCACCTTCGTCGCCTGGTCGCTGATCGCGCATGCCGGCGCCGGCATCGCCTGGGGCATCCCGGCCCTGCTCGCCAAGCAGGCCGCGATGGAGCTGGAGCGCACCATCCGCGCGAATGCCGAGCACATGGCCAAGGAGACGGTCAAGGCCAAGGCCTTCGCCCAGGAGCAGCGCATCGAGTCGACGCGCCAGCAGGTCGACGCTCAGCTGCGCGAGCAGTTCGAGAAGCTGACCGAGGCGATCACGCCCGAGCAGCGCGCCAAGCTGTGGGAGGAGCTGTCGCGCGAGCTGCTCGCCAGCGAGCGCAGCTTCGCCGCCGCCCTGGCGAATCCCGACATCTCCGAGCAGGACCTGCGCAACCTCGAGGCGCAACTGCAGCGCGACCTGGTCGAGAACCTCGACGAGATGCTCGCCGCCGCCGCCGAGACCGATCTGGCCGAGCGCTTCCTCGCCCAGGTCGAAAGCCAGGTCGCTCCGGATCTGGCACGTCGCATGCAGGAGCAGGTGCGCGATCGCGTCGCCCGCGAGCTGCGCGAGCAGGCCGACCGCCTGGTGCGCGAGCAGCGCGAGGCGGCTGACCGGCAGCGCGATTCCAGCGCCAACGCCGCCCGCGACGCTCGCGACCGCGTGAACGAGGCGGCCGACATCGCGCGGCAGGACCGCGGTGACGCCAAACGCTCGCAGGATCGTATGCGCGATGCCGGCAGTCGGCTGGAGCGGGCGTCGAAGCAGCTCGCGACCGCGGCCGAGCGCTCGCCCGATCTGGGCGAGGCAGCCCGCGCCAGGCTGGACGCCGCCACCACCGCGGTGGCGAAGGCGCGCGCGGCGGTGGATGCCGCACGCCAGGCCGGGGC
>JAFLCQ010000178.1 GCA_017302815.1 Planctomycetota bacterium
TGCGCCCGCCTGGCCGATCTGCATGCCGCCGGCGCCCGCGACCGCCTCGCCAAGCTGGCGGCCGAGGATCCCGATCCGGCGGTGAAGACCGCCGCCGTGCAGGCCAAGGCGGCGATCGACAACTGGCAGAGCGGCGTGCGGGTCGCCCAGACCATCTTCAGCGGCCTCTCCGCCGGATCGATCCTGATCATCATGGCCCTCGGCCTGTCGATCACCTTCGGTCTGATGGGCGTGATCAACATGGCGCATGGCGAGATGCTGATGATCGGCGCCTATGCGACCCTGATCACGCAGTGGGGCTTCGAGCGCTTCCTGCCCGCCGCCTGGCTGCCGGCCTACTTCCCGCTGGGAGTCGTGGCCGCCTTCGCCTGCGCCGCCGTGGTCGGCTGGCTGATCGAGCTGCTGGTGATCCGCCACCTCTACGGCCGTCCGCTGGAGACCCTGCTGGCGACCTGGGGCGTCAGCTACCTGCTGATCCAGACCATCCGCACCACCTTCGGCGACAACCAGGCGGTGACCGCCCCCGACTGGCTGGTCGGCGGCTGGGAGCCGGCCACCGGCCTGGTGCTACCGTGGAACCGCATCTTCATCATCATCCTCACCGTCGCGTCGATCGTCGGCGTGTGGCTGCTGCTGACCCGTACGCGCATGGGCCTGCTGGTGCGCGCCACCACCCAGAGCCGGCGCACCGCCGCCAGCCTGGGCGTCAACACCCGCGCCATCGACGGGATGACCTTCGCCCTCGGCAGCGGCCTGGCCGGCGCCGCCGGCGCGGCGCTGACCCTGATCGGCGGCCTGAAGCCGGACATGGGCCAGGAATTCATCATCGACTCCTTCCTGGTCGTCGCGACCGGCGGCGTCGGCAACCTCGCCGGCGTGATCTGGAGCGGTCTGGGCCTGGGCCTGGCCAACAAGCTGCTGGAGCCCTTCACCCAGGCGGTGTGGGCCAAGGTGATCGTGCTGGGCGCGATCATCCTCTTCCTGCAGTGGCGGCCCTCGGGCCTGTTCCCGGCCAAGGGGAGGCTCGCCGATGTCTGACGGACTCCGCACCGCCGGCGGCGGCAACGACGCCATCCTCCTCGACGTCCTCGCGCGCCGCTCGCCCGGCGGCCTGGTCCGCTGGCTGGACCTCATCGGTCCCGGCCTGGGAGCCATCCTCCTGTGCATCGGCATACCGGCCCTGTTCGCCACCGGGCACCTCGACCAGTCGCAGCTGTCGCAGCTCGGCCGCTACTGCTGCCTCGCCATGGTCGCCATCGGCCTCGATCTGGTGTGGGGCTACTGCGGCGTGCTGTCGCTGTGCCAGGCGATGTTCTTCACCCTCGGAGGCTACGCCTGCGGCATGTATCTGGCGATGCACGGGCCGCTGGACGGCGGTGGCATCCCGCGCGCGCTGTTCGTGGTCTCCAGCGATCCTGCCGGCATGAGCCTGCCGTGGTTCTGGAAGCCCTTCGACTCGGCGGCCTTCGCCCTGTCGATGGTGATCCTGGTCCCCGGCACCGCTGCGGCGATCTTCGGCTTCTTCGCCTTCAGAAGCCGCATCCGCGGGGTCTACTTCTCGATCATCAGCCAGGCTGCGACGGTGGCGCTGTGGCTGCTGTTCTGCCGCAACGACCTGCAGCTGTGCGGCACCAACGGCCTGACCAACTTCACCCACATCCTCGGTTTCGACCTGCGCGAGACCTCGACCAAGCTGGGCCTCTACATCCTCTCGGCGGTCGCCCTGTGCGCCTCGACCGCCGCCGCCCTGTGGCTGACCCGCACCCGCTTCGGCCGGCTGCTGGTCGCCATCCGCGACAACGAGAGCCGCCTGCGCTTCGCCGGCTACGATCCGGTGTGGTTCAAGACCGCCATCTTCGCCTTCGGCGCGGTGCTGGCCGGCATCGGCGGCGCCCTCTACACGCCGCAGACCGGCATCGTCACCCCGGCCAACATGATGGCGATCGAGTCCATCCTGGCGGTGGTGTGGGTGGCGGTGGGCGGACGCGGCACCGTGGTCGGCGCGGTGGTCGGCGCCCTGGTCATCAACCTCCTCTACGCCTGGCTGACCACCCTCATGCCCAAGGCGTGGCCCTTCATCATCGGCGCCATCTTCGTCAGCGTCGTGCTGTTCATGCCCACCGGCCTGGCCGGCGGCTGGCGCGCGATCGTGGCCCGTGCCCGGAGCTGGCGATGAGCGCGAAGCAGGATTTCCTCCAGGTCACCGACCTCGTCGTCGAGTTCGACGGCTTCCGCGCCCTCGACGTGAAATACTTCGCGGTCGATCGCGGCGAACTGCGCGTCGTCGTGGGCCCCAACGGCGCCGGCAAGACCACCCTGTGCGACGTGATCAGCGGCAAGACCCGTGCCACCACCGGCAGCGTGGTGATCGATGACCACGAGGTCACGCGCTGGCGCGACTCGCAGATCGCCGCCCTGGGCGTCGGCCGCAAGTTCCAGACCCCCTCGGTGTTCGACGGCCTCTCGGTCTACGAGAACATGGAGCTGGCCCTGCCCGGCCGCCGCACCTGGTGGCGCACCCTGACCGGCCGGCCGACCTGGGCGCAGCAGCGGCAGATCCTGCAGCTGCTCGACCGCGTCCACCTGCGCAAGCTGGCGCGCGCGCCGGCCCGCGACCTGTCGCACGGCCAGCGCCAGTGGCTGGAGATCGCCATGCTGATGGTGTCGGGTTCGCGCCTGCTGCTGGTCGACGAGCCGGCGGCCGGCCTGACCGACGACGAGACCATGCTGACCGCCGACCTGCTCAACGAGCTGAAGGGCCACCACACCATCATCGTCATCGAGCATGACATGGAGTTCGTCCGCCGCCTGGCCAGCCGCGTCACCGTCCTGTGCGAGGGGCGCGTCCTGGCCGACGGGCCGCTCGACATGGTGCAGGCCGACCCCAAGGTGCGCGAAGCGTACCTCGGACGCGGGAAGGAGAGGAAGCCGTGAGCCTCCAGGTCGACGGCCTGATCACCGCCTATGGCTCGGTCCAGGTCCTGCATGGCGTCTCGCTGGAGGCCCCGGCCGGCCAGGTGACCTGCGTGATGGGCCGCAACGGCGTGGGCAAGACCACCCTGATGCGCTCGATCATGGGCCAGATCCGCGCCAAGTCCGGCAGCGTGAAGCTGGGCGGGCGCGACCTCACCGCCGAGCCGGCGCATGTGCGCGCCCGCGGCGGCATCGCCCTGGTGCCGCAAGGCCGCGAGATCTTCCCCAAGCTGACCGTGCGCGAGAACCTGGAGATCGGCTTCAGCGCCCGCGGTGCCACCGACCAGGCCGCGGTCGAGGCCGGCATGGACATGTTCCCCATCCTGCGCCAGTTCGCCAAGCGCAACGGCGGCGACCTCAGCGGCGGCCAGCAGCAGCAGCTGGCGATCGCCCGTGCCCTGGTCGGCAAGCCGTCGGTCCTGCTCCTGGACGAGCCGACCGAGGGCATCCAGCCGAACATCATCGAGGAGATCGGCCGCGTCCTGCGGCGCCTCGCCGGCGAGGGCATGGCGGTGGTGCTGGTCGAGCAGTACCTCGACTTCGTCAAGGAGATCGGCGACCGCTTCGCGATCATGGATCGCGGCCAGGTCGTCGCCCGCGGCGCCACCAGCGAGCTGACCGGCGAGGTGGTCGGGAAGTGGCTGAGCGTGTGAGTGTCGCGTCCGGGGTCCGGGGTCCGGGGTCCGGAGTCCCGACGCGGTTGGAGATGCCAAACACAGACGACCAACATGTCACCGGACCCCGGACCCCGGACCCCGGACCCCGGACCCAGCTTGCACGCAGTGGCGGTGGACGGCTGCGCATCGAACGCGTCGACGGCGCCTCGGCGGCGACGGTCTGGCAGGCGACCGAGCCGCTCAAGCTGATGCTGCCGCGCCCGCGCGGGGCGGCGGTGTGGGCCTGCGCCGCCACCTACGGCGGCGGATTGGTCGCCGGCGACAGCGTGTCGCTGGACCTGGACGTCGGTGCGGACGCCGCGTTGTTCATCGGCACCCAGGCGACGACCAAGGTCTACCGCTCGACCGGCGCCACCGCCCGGCAGTCCATCACCGTCCGCGTCGCCCCCGGCGGGCTGCTGGCCAGCCTGCCCGAGCCGGTGTCCTGCTTCGCTGGCAGCCGGTACGCGCAGCGGGTCGAACTGCACCTCGCCGACGGAGCTTCGCTGGCCTGGCTGGATACGGTGTCGGCGGGACGCATCGCGCGCGGCGAGCGCTGGGACCTGGCGTCCTATGCCAGCCGCACCGACCTGCTGCGCCAGGACCGCCTGGTGCTGTCGGACCGCCTGCGCCTGGACCCGGCGCACCCCCTCGACGCCCGCTTCGGCGACCACGTGGCCGTCGCCGGGCTGATCCTCGCCGGACCGCACTGCGCCGCCGCCATCACCGCTGCCGCCACGCTGGCGCAGCAGCACCGCCCCGGCAGTGACGGCCTGAGCCTCACCGCCAGCCCGCTGGGCGCAGACGGACTCCTGCTGCGACTCGCGGCGGTGGACCTGGAAGTCCTGGCCCGCACGCTGCGCTCCGTCATCGCCCCCCTCTCCGGACCACTCGACGGCGACCCGTGGCGCCGTCTCGCCAGCGTGGAGACTCCATGCATCTGACCCCCCAGGACGTCGACAAGCTCATCCTGCACCAGGCTGGTGCGCTGGCGCAGAAGCGGCTCGCGCGCGGCCTGCGCCTGAACCACCCCGAGGCGGTTGCCCTGATCGCCAGCGTGGTGCTGGAGCTGATCCGCGACGGCCGCCGGGTGGCGCAGTGCATGGAGCTGGGCCGCACCCTGCTGGGCCGCCGCCAGGTCATGCCCGGCGTCGCCACCCTGGTGGGCGAGGTGCAGGTCGAGGGCACCTTCCCCGACGGCGCCAAGCTGGTGACGGTGCACGACCCGATCTGCCGCGAGCACGGCGACCTCTCCCTGGCATTGCACGGCAGCTTCCTGCCGGTGCCGTCGACCGACGCCTTCCCCGCCCTGCCCGACGATCTCGCACCGGGCGCCATCGAGACCGCACCGGGCGAGATCGAGCTGAACCCGGGCCGCACCCCGATTGAGCTGCTGGTGACCAACCTCGCCGACCGCCCGATCCAGGTCGGCAGCCACTACAACTTCATCGAGACCAACCCGTACCTGCAGTTCGACCGCGCCAAGGCCTACGGCCACCGCCTCGACATCCCCGCCGGCACCGCCGTGCGCTTCGAGCCGGGCGAGAGCAAGACCGTGCGCCTGGTGCCCATCGCCGGCACCCGCACCGTGCTGGGCGGCAACGCCCTGACCGACGGCCCCGCGACCCCGGAGCGCCTGCCCGAGGTGCTGGCCCGCGTCCAGAGCCGCGGCTTCGCGTCTACCTGACCCCGGACCCCGGACCCCGGACCCCGGACCCATCTATGAAGATCCCCCGCAGCACCTACGCCGCCCTCTATGGCCCCACCACCGGCGACCGCGTGCGCCTGGGCGACACCGCGCTGTGGATCGAGGTGGAGCGCGACCTCGCGCACCACGGCGACGAGTGCACCTTCGGCGGCGGCAAGGTGCTGCGCGACGGCTGCGGCCAGTGCGCCCGCGTCGGCGAGGCCGAGGCCCTGGACCTGGTCATCACCAACGCCCTCATCGTCGACTGGACCGGCATCGTGAAGGCCGACATCGGGGTGAAGCACGGCGTCATCGTCGGCATCGGCAAGGCCGGCAATCCCGACGTCATGGCCGGGGTCACCCCCGGCATGATCGTCGGCGCCACCACCGAGGCGATCGCCGGCGAGGGCATGATCGTCACCGCCGGCGGCTTCGACAGCCACATCCACTACATCTGCCCGCAGCAGATGGAGGTGGCCCTGGCCAGCGGCGTCACCAGCTTCGTCGGCGGCGGCACCGGCCCGGCCACCGGCACCAACGCCACCACCTGCACCCCCGGCAGCGGCCACCTGCGCATGATGCTGGAGGCCACCGACCAGGTGCCGATGAACATCGGCCTGACCGGCAAGGGCAACGCCTCGCGCCCGCAGGCCTTGGCCGACCAGATCCTGGGCGGCGCCTGCGGCCTGAAGCTGCACGAGGACTGGGGCACCACCCCGGCGGCGATCGACACCTGCCTCGGCATCTGCGACACCTACGACGTGCAGTGCACGATCCACACCGACACCCTCAACGAGAGCGGCGCGGTCGAGCACTCGATCGCCGCCTTCAAGAACCGCACCATCCACACCTACCACTCCGAGGGCGCCGGCGGCGGCCACGCCCCGGACATCCTGCGGGTATGCGGCCAGGCCAACGTGCTGCCCTCCAGCACCAACCCGACCCGGCCCTTCACCGTCAACACCATCGACGAGCACCTCGACATGCTCATGGTGTGCCACCACCTCGACCCATCGATCCCCGAGGACGTGGCCTTCGCCGAAAGCCGCATCCGCGGCGAGACCATCGCCGCCGAGGACATCCTGCACGACCTCGGCGCGATCAGCATGATCTCGTCGGACTCGCAGGCGATGGGCCGGGTCGGCGAGGTGGTGACCCGCACCTGGCAGACCGCGCACAAGATGAAGGTGCAACGCGGCAGCCTGCCCGGCGACCCGGCCCGCCACGACAACGCGCGGGTGAAGCGCTACGTCGCCAAGTACACCATCAACCCGGCCATCGCCCACGGCGTCGGCCACGTCGTGGGCTCGGTCGAGGTCGGCAAGCTGGCGGACCTCGTGCTGTGGAAGCCGGCGCAGTTCGGCTCGCGCCCCGACCTGGTGCTGAAGGGCGGCGTCATCGCCTGGGCCCAGATGGGCGACGCCAACGCCTCCATCCCCACCCCGCAGCCGGTGCGCATGCGCCCGATGTTCGCCGCCATGGGCAGGGCCGCCGCCCACTGCAGCCTCGCCTTCGTCTCCGGCGCCTCGGTCGAACGCCTGTCCGGCTACAGCCTGGGCAAGCGCCTGACCCCGGTCGTGAAGTGCCGTGGCATCGGCAAGTCGGCGATGCGCCTCAACGACGCCCTGCCCGACATCCGCGTCGACCCAGAGACCTACGTCGTCACCGCCGACGGGGTGCACCTGACCTGCGAGCCGGCCGAATCGCTGCCGCTGGCGCAGCGCTATGCACTGTTCTGAATGGACGTCCGGGGTCCGGGGTCCGGGGTCCGAGGTCGATCGCATGGCCCACCTGGCGCCGGATCGGGACGACGCATGACCCCGGACCCCGGACCCCGGACCCCGGACCAGGGGCAATGGTTGATCTACCAACTCGCCGACGCGGCCTTCCCCGCCGGCGGATTGGCGCATGCCGGCGGGCTGGAGGCCGCGCTCGCCTTCGGGCAGGTGCG
>JAFLCQ010000179.1 GCA_017302815.1 Planctomycetota bacterium
GGCGGTGCGCCTGGACGATGCCGCATGGAGCGCCGCCCCGACCTGCCGCGACCGCGAACGCCTGGTCGACAGCGTGCTGGCCGGACTGGGCTGGCGCGTGCACCATGCCTGGCGCCTGGCGTGGTGGCGGCGCCCGGATGACGAGCGCCGCCGCCTGGACGAGGCCGCGCGCGGCTGATCAGCGCTCGGACTTGCCCTCGGGGCGCTCGCGACCCTCGGGACGATCCTTGCCGGCGCGCTCCTGCATCTTCGCCCGCGCCGCCTGGATCTCCTCCTTCGACAGGACGCCGTCGCCGTTGGCGTCGGCATCCTCGAAATGGTCCTTGGCCTGCTTGCGCGGCAGCTCGTCCTGGGTGATGGCGCCGTCGCCGTTGCGGTCCATGCGCTTGAACATCTCCTCCGGATCCGGGCCGGCGCGGCGCTTCTTCTGGCCGTCCTCGCCCGGAGGCGCGGGCGGCTCGAAGGCGAGGAACTCCTCCTTCGACACATTGCCGTCGTGGTTGGCGTCCATGCGCTCGAACATGCTGGCGCGCTCGGCTTTCATGCGGCCTTCCAGCGCGGCGGTCAGCTCGGCGAGGGTGACCTTGCCGTCCTTGTCGGCGTCGGCCTTCTGGAACAGCTCCTCCGGCGAGGGGCCCATCGGACGGTTGCCGTTGGAGCCCGGGCGGTCGGGGCCGGCTTCGCCGCCGGCGAGGGCGGCGGCGGCGAGGATGGCGATAATGGAGGTACGGATCATGGCGTGTCCTTTCACGGGTTGGTCTCAGCGCCGGCCGGGGCCGCCGACCGCGCCACGGGCGTGGTCGCGCGCATCCTCGCGCCGGTCGCGGCGGTCCTCACCGGCGTCGCGCTTGTCCTCGCGCGCATCGAGGGCGTCTTCGAGATCGTCGAGCAGGCCGCCGTCCCTGGCGGCATCGCGCTGATCCTCGCGCGCATCGCGGCGGTCCTCGCTGCGGTCGCGCACATCTTCGCGGCGGTCGTGGCGGTCCTCGATGCGATCGCCGGCGCGGCGTTCGCCAGGACCGACCTTGCCGTCATCGTTGCGGTCGAGGCGGTCCTTCAGCTCGGGGTGCTTGGCGAGGACGTTGGCGCGCCACTGCGCGTGCAGCGCCTCGCGCTCGCCACGGCTGACATTGCCATCGCCATTGCGGTCGAGCTTGGCGTACAGCTCGG
Organism: Planctomycetota bacterium; assembly: GCA_017302815.1. Taxonomy (GTDB): domain Bacteria; phylum Planctomycetota; class UBA11346; order UBA11346; family UBA11346; genus UBA11346. The sequence continues at coordinate 1,171 of JAFLCQ010000179.1, forward strand.
GCTTGTTGGCCTTGATCCAGGCCTCGCGCTTCTCCATCCCGGCGACGAACTCGTCGCGCGAGACGCGGCCGTCGCCGTCGCTGTCGAGGCGGGCGTACAGCCCGGGGTGGTTCTGGCGGGTGGCCGCGGCGCCGTCGGCGGCGGGGCAGAGGGCGGCGATGGCGAGGACGCCGAGGATGGCGATGGAGCGCATGGCGGGATTCCTGGTGATGCTAGGTGGGGATGGCGGGAAGTCGATCAGTCGGCCTGGGCACCGGCGCGGTGCTTGGCGCGCAGGGCCTGCAGCTGCCCGCGGGCGGCCTGGAACTCGTCGCGCGAGAGCGAGCCGTCGCCATTGCTGTCGATCTTGGCGAACAGTTCGGGGTGCTTCTCCTTGATGCGGGCGCTGATAGCGGCGCGGGCGGCCTCGCGCTCGGACTCGGAGAGCTTGCCGTCCTTGTCGGCGTCGAACTTCTCCTTGGCCTCGTGCAGGCGTTCCTTGGCCTGGGCCTTGGCGGCGGCGCGCTCGCTCTCCGAGAGCTTGCCGTCCTTGTCGGCGTCGAACTTCTCGAGCACGGCCTGCTTCAGCTCGCCGCGGTGGCGGCCCTCGGCGGCGCTGCCGTCGGCGGCGGCCAGGGTCAGGCTGGTGGCGGCGAGGATGGCGAGGATCTTGATCATGGCTGGTACCTCCTGGGAGGGTTGGGGGTGTTCTTGCTCAACTGTACTGCGCCTGTCATGCCAATGGTTTAGGGGGGTCCGGCTGGGGGATTTCGCGGAAACCAGCACGCGGTTGACGGAATCCCCCACACCCCGCCCCCTGCCGCCTAGCCCGGCGCCCCCCGGCACGCTACGACAGGAGCATGCACCCCAGCGACCTCATCGTCCGCACCATGCAGCGCATCTACGCCCAGGGCATGACCACCACCTCGGGCGGGAACCTCTCGGTCCTCGACGCCGAGGGCGACCTGTGGATCACCCCGTCGCGGGTGGACAAGGGCAGCCTGACGGTGGGCGACATCGTCTGCGTGCGCCGCGACGGGACGATCGACGGCAGGCACAAGCCATCGAGCGAGTACCCCTTCCACCTCGCCATCCTGCGCGCCCGCCCCGACCTGCGCGCGGTGGTGCACGCCCACGTGCCCACCCTCTCGGCCTTCGCCGTCACCCGCCGGGTGCCTGACACCGCCGTGCTGCCACAGGCGCGCTTCGTCTGCGGCCAGGTCGCCGGCAGCGCCTACGTCATCCCCGGTTCGGACGAGCTGGGGCGGGTGATCGCCGAACGCTTCGCCGCCGGCTCCGACTGCGTGTCGATGGAGAACCACGGCTTCGTCTTCGGCGGCGAGACCCTGCAGCAGGCCTTCGAGCGCATGGAGACCCTGGAGTTCACCGCCCGCGTGATCACCGCCGCCGAGACCCTGGGCGGCTGCGCGCCCCTCAGCGACAGCGAGCTGGGCGAAAGCGCCCGCGCCATGAACATGCTGCCGGAGTTCCGCGCCCCCACCCCCAGCGCACGCGAGCAGGAGCTGCGCCGCCAGCTGTGCGACTTCGCCCGCCGCGGCTACGAGCAGGGCATGGTCATCTCGACCGAGGGCAGCCTGTCGGCGCGCCTGGAGGGCGACGCCGTCCTCTTCACCCCCTTCGGCCGCGACCGCGCCACCCTGCAGCCCGAGGACATCGTGCTGGTGAAGGGCGGCCGCCGCGAGGCCGGCAAGCTGCCGTCGCGCGCGCTGCCCAACCACCTCGCCATCTACCGCGCCCAGCCCTGGGCCGGCGCCGTGTTCAACGCCCTGCCGCCGCACACCACCGCCTTCTCGATCGCCCGCGATGCGCGCCTGGAATCGCGCATCATCCCGGAGAGCTACCTCCTGCTGCGCGACGTGCCGGTGCTGCCCTACGCCGGGCAGTACGGCGACGGCTCGGCGGTGGCGGGCATGGTCTCGCGCGAGGCGCCGGTGCTGCTGTTCCGCAACAACGGCGCCATCGCCGTCGGCGGCAGCGTGCTGGAGGCCTTCGACCGCATGGAGGTGCTGGAGAACACCGCCAAGGTGCTGATCGCCGCCAAGGCGCTGGGCCCGGCGCACCTCATCGGCGAAGACGGCATCCAGGGGATCAGGAAGGCCTTCCTCGGCGGCTGAGACGATCCCACAGGGCGATCCAGCGCTGGGCGCAGACCTGCATCGACGCACCGGCCGCCGCGGCCTGCGCAGCAGCGGCCAGCCGCGAGCGCTCCTGCGCATCGTCGACGAGCCGGATCAGCGCCGCGGCGAAGGACGGCGCAGTCTGCGGTGCAGGCGCGACGCAGGACGCCGCAGGCAGCAGGACCTCCTCCATCGCGCCACCCGAACGTGCGACGATGGCCAGACCGGAGGCTGCGGCCTCGAGCAGGATGTTGCCCCAGGGCTCGTCGGGACTGGTGCAGGCGAGGATGTCGGCCGAGGCGAGCACCGACGGCATCTCGGCGGGACGCACCTGGCCAAGATGGACGGCCCAGGGCAGCGCAGCCGCCAGCATGGACCGCTGGTCGCCGTCGCCGGCCAGGACCAGGCGGACCTCAGGACGCTCGTGATGCAGAATCGCCGCAGCATCAGCCAGCAGATCCAGGCCCTTGGTCGCGACCATGCGCCCGGCCCACAGCACCGCGATGCCGGAGGTTCCGACACCCCAGGCGGCCCGCCGTTGATCCTCGCGGCACCCGGGCCGAAATAGGCCCATATCGACTCCACGGAGGATGACGACGGCTTCCGGGCCGCCCATGCCGCGCAGCACGGCGCGGCTGCTCCTGCTCTCAGCGACCGTCACGTCGCACCCGGCATGGAAGCCGGCCAGCAGGCGTTCCATCCGGCTGCGCTGCGCCGCCGGCGCATACAGGTGCATATGGTGGAAGGTGCTGCTGACCGGCAGGCCTAGGCGGCGGGCGGCATCGCGAGCGGCCATCCCGACGTTCCCAGCCAGTTCCACATGCACCACATCCGGCCGCTCGGCGCGCCAGCGCCGGTCCAGCGTGGCGGCGAAGGCGGCGCAGGACGCCCGCAGGCGGGCGGCAACCTGGGTGGGTCCACCTGGACCCTGTGGCGGCGCCTCGGGGTGCGCCACCACATCGATGTGGTGTCCGGCCAGGGCCACCCGGCGGCACAGACGCTCCAGCGACAGCCAGGAACCCGATGGCGAACCGACGTTCTCGCGGGTGGTGATGCACGCGATGCGCACACCCCTGGCATCTGTCATACGGAGAGCTTCATCAAGCGTAAACCCGTACATCTTTCATCCTTGCCGGGCCCGGCAAGCACTTTACTACCGGCCACACTCGATCGGAGTTCACACATGACCGGTACCCGCCTCGTCCCCACCCTCGCCGCACTGGTGCTGGCCGGCGGAACGTTGTGCGCATCGGATGGCATCGCGCCGGTGATCACCCTGCCGGTGGACACGCCGGTCACCGCGTCGGTCGACGCCCTGGAGTACGTCGATCCATCCGGCTTCGATCTGAGCGGCGAACTGTCCGACGACATCTACGTCTACTCCAGCAGCACGATACCGCACTGGCAGGACCTGCAGACCCTCGGGACCGAATCCTCCGCAGGCATCGTGGTCGACACCCTCGACGGCGATGGCCAATGGGAGTACGGGGCGCCGGGATCATGGACCTCCGTCAACGTCGGCGACCAGCTGCCCCTGCGCGGCTCGGTCTACGAGCAGCGGTATCTCCGCTTCATTCCCAATCCCGCCGCGACCGGCGGCAGCGCCAACCTGACCTTCCGGGCCTGGGACGGCGGCACCGTCGAGATCGAGTCCGACGGCATCGGCTCGCCGGGCCCCTATTCCAGCGAGACCCGCACCTTCACCGTGGTGATCGTGGCGGCGAACGACGCGCCGGTGATCACCGACACGGACACCATCGCCAACTCCAGCATCAGCGTCGCCTACGGCAGCAGCTTCACCCTCAACCTCAGCGCCAGCGATGCAGACGGCGATCTGGTCACCTGGACCAGCGACGCCGCGCACGGCACCTTCGATCCCGTGCTGATGTCCTACAGTCCCAATGACGTGTCGCCGCTCACCGATGTCGTCACCTTCACCGCCAGCGATGGCAACGGCGGCACCAGCACGATCGTCGTCGCGTTCAACAACAACGCGCCGACCATCAGCGTCGGCACTCCGCCCGCGTACGTCCAGGCCGGCACCAGCTTCGACCTGTCCTCATTCGTCACCGCCAGCGACCCGGACGGCCATGAGATCACCTGGTCGTCGGACAGCGTCTACGCCAGCGTCGATTCGACCGGCCACTACCTCGCCAGTGCCGGCGGCATCGTCGACACCTTCAACCTCACGGTCACCGACCCCTTTGGCCTGGAGGCGACGCAGCAGGTCACGCTGGCGGTGAACACCCCGCCGGTGATCAGCGATCCGGGCGGTCACGCCGACGGAACGATCCGGGTGCGTCCTGGCGAGTCCATCGACCTGGCGACCTTCGGCATCGCCGCCACCGACGCCGATGCCGACACCCTGGTCTGGTCCGACGGCACGACCGGCTACGGGTCGACCACCGGCCTCGTCTACACGGCCAATGCCGGCGCCGATGGCATGAATGACTCGGTGACCTTCTCCGTCGACGACCAGCACGGTGGCCAGGCGACCATCACGATCTCCTTCCGCATCAGCAGCAACGACGCGCCGCAGCTGGTCAGCACCACCCTGTATTGGGGCGAAGGCTACTCCTTCGACGTACGCCAGGGCGACTCCTCCACCTTCAGCATCACCCTCGACGATGCGGACGGCGACACGATCACCCTCGACACCCAGAGCGAAGGCTACTACCAGCCGTCCTACGGCACCCTCTCCGATCCGGTCATCACTGACGACGTCGAGACCGGTGCACGGACCTTCACCTTCACCTACGACCACGATGGAGCGAACCCGTACTACTACGGCGACAGCATGCGCCTCGTGTTCAGCGACGGGCACGGCAACGAGTGGTCCAGCGACACCATCTTGGCCGAGGTGGACCAGAACAACGCGCCCCAGGTCATCACCAACGTGCCCGGCATCGCGGTGCGCGGTCGGCCCTACTCGGCCCTGATCACCATCCAGGACGACGAGGCCGACAATCCGATCACCCTCGCCACCAGCGAGCTGCCTCCCAGCGAAGTGGCCACCGCCAGCCTGCCCTCCGGCAATCTGCCCGCTGGCGCCCTGGTGGCGGTCGGCGGCGTCACCACGGTCGCCGGGGAGTATGGTTACACGCAGCGCACCTACCGCCTCACCTTCACCCCCGACGCTGCAGGCCTGGTCGAGTTCAACCTGACCACGTCCGACAGCTTCGTTGAGAGCACCGGCACCTACTACATCAGCGTCGCCGATCCCATCGCTGCCACCGTCGACGAGCCGCAGATCCCGGTGTCCGCGCCTGGCAGCCCGATCTACGCCGCGATCGCACCAGGATCGATCAACGGCTGGTCCAGCCTGATGTCGGCACTGCAACCGCACGGCCCGGATGTCGCCCGCGCCTGGTGGTGGAGCACTGCCGGCAAGGGCTTCGCCGACGCCGAGGAGTCGCCGGTGTCGTCGGCCCGCCAACCGTCGACCGCGCTCTTCCTGGCGTCGACCGTCGGGCTGTCCTACAGCTTCGACGCCAGGCCCTATCCCATGCCCTTCGCGATCGATCTGCCTCCCGCCACGGCGCAGGCCGTAGGCGCCGGCCGCGATGGCTGGACCTTCTTCGGCGTGCCGGCGCTGTGGGACGGCGAATCGACCTGGACCGAGCACACCCTCGACGACTTCGTCCTCGAGACCGCCGATGGCCAGCGTGTCGACAGCGAAGGCGAGATCCTGAACGCCCTCGCCCCCTCGGGCGACTACGAGGTGCAGGCGCCGTGGAGCTACGACCCGGCCCTGGCCGCGGCCGACCGCTACCAGCCGGCCTCCACCATGGTCACCGGACGCGGCTACTGGATCCGCAACCGCTCGACCACGGCCTACCGGCTGGTCCGCGTGGCCTCCATCGATGAGGCGGGCGGCATCCGGCTGAGTTCCATCACCATGCCCCAGGGCGGCGCCAGGCCGGCGGCGATCGTCGGCTTCGACGCCTCGCCCGCCGCCGCGGACAAGCCGCCGGCACCGCCTGCGGGCGCTGGCGACACGTCCTCGTCGGCCGCCGCCGGTGATGGCGGCT
>JAFLCQ010000018.1 GCA_017302815.1 Planctomycetota bacterium
GCCATAGAAGCCGATCGAAAGCGCGTTCACCCAGATGAACAGTTCGATGTGCCGGCGCTCGTGCAGGGCCATCAGTGCAATGGCCGTCACCACCTGTATCTTGAGCACCTTGTTGAGCATGCGCGCCTGCTGCGACTGGCTGCGCGGCGGCGAGGCGCCGGCGCCTCCGCCCGTCCCTGAGGCTCCCACGTGCGACGATCCCTGCCTGTCCGACGTGCGCGGGCAGGCGCATGCCAAGCGCGCGCTGCTCATCGCCGCCGCCGGCGGGCACAACCTGCTGATGCTGGGGCCGCCGGGATCGGGCAAGACCATGCTGGCACGCCGGCTGCCCGGCATCCTGCCGCCGCTGGCTTCGGAAGAGGCGCTGGAGACCACGCGTGTTAATTCCATTAATCATTTAGAAATGACATTTTACCCCTGAATTGAAAAATAGTCGAACCACACAGCTTTATGACCAAAATCACAAGACGAAAGCAGGCCACCGCTCAGCGAAACGAACGGCTCATTTTGTAAACGACATTGTAGCAATGAGATAGAGTGGCCAGATGGCGCATTTTGAAAAGACATATTCCATCATATCTTTAAAAGCAGTGATGGGTTTGACGTCCCAAGAGAATGAGTTCAAGGATCTGCCTCAAGGAGACGAACTTTGGGTGGTTGGTGGTATAATGCCTATGAATTTAAGTGGAGGTGATTGCAGCAGCTTCCAGGTGCTACTTTGGCGAATTGATGGAGGACATCTACCCACTGTTTTAGCAATGTTGCCAGATTCTGCGGGAAGACTTATGTGCGACTTGGGTAGCAATCGGCATTATAAACAATACACGAAAACACAAAATAGATTACCGCTTCGGTTATCGCGGAGGGTGACGGTCGGTACACTTATTAAGAATCAACGCTTGGTCGGTCACTTGAGAATGTATTATAATCGGATATCCATGAATTATTGTGATGAAAACGTCGATTCCGCGACCTTTTACGGTGTATACCGAAATATTGCAAAAACAGATGATCGATCTATGAATTGGTGCAGAGCACTTGTGCCCTACATCGCAAGGAGCAGAGTCATCCAGGTCGGGGATCAATCCGATGCTGTCATTATTCCAAGGCATGAAATATTTCGATTTTTCTACGGACAGCATCCGGCAATGGTGATGTCTGTGCTAGGTGACCTTTGGACATACGGCAGAAATCGCCTTGTTGATCCTCTGCCTCGGGCAAACGGCATGAGAACAGGCATTAATCCGACCAATGGGGCTTATGAAATCATACTTCGGCCCCATTTACCAATTGGTCTAGCAACTATGATCGGCATTCTATATTTTGATCCATATGCATCATGCTGTGCGAATGGCATTTTTGGGTATTGCATGAAAGACAGGGATGGACTTCAATTGAAGTCATTCTATCACTCAGCGCGAATTCCATTTCGCGCAGACCAGAAATTTCCGTTAAAAATGACAGTCGGTGGCTGGAGGATGCCGGGATATCGCCATGGCTTCTTGGTGTCTCGTATAGAGCATGTTGATATTCCTGCTTATATCCCTAGCGTAATGTTTTATGGCACGCGTTTCGAAAAACGCTATGGTGGCCCATTGTCGAACATCGGCGCGGGATAGGTTTCCAGGAGGAGATCCGACAGAATGCGTAGCTGCAAGGTAGTGATGATTCAACCCGCGTCAGGTTGCATGCAGCGCCCCTCGCGCCCAGGTTTTCGCGCCGCCAGTCGGCCCGTCCGTCGGGACCGGCGCTCCACAGTTTGAAATCCAGTTCCAAGCCGCGCGGCGCCAGGCGGCGGTCCGAATGCAGCAAGACAGTGGTATTGGGCAGTCTAGCGCCGCCAGCCATCCTTCGGCTTGCTTGCGGATCGCGAGACGCGCAAGTCGGCGCCCCGCACCGTCAAGGTCAGGGTTGACACTGCCCTGCGCCTGTTCCGCTCGGAGATTGGCCCGTGCCCGTGGCAGAAGAGCTAGGCCGATCTCGCCGGCGGCGAGGCTTGGATAAACCGGCTCTACTACCACCCCGGCACCGAGATCGCCGACGATGGCCGCACCAAGGTGGTCGCCGATGCCGACGCTGCGGAAACGATCTACACCACCTCGCCACCGACTAGCTTGCGTCACTCATCGGCGGCAACGGTGACAGCCCAGTCGGGCGCCTCGTGGTTGCCATTGTCCTCACGCATGGTTGAGCGCGGTCTCAGACGAAGTGGGATGGCATTCCGGAAGCCGGCGCCAGCGCAGACAGCGTCGCAGCCCGTGTCGACGTGATGGTGGGGATCAGTCTCCGGAATAGTCCCGAAGCGTCGTTACGGAGCCTGGAGACGTGGTATGTCCCTACGTATCAGCCTGATGCGGATGTCGATGGCATGGATGTGTACCCAACTATGCTGTACGACGTCTGGGATCCGGTAGGTGGCGTGATGGCGCTGCTAGGCCAGGTTGAGACACGCTCACAACGTGATCCCGGCGAAGGCATGCCGTTGCGAATCCACATCCTCTCGGACCTGCACATTGAGCACGGCGGATTCATCGCCCGGCGTGAGCCGTGCGATGTGGTTGTCGTAGCGGGAGATCTGGCGCATGGTCAGGGGATGGCCGAGGCTATCCGTCACCTAGATCGCCAGCTCCAGCAGCCTTGGATCTACGTCCCAGGGAATCACGACTGGTACGGACTCGATCTGGTCAGTGACCGTCGGTTATCGCTGGACCGATGGCGGCAGGCCGGAGAGCGCCTGCATCTGCTCGATGATCGGAGTTGGATCGTCGCGGTGCACGGGACGTCCTACCGCTGCATCGGGTCCACGTGGTGGAGTGCCATGGACTGGACGCCAGATGATCGTCCGACGTTCTTCGCCCGTCAGATCGCGGCTTCGACCGCCAGCCAGCACGTGAACGACTTCCGCTTCATCCGCCATGATGGCGAGGTGTTCACTCCCGATCATGCCAGGTCACTACATGAACTCTCTACCCTGTTCATCCGCCAGGAGGTGACAGCGGCGCTTGCAGCTGGCGAAGTACCGATCGTGGTGACGCATTTTTTGCCGACGCGCCGAAGCATTGACCCCGCCTACAGCGCCAGTCCGCTCAATGGGTACTTTGCCAACGACCGTGACGACCTGACCGCCGGGGTGCCGCTGTGGATCCATGGTCACACCCATGCATCGTGCGACTATGTGGTGCCATCCACGGGCTGCCGGGTCGTATGCAACCCCAAGGGCTACGGACGTGAAAACTCCGCCTTCATCAAGAACCTCGTGGTAACTGTGGAGCCTCCCGCATGAGTGCCGTCAAACGCCTGCGCATGTACATCGTGCTGCGTGCCGACCTGTCGCCGACCGCGGCCTTCATCGCTTACGGCCACGCGACGCTGGGTACCTACCTCACCTGGCGGGACGACCCCGTCATGCAGGACTGGCAGCGCACCTCATTCATTAAGATTGCCTTGGCGGTGGCCGATCTTCGCGAACTCACCTGGGCCCAAGGTCTTGGTGAGCATCGCGTGTTCACCGAGTCCAGCTTGGGCAATGCTGTGACCTGCTTGGGCTTTCGAGTGGTGGAGCAGCCCGATCCACGCTTTCGTACCCTCCGTCCCTGGGTGCAGGGTCTTGTGCACCCAGCGGCACCTTCTGCGTGATGCTGCCGACATGCGCCTGCGCATTCTGTCCGATCTCCACCTCGAGGCGGGGCCATGGACGTGGCGCCCGGCCGGCGAGGACCTGCTGATCCTGGCGGGTGACGTCGCGGACGCTTCGCCTGCCGGGATAGGTCGTCGACGCGAACTCTGGAAGGCAATCGCCCAGGCTGGCATGCCGACGCTCTACGTGCTGGGCAACCATGAGGGGTATGCCGATTGGATTCCACAGGATCTGCTGCGGGATCGTATCCAGGCCGAATTGCCGCCGGAGGTGCGTATCCTGGATCGGGATGCCGTTGACCTGGGCGGCATCCGCTTCCTGGGATGCAGTCTGTGGACGGACTTCTCGCTGCTTAAGGGGATCCACCGGCGCGGGGTGCCGGTGACCCGTGACTTGGCGATGCATGCGGCTGGGGTCGGTATCGCTGATTTCATCTACCTCTGTCGTCCGCGTTTGGGCCAGGAGCTGCCACAACGCATCACGCCCGAGGACATGGCCGCGTGGCATCGGACCGATCGCGCCTGGCTTGATCACCAGATCCAGCAAGCGGATCGGCCGGTGGTGGTCATCACCCATTTTCTGCCAAGCCCGGCATCGATCGATGCCCACTACCAGGGTAGCTTGTTGAATCCGTACTTCGCAACCGATTGCCGGGACCTGATCCGATCGCCGGTCCAGATGTGGATCCATGGCCACACCCATGCCTCCTGCGATTACTTGGCTGGCGGTGTCCGTGTGGTATGCAATCCGCGTGGCTATGTCGGGCGAACTGGTGTGCCAAATCCCACCTTTGACAGCACCTGGATCATCGAACTGACCTCACCCGGCGGACAGGTGGATCCATCGAGCGATGGTCACCTATCTGATTAGGCGTGCCCCCGGCGGGTGTCGCCACCTTTGGTGGCCGATGTACCACGACTCGGAACATCTGTCTGTTGTCCGCCGATGGAGTCGACGTTGCCGCGGCCGGCGCGCGCTGATGGGCGGCGCCCGGCGGGTACGCGCGGGTATGCCCACCCTTAGGCCCGATGTGCGATGTGCGTTGTCTCCACCAGAAGATGACCCGGGGTGGTTGCGACAGACCTGGACGTCCAAGGCGTGACCCAGATCGCGTTGCCTGGCGGTATGAACGTCGCCTTCTGGGCGAATCTCGTGTGGACCGGCCATGCCCGTAATTTCCCGCTGTCTCGGGCCCTCATGCACCTCCAGGTGGTTTGGTTCACAGCAGCTTGCCGCGATCCAGGCCAGCGTGATCGGCCACAACTCCGATCATCGCCTTGATTGGCGCTGGGAAATTGGCCGGGAATGCAATCGTGGTGCCGCCAAAGGCGATGCCCTCGCATACCACAGCCATCTCGAAGAGATCGTGGGCTACATCGGGCTTTAAGAAATAGTCACGGAGCAGGGCGTAGTTTCGATTCTTGAAGTCGGTTGCCAAGCCATCGCGGATACGAGCAGATACAGAGACATTATCAGGTGAATACTTGCGGATCAGTCCGTCGGTTCGCGTGAGCAGTCGATCGATACCGGACTGCCCAAACGACCCGTACATGAAGCCGTGGTCGAGAGCCGTCATGCGATCAGTCTCCGGCTTGAACAGGATGTCCTTCATACAGAAGTCGAGGGTGATGAGGAAGTGGCTCAGGTGGATCGCGAGGAGGCGGCTGGCGAGTTCGATCCGTTGGGATCGTAGGGTGATGTTCTGGCAGCGCGCGATGCAGTGGCTGAGGTGGGTATTGACCCCGCTGAAATCCAGCGCGGTCAGCAGTTTCTCTTTTCCATCGACATAGTCCGCATACCAGCCTTCGGCGCTTTCCAGGTCGCGATCCCGGATGATCAGCGCACGAAAATCTTCCTCGCTGAGTCGGTTGATCTCCGGTCGCGTGGGATCGGACGAATTGAGGCGTGGCAGGAAATTCCCGTCCAGCACACTCACGCCCACGCTCTTGCCGAACGTCGACACATCGTCACGGCGATCGGTTGTGACGACAATGCACTCGTCGAGTCCGAACGACTTGCAGAGTCCCAGGGACCAGAAGATGCGCTCGATGGCCTGGGGCGTTTTCTTGTTCTTGATATCGACGTTGATCCGGTGTCGACTCAAGGGCGATGGGCGGGAGTAGAGCCAGACATCGATGTCGCTGATGTCGATGCCGTTGTACCGGCAGGGAACGGATCGGACGGCATACATGCCGAGTCGCTGGAAGTAGACCCGGACCCGTTCTTCGCAACTTGGGCCCTTGGAGAGGGTTTTCACAGTCATGCTCCGGTCCGGAGCATATCGAGGATGTCCCTGGTCTCGCGCTTGGATTGGGGAATCTGGATCTTACGCGCAGCATAGCGTGTTTTCTCCGGCCCAGCGAATCTGGTGATGGAGGCTCCCGACAGCGAGAGCGTGGCCTCGCTCGCCATGCCGGTCGAGATAGCGGCCAGGGCGATGTTGCCGATCTCCTTCTTCAGGAGCCGCATCTTGTACATGTTGCCTTGGTCCCGCTGCAGTTCGACGACGCGTCGAAGCTCCAGAATCTGGTAGTCCTGGCCGATGGCCGTCGCCGGGCCGACCCATTGCCCGGAGATGAGCTTGCGCATCAGGGCCGTGATCATCGTGATCCTGCCACGGCCATGCGCGCTACGGGTCATGCCATAGGTGAGCGACGCGGTGAAGATCTTGGCCAGATCCAGAGCGTCATCGACCAAGGCGTTGCCGTATTTGGAGAACGAGGCTGGCCGGGCGACGTACAAGATTGCCTCTTTGTCATTCTCGACCGTGATCTGGTCGAAGTATCCGATCGCGTGTAGTTTTCCCCAGAGGGCTTCACCCAAGACGGTCTTTACCCCGGGGAGTTCCAGGCATCCGGACTTGGTGATCTTGTCGTCGACCTCCTTCACCTTGGATTGCTCCGGCGGCGACAGGGAACCCAGGATGAGGGCGGCTCGGGTGGCGTAGTCCCGACGGAAGATATTGCCGTTGAAGTAGACGGTCTCGGCCTCGTTCCGTCCCTCTTTGTCGATGAGGCCGGTGCTGGTTGTCAATTCGAGGAATTCATCAGAGTCGGCGGTGGCGATGCCGCATGCCTGGGTGATGAATTGCGCCGCCTCCGCCTTCTTCATGGGAGCAACGGAGGTCTGCTCGGCGAAGGTGATGGTCGCCAACTCCTCCTGGGTCGGATTGCTGGCCTGGAAGATCCTGGCCCCATGCGTCAGCGCTGTTTCGGTGGTGATGCCCAGGACCGAGCATCCGCCCTGCTTGCCGAGATCGATCAGCTTCTGTTTCTCGAGCGCCTGCAGGAGCGCAGGCAACTCGGTCTTCTTGTGGATCTTGCAGCCTGCGGCTATCGCTTCCAGTTTGACATGGTCAATGTCCGAGGACCGATCGGATTCCGACAACGCCGAGAGGAGAACGATGGCCTTGCCGGCATACGTGATATTGTCGAGGCGGCCGGCCCCGTCGACGGAGGCCAGTTTCTGGGCATGATGCACCAACCATGCGCCCGTGGTCTTCTCATCAGTCATACGTCTGCTCCTTGCGTGTTTTCACCCTAGAATGAATTCTGCTGCAATCTACGGCAAGCATGGGTGCCGAGGGAAGGCGTCGCTGGTTCATAGGGTGTCGTGGTGGTGCATTTCGATCCGCCGGTCGACACGCTGACGCACCGACTGGCCCGGATGCTAGACCCGGGTCCGGATCTGCTGCTGCACCAGGCTCTGCACCGGCCAACCGAGCTCACGCATGCGGGCGAACATCTGGTTGTAGACCGGAGCTCGGTCCTCCGGATCACGGACCGTGACGATGACGTAGAACGGCTGCGGCGTCTGCTCCTTGTAGTAGTCGCGCGCCTGCACCTCGACCCGCAACTCCCAGGCGGAACAGCCCACGCCACGGAAGCGCTTCTTGTAGACCTTGACAGGCGACCACTTCAGGTCTTCAGCGATGAGCTGGGCCTCGGTCTTGTACCCCTGGACGTCATCGGGCATCCGGCCATCGAATCCGCCATCCCCGGCGATGGTCCCGAATGCCGTCTTCATGTGGAGGCTGCAATACTCGCCGGCGTAGGCAGGATGAAGCGGCGGATCGCAACACACCGTGATGACGACTTCGCCGAAGAAGGCGGTGGGAGCACGCTTCGTGGTCTTGTAGAGGCATGGCGGGAGCGGGAAGTTCGATTTGAAGAACCGCTGGCTGTGGCCTGGTGCCAGGGCCCCCTCGAAGATCATCGTCATCTCATGCTCGGTGCACAGGAGCGTCCGCTCAGGTGATGGTGGCGTACCGAACCCCTTCCATAGCAGGTGGTCGGGGTCGAAGGTGAGCCCCGGCTCGTTGCGGATCGCGGCGCTATGGATGATGAGGCCCTTGAGCAGGGCGCGCCCGGGACGCTGGCCGATGATGTTGGTCAGGCGGAGGTCGAGGTGGCCGAGGGTGGCGGTGACCAGGGGCGTGCCGAAACTTGCGCCGGCATCCTCGGTGAGGGATCTTCCGGCATTCATGACCTGGATGCCAGTCTGGCTGGTCACGTTGTGGCGGTCGACATTGCCGGCGCAGTGCGACAGATCGGGCTTGGGCGTGCCGCCGGTACCAGGTCCATGACGGTTGAAGGGCGCGGCGCCGCCCTTGGGGTTCATGGTGAAGTTGGCCCGCTCGGTGTGCGCCAGGGCACCCACGGTGATGCCGAGGGCCGAATCGGCTGGAACCAGAATGCGGGACAGGTTGTCGCTCGGCTGGGCGGGTGGCCACCCGATCAGTCGTTGCGGTTCGGTGATGTTGCCGCCAGCAATGACGATGATGATGTCATGGGCGCGCTGGATCTCGTCGAGTTTGTTGGTGATGGGGCCGATGAGATCGTCCTGCACCGTTCGCGAGACCAGATTCAGGGACAGGTTCCAGACGCGGACCTCCGGGTGCGCCTGCACCGCTTCCTCGATGCGTTCCAGCAGGGCATTGGTGTCGACCGGCGCGCTTCCACTTCCCAGCACCGCCACATCCACGATCTTGACTGGGGCAGTCGGCATCCACGGATCGTTGCCGTTGATCTGGCGCCCATGCACGAGCAGGCTGCCGACCCGGGTGCCGTGCTCGTAGTCGGTCGGAACATGATGGTGACGGTGCTCCACCCAACCTTGGGTGAAGAAGTCGTTGTCTGGAGCGATCCCGGTGTCGATCAGCCCGACCACCGGGTAGGTGATCCCCGGCTGCGGTGGCGGGAAGTCGATCCGCTGCAACGGCCGGATCACCCCACCGGAAGCGCCGACTTCGGCGATTATCGGGGGCAGGCCGACCCGCTGGATGCTGGGGAAGGACGCCAGTTCCTGCAGCAACTGGCGTCGGTTGAGGCTCGACGGAGCGACCAGTTCGTACATCCAGAGGTGATCGCCGGCATCTAGCGGCGTCGTCTGCGTGATCCCCAGACGCTGGGCGAAGGCCAGGAACGCCAGGAATACCGAGTCATTGAGTTGCCGGTGGGCGAAGTCGAAGAGGCGGACCTGCAACGGGATCTGCGGGGACTCCCAGGCCGCAGCGATGGCATCCAGACTGGAGCGCGGGCAGAGATGCTCCACATCGCTGAGGCGGGCGTCTTCGATATTGCTGACGTGGAAATCAGACCAGGGGTCGCCGGTGGCGGCGACGCGGGCACGCACCTCGGTGAGGCCCTGCGCGTGGGCCATCACCAGCATGTGATGCCCCGATTCGGCGCCGATCATCGGACAATGGCGCCGAGAAAAGAATGGGTGCGGGTTGCCGGTGACCGGCCGGTAGCTCTTCGCCATCTTGGTGAGGCGGACGCGGGCCACGGAGGGGACGCCGGGAAAGCGGGATTCGCGTTGGCGAACCGTGCCAACCATGTCGTCGAAGCGAGCAACCAGGGTGTTGCGCCAGTCGTCGAGGTGTGACCGCAGGGGTGGTGGCGGTTCGCGCACGATGTCCCGGTCGACCCGGATGATGTCGGTATCCAGCGGCGTGACGCGCGTCACGGGCAGATGCGGTTCGCGGGGTGTGCCGTGCTGCGGCATGGTTATCTCCGGCGCGTCAGGATCTTCTGGACGTAGCTTACACTGAACTCATGGAGTTCGGCAAGCCGCTTCTGGGTGAAGAAACGTGGATCAAGCTCACGGATGCGGTGCAGGTCATCGAAGCTGCGGCCATCACCCAGCGAGATCTGCCGTAGGGCGAGGATCCGGCGGACCATGTCCGCCCAGGAGATGGCGGTCGCGTTGGCGACAATGGCAGCACGCACGCCATCCTCGACGCAGGTGCGGATGACCGCCCCGCTCAGGCCCTCACTCAATCGCGCATAGAGATCGAGTTCGTCGCTGGTGGCGTACCCGCGGATAAATCGTTCGAGGAGATGCCGGCGGAGTCGCTCGTCGGGTAGATCCAGATGCAAGTGCACCGTGAAGCGGCGCCAGATGGCCCGGTCGAGGAGGTGTTCGTGGTTGGTCGCTGCCACCAGGACGGTCTGCCGCCCGAGGCTGTCGATGTTCTGGAGCAGACCGACCACGACGCGCTTCAGTTCGCCGAGTTCGTGATTGTCGTCGCGGATCTTGGCGATCGCGTCGAATTCGTCGAGGAAAAGCACGCAGGGCTTCGATCGCGCATGGTCGAAGAGGAGGCGCAGGTTCTTCGCCGTCGCGCCGAGGTAGGAGGACACCATGCTGTCGATGCGGGCGACCAGCAGGGGCAACCCCAACCGGCTGGCGATGGTGTGACCGAGCACGGTCTTGCCGCATCCTGGCGGGCCGTGCAGCAGGATGGCCGGCGTCTGACCGACACCCGCGGCCTCGAGGCGATCGCTGGCCTGGTAATAGGTGATGAAATTGGCGATCGCGGCGTCGTGCTCGGGATTGAGGATGACCTCGGCATCGGTCATGGGGGGGTATTCGTCCGCCAAGGCCAACCGCGACTCGGTGTCGACGGGAAGGGATGCTGGCGCAGTGCCGATGCCCGACGGCGCCAGGGTCGATGTGCCCCAGCGCTTCAGGACCTGATCGAGTCGCTTGGCCGTGCCGGGGTCGCCCGTGGTGCGCAACATGACGGCGAGATGTTCGGCATGCGCCAGGACGCGACCCTGATCGCGTTGCAGCGCTCCTTCGACAATGCTGCACACCGTGGTCCAGAGACGTGATGGCGGCTGCTGAATCTGTGTTACTTCATTCATTATTTGTGTGCTTAGGTGGTGATTTTATGCGTGTTGATGCCATGTTTTGTGTGTATACGTCGGGATTGATAATGCAAATGAGTTATTATCCATTGTTCTGTAATGATTTGGGATGACACCCTGCGTCTATCGGAGGCCAAGGCGTGGATCTGACCCGGCGCTAGAGCGGCCTGCTTAGCTGCCCATGTCGCTGTAAAAGCTATATCAAGAAGGAGATAAGCGAACGATTGTGGTGGGCCACGCGCTGGGTTCCCAAACGGCGCTGGATGTCGTCCCTCAAGACCCGCCGTTCAGCGGTTGCTGAGCGCCTGGCAGGCGGCATCGGCGGCAGCACGGACGCAGCCGACTGGCCTTTGCTTGCTTGGATGCCGCCCTTCCGCTGCGAGGTCGCGATCGACCTGAGCGTTGATCTCCAGGGTACTGTTGCCTGTGTCCACAGCACAAGCACACGCATTTCGGCTCACCTATTACTGCTTTGCCTTCCGCGCAAACGTCGCCTCACTGGAATGCTGATTTTCCTAGATGTCGGGATTTTACGGATTCGGAAATAACGGAGAATAGGAAATGGTTGAGGACCGTCGTCACACGGGAGGCAAGTCGGTGTGATGGCCACCGAGCACCCCCATCAGGATGGCTGCGACACCTGAGGCCACAACGACGCCAGTCGAAATCGCTGGGCATGACGGGAAATGGCGCTAAAGTGTCCAGATTTGTCCAATTGGCTTAGTCCGGCGACCACCACCAGACCGACGTCAACCAGGGCAACGGCCAATCCCAGGCTGAATCCGAATACCAGGACCAGACCGCTGGTCGTAATGCCAACCGACAAGGCCAACAGCATCACGCTGATCGATGCCGGGCAGGGCAGCAAGCTACCGGCGGCGCCGAGGCAACCACCCGCCTCACGACGGACGGAGGCCGCTGGCGACGTAGGTGGGCATCTGCTCGGCATGGACTTTGGCGTGCGCCACATCGTCGAGGTGCTCGTGGTCCTCTGGTTCGGACATGGCAAAGAAAAGGCGTCCGCCATCGGCCAGATCAACCATAGCGAAAACGCATGCGGTTCCTGCGGCACATCGGCGGGATCGGCGGTGAATCCCAGGTCGAATACCACTAATGAGCCACGCCGACTCAGGTGCGTACGTGGTGACCCTGGGCGATATGCCGTCGGCATTGTATGCATGCACCATGGTCAGGTAACCGGCGAAAAGTCTGCCCAAAAGGCCAATCGCTAATGTCCAAATTCGTACCGCATGCCCACATGGATCATAAGTTGGTCTTCATCTCCGCGTTCCTGGATGAGCGGTGAATCTGCCGCAGATCCGGCCATGCGGTCGTAGCTGCCAAATACGGCAATCGATACGGATTCCGTGAGGGGCATGATCACGGACGCGCCAATGCCATAGGAAACGAGGCCGGCGTCGGCTGTGTATCGGTCAAGTCCGGAACGCGCCGATTGTTGCGCGGTTATGCCGTAATAGGCGCTATTATACGTGGAGTCAGCGAAGGTCGCCTGCGGACCAAACGCATACATGATGGGCGGTCCGAAGACATCTGCGAAGCCCATGAATTGCAGGTTCGTTTCGCCGATCAATCCTTCATGACCGCCTAGGCCTTGTCGCAATTCGATGGAATAGCTGAGCGGACCGACGCTGTATTCCAGGAACCCGCCAAGCTCCAGCGCCATGTCGACATCACCAAGCCCCTTCAAGGCGGTCGTTTCCTCGCCTGCGATCCGAAAAGGGTTGTCGTCGTCCTCGGTCCGGCCGAAGTCGAATTTCGCGATGGGGCCGATCCGCCATCCATCGCTATTGATGATATTGTAGCCCATGCCCTCGAACGGGGCGGCGAAGAACCGGTCCTTGTATTCGACCTTGAAGTCCGGAAACGCGATCAGCTGGTAATCCGCAGATCCGGTAAACGCCGGCTGATACCGTGTGGCGACACCAAGAGCGAAGGTCCAGTCGCCGGTACGTTCGGGCGGCCCAGGCGGTCCCTGCTGATCACCAGCGGCATCGGCGTGCAGCATCGACGGGAGCCAATGTGGTTGCACCTCCTCCGCGTGCAGGCCGGGCACGGCGAGCAGCGCCAGTGATGCAACACAAGGGATGGCGCAGCATGCTGCGGCGGGCATGCCGTGACGTAACGCGTGTGGGGGTGTCATAGGCACGGCATGATACCAGGTCCGATCCGAAGGATATGCGACCTAAGTCGGATGCGGGCGTAGCCGCATATCCGACTTAAGGCTGATGGATTTGGTACGTTTTACCCGTATGCTGACGTCCTATGACGTCATGGATACGCCGCTTCCGGGTCATGCTCGGGCGCCTGTGGTGCCAGCTGGCCATCAGTTACGCGCTGCTGGCCTTCGGCGCGATGTCGCTGCTCATGATGCTGATGTATGCAAAAAATGACTACAGTGACTTCTATGTAACATACACGCCTGCCAACATTGAGCGCATCCTCAAGGTCGAGTTGCCTGCCATGGCCCAGGCGCTCCGCCACCCCAGCGACACCGCGCGGTTGATGCAGGCGCAGGATGCCATCCGGTACAAACTCATTCATATGGAGAATGGCAGTGATGGCCCCGTGTATCGGATTTCCAATTCCAGTCGTCCGAGTGTCAGTATCCAGATCGTCGATCGCCAGGATCGGGTACTGCTGTCCGACCCGATAGTCTTTCCGGAGCAATCCTCATCCCAGAACGCCGGGATCACCGACGGACGTCAGTTAACGTCAGCGCATAAACCAATCTGGATCGACATGCCCATTACGGATGGCGATAACATCATCATCGGACATCTGCGCGTTCTGTATGCGGCCTCGTTCGACCCCTGGGTGCAGTTCACCACCATTGTCAGCTTCCTGCTCAACATCTGGGACTACCTGCTGCTGTGCTCGGTGCCGATCGGCGTTGCCTGCGGATGGATCGCCGCGCGTTACGTCACCAGGCAACTGCAGAAGATGAACGTGGTGACCGAGAGCTGGCGGCAGGGGCATTTCGAGGCGCGCATCGCCCTGCCCAACGATGATGTCCTGATGCGTCACAGCCAGCACCTCAACGGGATGGCCGCCGATCTGGCGCAATTGGTGGGTCTGAAGAACACCATGGCGGTCACCGATGAGCGGAACCGTGTTGCGCGCGAACTGCACGACACGGTCAAGCAGAAGCTCTTCGCGCTGGGATTGCAGTTGGCGACGGCCAAGTCCAAGCCGGCGGTGATGGAGGTTGCGCGGGACCACATTCTGGAGGCCGAGCTCATCACCCGCGAAGCACAGCATGATGTGATGGAGATCATCACCCAATTGCGACCAGCGGCAACCACGGACGACACGCTGTCGAGTCGCATGGGTGCTCTTGCAGATGATTTCCGACGTCGCTTCGACGTCGTGGTAGACATCGATCTGGCGTACGCCGATCGCTTTACGGCCCAGGTCGAGCATCACCTCGTCCGCATCGTGCAGGAGGCGTTGATGAATGCGGTTCGGCATGGCCGGGCGACGCACATCACCATCAGAGGCAGATCCGAGCAGGGCCGTGCAACGCTGGTCATAGCGGACAACGGATGCGGCTTCGATACCGGGCGCAGTTCGCCGGGTTTCGGCATGACATCCATGCGCGAGCGGGCACATGGGCTGGCAGGCGGAGCCTTCGACATCCAGAGCACCGCCAACATCGGGACAACGATGACCCTGTCATGGGACCATGCCGCATGATGGACCGCATCACCCTCATCCTGGCCGACGACCATGCCATGGTACGGAAGGGCCTGATGGCCTTCCTGGCCACCGCTGCCGACATCGAGGTCGTGGCCGCTGCGTCCAATGGCATGGAGGCTATTGCCGCCGCCCGGCAACATGCACCAGATGTCGTGCTACTCGATCTGTTCATGCCGGATCTGCCGGCCGTGGATACGGTCCGGCGCATCAAGCGCGTCAGCCCGCGCAGTCAGATCGTCATGGTCACCTCGCACGAGGGCGACGAGCATGTCGTGCCGGTGACGCAGGCTGGAGCGATCTCCTATATCCTGAAGGACACGACCCCTGAGGACCTGATCAGCACCGTCCGCAAAGCCGCGACCGGGGAAAGCACCTTGAGTCCGCGCATCGCCAAGGCCTTGATATCGGTTGTGGCGCAGACACGGACCACCGATGGGCAGACGCCACCCTACCATGACGATCTGACGGAACGGGAGATGGACGTGCTGCGATGCATTGCGGAAGGCCTGTCGAACATGGGCATCGCCATGCGATTGGGCATATCGGAAAAGACCGTCAAATCGCATGTGGGCAACATGTTGAGCAAGCTCTACCTGACCGATCGCACCCAGGCCGCCGTCTATGCGTGGCGCGAAGGCATCGTCAGGGAGTGACCTTGGCGTCATCCTTAGGTCGGATGTACAGGCCACGCGCGCTGATGAACATGCGGTCATCGGAGTGCATATGCGAGGTCTACGCACAACATCGCCGACCTGGCTGACATCAACGCGAGGTTCTTGCGCTCATCCGCTGGGAGCACGATCGGAGGACGTGATCCGCGGCGGTGAGCACCATGCGCACCCCGCGATCGTGGGGGCGCACTCCATCGCCGCCGCGATCTGGGCATTTCAACGGCTTAGGCGTCGGAAGGGCGGAGCGATACGCGGTATCGTCGTCTGCGTCTGCTTGGCCTGCGCCCTGCTCGACGCTGGCGAACCCGTACCGGCGCTGACCGTCCAGGTGTGCGTGCCGGTGGCCGCATCATGGCCTGTCACCGTGCGGGCCGATGGGGAGATCGCCGCCTGGCAGGAAGCCGCGATCGCCAGCACGGCCAGCGGCCTGCGCATCACAGCCCTGCGTGCCGACATCGGTGATCAGGTTCGTGCCGGACAGCGGCTCGCCGACCTCGACACCGCATCGCTGGTGGCGGCGATCGCCGCCCAGGAGGCCGCCGTCGTGCAGGCCGAGGCGATGCTGGCCACGGCAGCGGCCGACGCTCGTCGGGTCGAAAGCCTGCGTGCTGGGGGCAGCCTGACTGAACAACAGGCCATCCAGTACCTCAACGCCGAGCGCAGCGCCCTGGGTCAGCTGGCGTCGGCTCGCGCGTTGCTGGAGATCCAGCAATTGGCGTTAGAGCGTGCCCATGTAGTGGCACCCGACGATGGCGTGGTGATCGCACGTAGCGCGGTGCTGGGCGAGGTGGTCCAGGCGGGCACCGAGTTGTTCCGCATGATCCGCCAGGATCGCCTGGAATGGCGCGCTGAAGTGGTTGCCGCCGATCTGGCGCGCATCAGGCCTGGGCAGACCGCCCAGCTCATCATCCCCGGTGGTGCCATGGTCACGGGCACCGTGCGGAGCATCGATCCGACCCTGGCCGTCCGCACCCGTACCGCCGTCGTCCGCGTCGATCTGGCTCCCGGAACCGCACGCGCTGGCATGTTCGCCAGTGGTGACATCGGGGCCGGCGATCCAACCCCTGCCCTGACGATTCCGGCTGCCGCGGTGCTGGTTCGCGATGGCCGCAGCCTGGTCTTCACCGTCGGTGGTGACGGCATGGTGCGCGAGCAGCGCATCGTGCCAGGGCGCCGTCGCGATGGGCGGATCGAGATCCTTGATGGCCTGGCCGCCAACGCTCGCGTGGTTGCTGCCGGGGCGGCATTCCTCACCGATGGCGACCGTGTCGCCGTCGCCCCCTGATCGGGACTGACCATGAACGTCTCGTCCTGGTCGATCCGCAACCCCGTTCCTGCCCTCCTGCTGTTTGCCCTGCTGACCGTGCTGGGCGTGGGATCCTTCCACCGCATGGGCGTGCAGGACTTCCCCGATCTCGACTTCCCGGTCGTGACGGTGTCGGCATCCCTGGAGGGAGCCGCCCCAGCCCAGTTGGAGACCGAGGTGGCGCGCAAACTCGAAGACGCTGTCGCCTCGTTGCAGGGCATCGAACATGTCGTGACCACCATCACCGACGGCAGCGTGACGGTCGCCATCGAGTTCAGCCTCGATCGTGCCATCGCCGATGCGCTGGAGGATGTGCGCGACGCCATCGATCGCACGCTGCCCCAATTGCCGGCAGACATGGATCCACCGACCGTCACCAAGGACACGGTCAGCGGCCAGCCGATCGTCACCTTCGTGGTCACCTCGAACAGCCTCGACGAAGAGGCGTTGTCGTGGTGGGTGGACAACACCGCTAGCAAGTCCCTGTTGGCAGTGCCCGGGGTGGGCAAGGTCGAACGCGTTGGCGGTGTCACGCGCGAGGTGCTGGTCGAACTCGACCAGGCGCGCATCGATGCGCTCGGCGTCAGCGCCGCGACCATCGCACGTCAACTCGCAGCGACGCATGTGGAAGCCGCCGGGGGCATCGGTGAACTGGGCGGGCGTCGTCAGGCGCTGCGCACCGTGGCCAAGGCCGGTTCTGCCACCGATCTGGCGGCGATGGAGATCGCGTTGGGCGATGGCCGGCGGATCCGCCTCGATCAGGTGGCGACGGTACGCGACACCGTTGCCGAACGCAGCAGCATCGCCCGTTTCGATGGCCGCCAAGTGGTCGGCTTCGACGTGTCGCGCATGAAAGGAGCGAGTGTCGTCGATGTCGCCGATGCCGTGCGGATCGCGACGGCGCAGTTGGCAGCGGCGCATCCCCGTCTGGCCATCATCGAGGCCAATGATGGCGCGGCGAGCGCCCGCGCATCGTTCCGCGGCAACATGCATCTGCTGGTCGAAGGTGCCATCCTGGCCGTGGTGGTGGTCTGGCTGTTCCTACGCGACTGGCGAGCCACCCTCATTTCGGCGGTGGCCCTGCCGATGTCCGTGATCCCGACCTTCCTGGCCATGCACCTGATGGGTTTCACCCTCAACACCATCACGTTGCTCGCGCTATCGCTGGTGGTCGGCATCCTGGTCGACGACGCCATCGTCGAGGTCGAGAATATCGTTCGCCACCTACGCAGCGGCAAGAAGCCATACCAGGCTGCCATGGAGGCCGCCGACGAGATCGGTCTGGCGGTCATCGCCACCACCTTCACCCTGGTTGCCGTCTTCCTGCCCACGGCGTTCATGCCGGGCATCGCGGGCCTGTTTTTCCGTCAGTTCGGTTGGACGGCGGGCATCGCCGTACTGATGTCGCTGGTCGTCGCCCGCCTGTTGACGCCGATGATGGCCGCCTACGGCCTGCGCGCCCTGCCTGCCCCGCCGCCGTCCGGTCGGATGATGGGCGGCTATCTCGCTGCCGTGGCATGGTGCATGGGCCATCGTGCACTCACAACCATTGCATGCGTGGCGATGCTGATCGGGTCCATCCTGCTGGTGCCATTGCTGCCCAGTGGATTCATCCCGCCGGATGACGGCACTCAGAGCCAGGCCACCATCGAGCTGGCTCCCGGATCGACCGTGGCGGAGACCGATGCCCTGGCGGAACGCGCCCGCACGGTGATCGCGGACATACCCGAGGTGCGGCACGTTTTCGCCACCGTTGGCGTTGCCACCAGCGACGGGGGACCGGACGACGAGACCGCCGGATCGACTCGGTCAGCGGTGCTAAGCATCGTCCTTGCCCCACGCGGCGAACGGCAGCGCAGCCAGACCCAGATTGAGGCTGACATGCGTGCACGGCTCACCGTCATCCCGGGGGCCCGCGTCACCGTCGGTCAGGGCGGCAATGGCGAGCAGCTGCAGCTCGTGCTGCTGGGCAGCGATGACCTGACGCTGAGCCAGGCCTGCCATGACGCGGTCGCAGCATTGCGCACCCTGTCTGGTCTGGGCGGTATCTCATCCAGTGCCAGCCTGGTGCAGGAGGAGATCCAGATCCGACCGGACCGATCCGTGGCCGCCGCTCAGGGTGTCACCAGCGATGAACTGGTGGAGGCTATGCGTCTCGCTACCGGTGGCGGCTACGCGGCCAGCTTACCGAAGATCAATCTGCCAGACCGGCAGGTGCCGATTCGCGTGCGCCTCGATGCGGCGGTGCGCGGGGATCTCGACGCCCTGCGTCGCCTCAAGGTCGCCTCGGCCGATGGCCTCGTACCCCTGGCCAGTGTCGCCGATCTGTCGCTTGGCAGTGGGCCCGCGCAGATTGACCGGCGTGACCGGTCGCGCCAGGTCACCATTACCGCCGAGCTCAATGGGCGCTCGCTGGGCGAAGTGATGGAGGAGGTCGACCGTCTGCCAGCGTTGACCAACCTGCCATCCGGCGTGACCCGTTCTGAGGCCGGCGATGCCGAACGCATGACCGAGCTATTCAGTGCTTTTGGCATGGCCATGGCCATCGGCGTGTTCTGCATCTATGCCGTGCTGGTCCTGCTCTTCCGCGACTTCCTCCAGCCGACCACCATCCTCTCGGCCCTGCCCTTGGCGGTCGGCGGTGCGGTGGTGGCGTTGCTCGTGACCGGTAGCAGCTTCTCCATGCCGTCGATCATCGGTCTGCTCATGCTGATGGGCATTGTCACCAAGAACTCGATCCTGCTGGTCGATTACGCCGTCATGGCACGCCAGCATGGCATGAGCCGACATGACGCGCTTATCGACGCCTGCCGGAAACGGGCCCGACCGATCATCATGACCACCTTGGCGATGGGCCTGGGCATGCTGCCGGTCGCGCTGGGTATCGGCCAGGACGACAGCTTCATGGGACCGATGGCGATCACGGTGATCGGCGGCCTCCTGACTTCGACCGTGCTCTCGCTGCTGGTCGTCCCGGTCGCCTTCCTGTGGGTCGATGATGCGGTGCAGGTCATGCGGCGATGCTGCGGATTCAGCCCATAGCGTTCCTTTTAATGCCGATCCTCCGGATCCGATCTCAAGGACTCAACCCATGCGTCACCTAGCCACGTCCATGCAGGTCATCCGACAACTACGCCGTACGTTGCTGGTGCCGGCCATGTTGGCATCAGGTGCATACGCGGCTTCCGAGGAATCGTGGTCGGCGACCGACGTCGTGTTCTGCGGACCGGGCGTCCAGATCTATGTCCCGCATGGGCAGGCGGAGCAGCTCCGTCCCACGGCCGAACGGCTCATGGCGGCGTGGGTGCAGCTCGACCGGCAGTTACGCACACCCATGACCGGCTGCGCAGTTCTGCAACTGACCGACCGTGATGACCTGGGGCGCATGACTGAGGACGGTGGATTCGGTAGGCTTGGCATGGTTGGCCTAGCCGCCGACCCGCTGGGGCCGGGTGGACCGCGGCAGATCGACGCCCGCGGACGGCGGGCATTGGCCCGCATCGGCCTGACGCAGCGTATTCCAGGCTGGCGTGGCGGTTTGGCAAGGATCCTCGGTGAGCAGATGCCGAACGATGTCCTGGGATTCGCCAGCATGCTGCTCGTGCTGCCGGCAGCAGATTCCTTTCCGCCCTGGTGGACCGAGGCGCTGCTGGCCTGGTATGCCCGGCATGCAGGCGAGCCGGTCGACAGCCCGTACCGAACCCTGGGACGAACGGTGCTTCGTCTGGAGGCTGAGGCGATGGCCGATCCGGCGCAGTGGCGAACGGATGCCCATACGTGGCCGTACGACCTGCGCGCCAGCGCGTATGGATGGGCCTACGGCGAAGCTCTGGCCGAGCGCTATCCCATGCAGATGGCAGCCATGGCCGATGCGCATGCTGGGCGTGTGCCATTCTGGTTCGCTGGAGCCCCAGAGCAGGTCGCCGGGCGCGATCACCGGGCGCTGCTGGCCGACATCGCTGCGGAGATCGCGGACGCCCAGCGGCGGGATGTTGCTGCCATCCGTAGCGCTGGCGTGCAGTCGGCAACCCGGTTGACACCGGTTGGCGTGGAACTGGCTGAGGTCGCGTGGCAGGACAATGATGTCCTCGTGGTGCGCGAAAACGAGGTGTTTGGCGCTGGCAGTCGGATCGTTCGTCGCCATCACGATGGACAGTTGCTGACGAACTGGCTATCCGCCGCACCGCTTGGGGACGTCGCGTGCGACATCCGGCGCGGAGCAGACGGACGATTGCTGGGCACGGCGACCGGGATGGCTCTCCACGGACGGTCCAGGTCCAGCATCTGTCGTGCAGATGCCACGGTTCTGTCATCGTTGCGGGTGCGCCAAGCCGATGCTGCACCCGACGGCGCAGCATTCGTGGCGATTCAGCTGTGCCCGGGTGGTAGCCAGCAACTGGTGCACATCTCGAAGCAGGACGGCAACCAGTACGGCATCAGCTCCACGGCGGCCATTCCCGACGATGCGACACCGTGGGCTCCGTCGATGCGTCCTGATGGGCAGGCGGTCGTCTGGATCGAACGGACGGCGACGTCGTCGCGTGTGGTTCAGGCAGCTATACCGGGATTCGGCGGACGGCAGGTGCTCTGGGAAGTCCCAGGGGCCATGCTGCACCCCTGCTACGTCCCCGATGGATCGGCGGTCATCATCTGCAGTGACAACACGGGCATATTCAACGCCTGGCGCGTACCGTTGGATGGCCAGCCGCCCGAGGCGTTGACCAATACCCTGGGATCGGTGATGGCGTGTGTTCCTTCACCAGACGGGAGCACGCTGGCGATCATCGATTTCGATCGTGATGGTGCCTATCTAGGCCTGCTTCCCGCCTCCACCCGTGCCAACCCGCCGCAACTACGCCCGCAACCCGCACCACAGGCGCAGCGTGCCGCAGATGCCAGATTACCACCGGTCGATATAGGTCGCGGTGACGGCCTCCACGACATCGGCTATCGCGGATTGGTCCCGACCACGAGCGCTTCCAGCCAGGGTGAGGGCGGACCCGTCGGCACCTCGCAAGGACTCGGACTCCAGGCGCATTTCGGCGATCCAGTCTTCCGTTCGCATGCCGTTATCGGTGCCGGTACTGGGGCATCCGATCAGATCGTCGGCATCGTACGTTACGAGTCCTTCCATCTGTCCCCCGTCCAGCTCGCGGCCGAAGCACATCGCCACAGTGACGTCTACGACGAACTGATCGCGACCGGTTCCGGACGATCGGATTACGCCGAGACCGTCGCAGGCGGTCGCATGGAGGTGAGCTTTGTCGGCATGGTTGGTCTTGCGGTGGGCATGGATCGGCGTCGAGGAGTCGCCGACGCCAACACCGCACTGACCGATCAGGAGATGGACCAGACGTTTCAGGGCAACGAACGCTATGCAGACCTCCATCTCGGCATCGATACCCGTCCCATGTATCCGTTGAGCATAGCCCCAGAGACTGGCATCGCCTGCGCCATCGATGCGCGGCACAGTGGGCTTGGCGGCGACCTGCAGCGCAACCGCGTCATCGCGCAGGTCGAAGGCACCTGGAGTACGTGGCCCGAGCAGGGCCATCAGTTGGTTGGGCGGATCGTCGGAGGCTGGAGCGATGGCGACGCATCGCTCCAGGGGGCCTTTGCCGTTGGCGGGAAGACGCAGAACACGACCACCATTCTGCGGGGCTATCGCGAGGTCCAAGCCGTCGACGACCATCTGGGCGGGTGGAGTCTGGCCTATCGTCTGCCGTTGTGGCGACCGCAGTTTGGCAGCGGAACGCAACCCTGGTACCTCCGCCAGTTTGTCCTCGAAGGGTTCGTCGACGCCGCGCAGACATCGTCTGACCATGCGTTCGGCAATGGCCCCTGGTATCGCTCCGTGGGCGGACAATTCAGCGCCGATATCGATCTTTGGATCATGCGCTTGTCGCCCGGCATCTCCGTTGCCCGACAGTTGGATGGCGAGGAGCGCTGGCAAGTCGAGTTCATGCTCGGCAGCGGCGCAAGCTTCTAGGACCAGCCATCCCGGTGCGATGGTTACGCTCGTAGAACATGAGATTATTCACCATAAACAGGAGAATACACCCATGCGCTCCGTCCCCATCATCACCCTGTTGCTCGCACTCGCCATGCCGCTCCTGGCGAGCGAGGATCTGCCCGTTTCTGTGACTGTCAGAAAAGAACCGAAGCTCAGCGGCTACGCTCTCCAGGTAACCAATCAGTCGGTCGGCCGTGTCCGCGTACTCGTTGTCGCCTTGAACAAGACGTTAGAACACACGATTGACGCCAAGGAGACATGGGAAGTGAACCACATGGATGGCTTTCCATTCGAGGAGAACGACACTATGGAAATCACCATCGGTGCCCAGACCCACCATTACCGGATTGTGAAAGGCCGCATCGACCGAACAGCCAATGATGTTCAAGATAAGTAAGCTGACCGATAGTTGATCGCCTGCACCTCATTGTTCGCCATCAGTTGATCCTGGCCCTCGACTCGTCCGAACGGTAGCACTTGGTCGGGCATATGCTGCCCGCTGGCCGAGCAGCGTATACACACGGTATCCTGATGTGCCTCTCCCTGTTGGCGAAGTTCATGATGTCGATG
>JAFLCQ010000180.1 GCA_017302815.1 Planctomycetota bacterium
CGTCGCGGTGCTGGGCCGCAACAAGGAGCGCGGCCAGGCCTGCGTCGACGCGATCGTGAAGGCGGGCGGCAAGGCGCAGTTCTTCGACTGCGACGCGGTGAAGGCGGATTCGCTGGCCGCGGCGCGCGCGGCGATCGAGAAGGCCTTCGGCACCGTGACCGTGCTGGTCAACGCCGCCGGCGGCAACGACCCCAAGGTGACGGTGGTCGGCGACAAGAAGTTCGAGGACGTCGCCCTGGCCGACTGGATGGCCAACTACGACCTCAACATGGTCGGCGGCTGCCTGCTGCCCTGCCAGTGCTTCGGCCCGGCGATGGTCAAGGCCGGCAAGGGCTCGATCATCAACATCGCCTCGGTGTCGGCGCACATCCCGCTGTCGCGCGTGGTGTCGTACAGCTCGGCCAAGGCGGCTGTGCTGTCGCTGACCCAGTTCCTCTCGCGCGAGTGGGCCAAGGCCGGCGTGCGCGTGAACTCGATCACCCCCGGCTTCTTCCCCGCCGAGCAGAACCGCAAGCTGCTGTTCAACGAGGACGGCAGCCCGACCGCCCGCGCGCAGCAGATCCTCGGCCACACCCCGATGGCCCGCTTCGGCAGCGACAAGGAGCTGGTCGGCGCGGCCGTCTTCCTCGCCAGCCCCAAGGCTGCCAGCTTCGTCACCGGCATCGACATCCGCGTCGACGGCGGGTTCCTCTCCCAGACGATTTAGCTGTGGGGGCTCTGGCCCCCACACCCCCCGGGCTCGCGCGGGGTTCTTCGTCGTCGGCTGCGCCTCCTCCTCGTGGGGGCATCGGCTGCGCCGATTGTATGCCCCCAGCGCCCCGCACTCGCCCGTCGTCGCTGCGCTCCTCTTTATAAGGAACAAGCCAAAGACGAACCCCGGCCGATCGGCCGGGGTTCGTGCGTTCAACGGAGATCCGCGATCTCAGGCCGAATAGGCATTCGACGTGGTGTTGCCGCCGCGGCCGGTCCAGTTGGTGTGGAAGAACTCGCCGCGCGGCTTGTCGGTGCGCTCGTAGGTGTGGGCGCCGAAGTAGTCGCGCTGCGCCTGCAGCAGGTTGGCCGGCAGCACGGCGCTGCGGTAGCCGTCGTAGAAGGCCAGGGCGGTGCTGAAGGCCGGCACCGGGATGCCCGCGAGGGCGGCCTGGCTGATCACCGCGCGCCAGCTCTCCTGCGCCTTCACCATCGCCTTCTTGAAGAAGGGGTCGAGGAGGAGGTTGGCGAGCTGCGGGTTGGTGTCGTAGGCCTTCTTGATGTCGCCGAGGAAGCGCGAGCGGATGATGCAGCCGCCGCGCCACATCATGGCGATGTTGCCGTAGTTCAGGTCCCACTTGTGCTCCTTGGCGGCCTCGCGCAGGAGCATGAAGCCCTGGGCGTAGGACACGATCTTGGAGGCGTAGAGGGCCTGGCGGACCTGCTCGATGAGCTTCTTCTTGGCGCCCTTGAAGGCGTACTTCTTCGGCTTGGGCAGGACCTTGCTGGCGACGACGCGCTCGTCCTTCAGCGCCGACAGGCAGCGGGCGAAGGTCGCCTCGCTGATCAGCGTCACCGGCACGCCGAGGTCGAGGCTGGACACCGTCGTCCACTTGCCGGTGCCCTTCTGGCCAGCGGCATCGAGGATCTTGTCGACCAGCGGACGGCCCTTCTCGTTGTAGCCGAGGATGTCGCGGGTGATCTCGATGAGGTAGCTGTCCAGCTCGCCCTCGTTCCACTCGCTGAACACCTGGTGCAGCTCCTTCGCCTTCAGTCCCAGCCCCTGCTTGAGGATCTGGTAGGCCTCGCAGATCAGCTGCATGTCGCCGTACTCGATGCCGTTGTGCACCATCTTCACGTAGTGGCCGGCGCCATCGCTGCCGACCCAGTCGCAGCACGGCTCGCCCCCGGCCTTGCCGTCTGAAGAAGGCGCCTTGGCGGTGACGGCCTGGAAGATCGGCTTCACGTGCGGCCACGCGGCGGCGGAGCCGCCGGGCATGATCGACGGGCCGCGGCGCGCGCCCTCTTCGCCGCCGGAGACGCCGGTGCCGATGTACAGCAGGCCCTTCGACTCGACGTAGGCGGTGCGGCGGATGGTGTCGGGGAAGTGGCTGTTGCCGCCGTCGATGATGATGTCGCCGGGTTCGAGGTGGGGCAGCAGCTGCTCGATGAAGTCGTCGACCGCCTTGCCGGCCTTGACCAGCATCATCACGCGGCGCGGGCGCTTCAGTAGCTTGACCAGCTCGGGGATCGAGTGGGCGCCGACGATCTTGGTGCCCTTCGCCTCGTTGGCGAGGAACTCGTCGACCTTGCTGACGGTGCGGTTGTAGACGGCCACGGTGAAGCCGTGGTCGTCCATGTTGAGGACGAGGTTCTGGCCCATCACGGCGAGGCCGATGAGGGCGATATCAGCGACTGGTTCGGTCATGGTGTGTCCTGGATTACGGGTGTTGTGGTGCGCGGATGCGGAAGGCCAGGGTCGGCCTCCTCACCTCTGGACCCGCGCCGAGCCGCCCTTGGCGAACTGCTCGACCGCGTCGAGGGTCACCATGGTGGTGTCGCCCGGAGTGGTGGTCAGCATGGCGCCGTGGGCCCAGCCCAGGCGCAACGACTCCTCGGGGCTCTTGCCGGCCAGCAGGCCGTACATGCAGCCGGCGGCGAAGCCGTCGCCGCCGCCGATGCGGCAGACCACGTCCAGCTCGCAGGTCGGGCTGACGTAGGTCTTGCCCTCCTTCCACAGCACCGCGCCCCAGGTGTGGCGGTTGGTCGAGTGCACCTCGCGCAGGGTGGTGGCGACGACACTGATGTTGGGGAAGTCCTTCGCCACCGCGTCCATCATCCCGAAGAACACCGACGGATCGAGCTTGTTCTTGGCCTCGGCATCGGGCCCCTTCAGGCCCAGGCCGAGCTGCAGGTCCTCTTCATTGCCGACCAGGACGTCGGTGTGGCGGACGATCTCGCGCAGCACGGCCTGCGCCTTGGCGGTGCCGCCCAGGCGCTTCCACAGCTTGGCGCGGAAGTTGAGGTCGAAGGAGGTGACCGCGCCGGCAGCCTTGGCGGCCTTGAAGCCCTCGATGATCAGCTGCGAGGTGGTGTCGGACAGCGAGGCGAAGATGCCGCCCGAGTGCAGCCAGCGGCAGCCGCCGTTGGCGAAGATACCCTTCCAGTCGAAGTCGCCCGGCTTCAGCTGCGCGGCGGCCTCGTTGCAGCGGTTGTAGAACACCACCGGGGCGCGCACACCCTGGCCGCGGTCGCTGTAGACCGTCGCCATGTTCGGGCCGGTGACGCCGTCGTGCTCGAACTGCTTGTAGATGCCGCGCACGCCCATGGCGCGCACGCCGCCGGCGATGAGGTCGCCGACCGGGTAGTTGACCATCGCGCTGCACACGCCGGTCGACAGGCCGAAGCAGTCGGACAGGTTGGCCGAGACGTTGTACTCGCCGCCGCTCACCCACACGTCCAGGCTGCGCGCCTTGCGGAACGGGATCGCTCCCGGATCGAAGCGGTGGACCAGCGCGCCCAGCGACAGGAAGTCGAGGCCGGTGGCGGAACGGGCGGGGACGACGAGGGAACCCATGGGGCTGATCTCCGGGGGGATGGCGGCCGGGGTCGGTCGCGTACTTGACACTGTATACAATATGGAATTGAAAGGCCAGACCCAGCCAGATCTGTGACTTCAGTGATCCTGATGCGACTCCTGTGATGCTTCTGCGTGACTCTTGCCGCCCAGCGCGAAACCCGCACGGTTGCGCCGCATGTCCACCCTGCTCGCCCACGGCTCCCCCACCACGGTCATCAGCGACGCCGAACTGCGCACCCTGGTCGCCGAGGCCCTGCGCAAGCTGGGGACGAAGCGGCGGGTGCTGGCCATCCCTCCGGACATCACCCGCCTCAACTCCCGCTCCGGTCCGATGCTGGGCGCCGTCGAGGGTCTGTACGGACCCAATCTGGTGGACATCCTGCCCGCCCTCGGCACCCATGTGCCGATGACCCCGGAGCAGATCGCCCGCATGTACCCCGGCGTGCCGGCATCGAAGTTCCGCGTCCACGACTGGCGCAACGACGTGAAGACGATCGGCGAGGTCGACGCCGCCTTCGTGTCCACGGCCACCGAGGGGGTGTGGTCGAAGCCGTGGCCGGCGCAGCTGAACAACCTGATCTGGAGCGGCGGCCACGACCTCATCCTGTCGCTCGGCCAGGTGGTGCCGCACGAGGTGATGGGCATGGCCAACGGGGTGAAGAACCTCTTCGTCGGCTGCGGCGGCAAGCTGGGCATCGACGCCAGCCACTTCATCGGCGCCGCCTACGGCATGGAGCGCATGATGGGCCGCGCCGACACCCCGGTGCGGCGCATCCTCAATGAGGCGCTGGTGCGCTTCTGCGAGCACCTGCCCTTCGTGTTCCTGCTGACGGTGGTGGGGAAGGCCCGCCCCGGCGAAGCGAACGACCACGGTCTGGTGACGCGCGGCATCTACATCGGCTCGGGCTTCGACTGCTTCGAGCAGGCCGCCCGGCTGTCGCTGGAGGTCAACTTCGAGCTGCTGGACGAAGCACCGAAGAAGGTGGTCTGCTTCCTCGACCCCGAGGAATTCCACAGCACCTGGCTGGGCAACAAGGCGATCTACCGCACGCGCATGGCCATCGCCGACGGCGGCGAGCTGGTGGTCCTGGCGCCCGGGGTGAAGCAGTTCGGCGAGGATCCCGGCATCGACGCCCTGATCCGCAAGCACGGCTACCGCACCACGCCGCAGATCATGGCCGCGATCCAGGCCGATCCCGCCCTGGCCGGCAGCCTGTCGGCGGCGGCGCATCTCATCCACGGCTCCAGCGAGGGGCGCTTCCGCGTCACCTACTGCCCCGGCCGCCTGACCCGGGCCGAGACCGAGGGGGTCGGCTACGGCTGGGGCGACCTGGCGGCGATGACGCGACGCTACGACCCGGCGCAGCTGACCGACGGCTGGAACGACGTCGCCGGCGAGCGCGTGTTCTACGTCAGCAACCCCGCCCTGGGCCTGTGGGCGCACCGCTCCCGCTTCGGCCTATGAGCCCGGCAACGCGACCTTGCAAGGAGTGCATGCCCGATCCTTGCCCTCGAACAGGACCCCCTCTAGAGTGCCCGCGATGACCACGACCACCGTCCGCAAGTTCGCGATCAGCATCGACCCTGAAGAGGCCGTCGACTTCGCCGAGCCCGTGGATTGGTTCGGCAAGCGCCTCGCTCCGCTCGGCTTCAAGCAGGGCAGCACCTACTCGTACCGCTACCGTGACAACGAGTGCATGATGAAGGTCGATCTGGTGGACAGCCAGGACGGCTACTTCGTCTACTTGTACGTACAGGCTCCGGACGAGCACAAGTTCCGTGCCGAGGCGGTGGCCAAGGCCTTCGACGCCTTCGTCGTCGACACCGCCGGCACCAAGCGCCACAGCCTGAAGGACGACTGACGGCGCAGCCGGCCATCCGTCCACTGCCACCCGCACGCGGGCTGGCACGACGGCGGGCCGATGCTACAACCGCCAGTGCGGCACCATGCAGCAGCTATACGAGCTCAATGTGCGGACGTGGGTCCACGAGCGAGGCGCCGAACTCGGCCGCCCGGCGACGCTCGATGATCTGCCCGACGCCTGGCTCGAGCACCTCGCCGAACACGGCTTCACCTGGCTCTACCTGATGGGCCTGTGGCCGACCGGCCCCCTGTCGCGGGCGGTATCGCAAAGCGATGTGTCGCTGCGCCAGTACCTGGTCTCGGTGCTGCCCGGGGCGGGCGACGAGGACATCTGCGGCAGCCCGCTGGCCCCGGCCTCCTACACCTGCGACCCGGCCCTCGGCGGCGAAGAGGCACTCGACCGCCTGCGCGACCGCGCCCGCAGCTTCGGCCTGGCGCTGATGCTCGACTTCATCCCCAACCACGTCGGTCTCGACCACCCGTGGCTGGAAGAGCACCCGGACTGGTTTATCCGCGGCGACGACGGGTCCATGGCCCGCGAACCCGACGCCTGGGTGAAGATCGGCGGACGCGTCTTCGCGCACGGACGCGATCCGTTCTTCGCGCCATGGCGCGGCACGGTGCAGCTCGACTACTCCAACCCGGTGGTGCACGACGCGATGATCCGCCTCGCGGGCAGCGTCGCCGCGCGCTGCGACGGCCTGCGCTGCGACGTCGCCATGCTCCTGCTGCCCGACGTCTTCGGCGGCACCTGGCGGCGCGAGATGCAGCCGTTCTGGAAGCGCTGCCTGGACGAGGTGCGGGCCATGCATCCCGGCACCCTGTTCATGGCCGAGGTGTACTGGAACCGCGAGTACGAGCTGCAGCAGGCCGGCTTCGACTTCACCTACGACAAGATCCTCTACGACCGCCTGCTGTCCGGCGATCCCGACTCGGTGCGCGGGCACCTGCGCGCCGGGCTGGACTACCAGGGCCACTGCGTCCGCTTCCTCGAGAACCACGAGGAGCAGCGCGCCGCCGCGCGCTTCCCCAATCCCGACCACCACCGCGGCGCCCTCTTCATCACCGGCATGGTGCCGGGCATGCTGCTGTGCCACTTTGGTCAGGAGGACGGGCGCTCGCTGCATTCGTCCCTGCACGCCCGCCGCCGCCCGCCCGAGGCCGGCAGCGACAGCCACCGCAAGGCCTACCGCGACCTGCTGCGCCTTCTTGGCGAGCCGGCGCGCCAGGACGGCCGCTGGAGCCTGTGCGAGTCGCGCAATGGCGGCTCGCTGATCGGCCTGCTGTGGACCCTGCCGGCGCATCACAGCCTGCTGGTGGTGGTCAATGCCGCCTGGGGCTCGTGCACCGCCAACCTCGACCTCGGTCTGCTGGGCGGACGCGACTGCCAGATGCAGGAGGTCTTCGGCCAGATGCCGCCCTTCACCGTCGGCAGCGACGTGCTGACCACCGAAGGCCTGCGCCTGGAGCTGCCGGCCTGGGGCACCATGGCCTTCCGCATCGGCGCCGGACGCTGATCCGTCCCGCGCTTTTTGCGCTGGATTTCCTCGCCTCACCGCCGCAGCCTGACCGCGCGCCATGAAGCCCTGGCTCGCCATCGCCGGCCTGACCGCCGCCACCGCCGTCCTCGCCGCCGGCGGGGCCGCCGCCCTGTGGGGCCGTCCGGGCTGGCTGCTGACCCCCTGGCAGCGCACGGTCGCCCCGTCCGAAGGCCAGCACCAGGCCCTGCGCCTGCTGCAGGACCAGGTCGCCAAGCTCGAAGCCGAGAACGCCCTGCTGCGCGCCCGCCTCGGGCAGTACGCGCGCATCGCCGGCGAGGGCGGCTTCCCGCCCGAGCGCGTGGTCGTCGCCCGCGGGCGCATCGTCGGCCGCACC
>JAFLCQ010000181.1 GCA_017302815.1 Planctomycetota bacterium
CGCCGCCCAGCGGCCGCGGGCATCGCCCCGGTCCGGGGTCCGGGGTCCGGGGTCCGAGGTCGGAGGTGCGGCGCTCATGACGGCGCACCATCGTGCCGGCCGGCTGCGAGACCCCGGACCCCGGACCTCGGACCTCGGACAGGGGCGATGCTCATGCGCACAGCCTCTGGTATTCGTCGAGGGCGAAGCGGTCGGTCATGCCGGCGAGGTAGTCGGCCACGCTGCGCTGCACGCCGATCGCGTCGGCACGCGCGCCGTGCTCGGGCGGCAGGGCATCGGGGTGCTCGACGTAGAAGGCGAAGAGCTCGGCGAGGATGCGGCGGGCGCGGTGGAAGGCGGCGTTGACCGCGTGGTGGCGGTAGAGGCCGGTGAAGAGGAAGCGCTCCAGCTCGCGCTTGCCGGCGTGGAAGCTGGGCGAGTGGACGACCAGCGGGCGGGTCGCGGCGCGCACGCCGGCGAGATCGCGCACGCCGTCCTCGCCCAGCCGGGCCAGGGTGGCGGTGCAGCAGTCGTCGATCATCGCGTCCATCAGGTTGCGCAGGGCGCGGTCGAGGATGAGCTTCTGCGGCGCCGAGCGCGGGCTGGCGTCGACCGCCTCGCGCCACACCGCGTCCCACAGCGGGATGGGGGCGAGCTGGTCCAGGCTGATGTAGCCGCCGCGCAGGCCGTCGTCGATGTCGTGGCAGTCGTAGACCACCGAGTCCAGCGCGTCCGTGAGCTGGGCCTCCAGCAGCGGGCGCTCCTCGGGATGGAAGTGCGCGGCGACCTTCGCCGGGTCGTACTTCGAGCCGTGCTTGACGATGCTCTCGCGCACCTCGTAGGTCAGGTCGAGGCCGCGGTGCTCGGGATAGCGCACCTCCAGGTCCTCGACCACGCGCAGCCCCTGCAGGTTGTGCTCGAAGCCGCCGTGCGGCTGCATCAGCTGCGCCAGCATGTCCTCGCCGCGGTGGCCGAAGGGGGGATGGCCGAGGTCGTGCACCAGGGCGACGCACTCGACCAGGTCCTCGTTGAGGCCCAGGCGGCGGGCGACCGTGCGCGAGACCTGCGCCACCTCGACGGTGTGGGTCAGGCGGTTGCGGAAATGATCGCCTTCGCCGTCGATGAAGACCTGCGTCTTGCCGGACAGGCGCCGGAAGGCGCGGCTGTGCACGATACGGTCGCGGTCGCGCTGGAATCCGGTGCGGAAGGCGTCGGGCTTGGTGTCGTGGTCGCGTCCGCGTGATCCCGCGCTGCGCATCGCCGTCGCCGCCAGGCAGGCCTCTTCGCGGCGCTCGACATCCTCGCGGCCGATCACCGCACCGCCTCCGCCCAGCGCAGGAAGCCGGCGGGATCCCGGTCGAGGAAGAAGGCGTTGCCGCACACCAGGCGATCGGCGCCGTCGGCGACGATCTGCGGAATGGTCTCGCGGTTGATGCCGCCATCGACCTGGATCGGCAGCCTGGGGAAGCGCGCGCGGGTGGCGCGGACGTAGTCGCGCACCTCGGGGATGAAGGCCTGGCCGCCGAAGCCGGGATAGACGGTCATGAACATCACCAGGTCGACGCGGTCGAACCACTTCCACCACAGGCGCGGGTCGGTGTCGGGATTGAAGGCCAGGCCGACCTGGCAGCCCAGGGCGCGCAGGCGCGTGATCGCGTCGTCCATCCGCCGCTGCCCCACCGCCTCGACGTGGATGGTGATGGCGTCCGAGCCCGCCTTGCGGAAGTCCTCGGCGTAGCGCATCGGGTCGCTCATCATCAGGTGCACGTCCAGCTGCAGCGACGTGGCCTTGCGCAGGGCGCTGATGATCGGCGGACCCAGGGTCAGGTTGGGGACGAAGTGGGCGTCCATCACGTCGATGTGCAGCGCAGTCGCGCCGGCAGCGGCGCAGCGGGCCATCTCGTCGGCGAGTCGGGCGAAGTCGGCGGAGAGGAGGCTGGGCAGGACCTGCGGCATGGCCGCAGGCTAGTATCGGGCGGGGGGTGTCCATTGCCCCTGTCTGAGGTCCGGGGTCCGGGGTCCGGGGTCCGGGGTCCGAGGTCCATTGCCCCTGTCTGGGGTCCGTGGTCCGGGGTCCGGGGGCAATGGCGTACAGTTTCAGGGGGCGTTGCGTGGCGCTGACGTCAGCCTGCCTCGGGGCCATGAGGGAGGCGCCCATTGCCCCACGGTGGACTGAAGTCCACCGGCCGTGCCGACTGAAGTCGGCGCTACGGTCAGCGCTGCGTGCTGCGCGACCCCGGACCCCGGACCCCGGACCCCGGACCGGGGCAATGACCTAGAACGGCGCCTCCTCCTCGCTCGCCGGCACCCGGCTGGGCGCCGGCCTGCCCCGGCCGGTGGTTGCCGGCCGGGCCGCGCCGGCGCTGGCGCCGGAGGCGGGGGCTGCCTCCGTGCCGCCGTCTCCAGCGGGCGCGCCCTGCTGCCGGCCGCCGAGGAACTGCACGTTCTCGGCCACGACCTTCAGGCGGGTGCGCTTCTGCCCCTCCTTGTCCTCCCACTGGTCGAGCTTGAGCCGCCCCTCGACGTAGATCGGGCTGCCCTTCTTGAGGTACTGCCCCATCAGCTCGGCGGTGCGGCCCCAGGCCTCGATGTCGACGAAGGTGGCCTCCTCCTGCTGCTCGCCGGCGGCGTTCTTCCAGCGCCGGTTGATGGCGATGCCGGTGTTGGCGACCACGCGCTCGCTGCCGATCTGGCGCAGCTCGGGGTCGCGGGTCAGGTGGCCGGCGAGGACGATGTGGTTGAGGTTGAGGCTCATGGCGTGCTCCGCGTGATGGGGGGTGGATGCGGGTGGGGTGGTACGCTGCGGATGACCCGGATGGGTCTGCACAAACCCTATAACACGACCGGCATGTTGGCAAGGTCTTTATAAACCCATGTCCAGGCGGACGCGGCATGGAACATGCCGGCATGGTCGAGAGGCGACGGCAGGCGCAGGTGGCGATCCCGGCGGCGGCGGCGCAGCCGCTGTGGTCCGTCGCCCACCATGGCCGCGACCGCCATCCGCCGAATTCGCGCTACTGGTGGGACAACCGGGAGCGGTTGGGCGATCTGTGCGTCATCCAATGGACCATCGCTGGCGAACTGATCGTGCGCGACGAGCAGCGCGACCACCGCGCCCCGGTCGGCTGCGCAGCCCTGTTCGCGCATCCCTCGCCGTGCTGCTACGGCATGGCCAAGGACGCGCGCGAGACCTACGAGGCGCACTGGATCGCCCTGCGCGGCGCCGGCCTGATGGAGCATTGGGCGGGGCTCATCGCCCTGCGCGGCCCGGTGGTGCAGCTGCCGGTCGACGGGCCGGCCTATCGCGGCATGCGCCGGCTGTGCGAACTCGCCGATCCGCGCCAGCGTACCGGCGCGGTCGCGCTGGCGGCGGCGGTGCATGCCTTCGTGCTGCTGCTGTGGGAGGGTGCGGTCGAGGCGCGCGCCTCGGGGCTGCGTCCGGTCGAGCAGGCGATCGACGCCATGCTGGCGGCCCCCGCCGCGCCGTGGTCGCTCAAGCGCCTGGCCGACGAGCACGGCGTCTCGCGCGAGCACCTCGCGCGCGCCTTCCATGAACGGGTGGGCGAACCGCCAGCGACCTGGCTGGCGCGGCAGCGGGTGCGGCGCGCGTTGGAACTGCTGGCCACCACCGAGCTGCCCATCCATGCCGTGCGCGATCAGGCCGGCTTCGCTTCCAGCCACACCCTGATCCGGCGGGTGAGGGCGGAGACGGGAATGTCCCCCGTGGCCTTTCGCGCACGAAATCGCACACCCATAGTAGAATGATTTAACGGTACTTTGAAATACACCTCTATTCGCCACTTGAGGGTATTATCGCAACACTTGGAACGCTTTTTGTCTCCCTTATCGCTTTTCCCTTCTTGCGGGGGGGGGCTTGGTGCTAGGCTCCCGGGACATGCTTCCGGGCGGCTCACACAGGGCCGCATGGATGGTGGCAGCAAGAGGAGCCGATCGTGAGCACCAGCAGTAATGGGACCGACCGCAGCGCGACGGGGGCGGCCGAGGCTTCAGACCAGGCTCCGCGCACGTCCGGCCAGCAGGTGGTGCTGACCCTCAGCCGCACCCTGCCGGGCTGCAAGCGCACGCGCATGCTGGTGGTCGATGGCGCGGTCGGCATCAAGCCGGAGCCGTTGCACGAGATGGACTCGGTGGTGCGTGCGGTGGCGCAGGTGCGCGGCATCCATCCGCCCCCGCTCATGGTCATCGACGGCCAGACCTACCCCTGCGTCATCGAAGGCAGCCCGCGCAACCCGCGCCTGATGATCGAGGACAAGGGCGACAAGGTGCGCATGTACCTGGAGGTCGGCGGCGCCATGGTCGTCGGCGTGTGGTCGATCCCGGGTCCGCACCTGGTGTTCCGCGGCCGCGTCATCCCGCTGGAGTGGACCGGTCCGGCCGAGCACCTCGATCCGCTCATGCAGGGCCCGATCGTCATCGACAAGGCGCTGCTGGTGCAGGAGCCCTGGCGCGCCGTGCTGGCGCACGCCGGCCAGCTGCCGCCGCAGCACGAGAAGGCCAAGCTGGTGCGCGGCCGGCCGCAGCCGATCCTGGAGATGTACGAGGTCGACAGCCGCCTGTGCGGCAACGTGCGCTTCCGCTACCACGACGAGCTGCCCGAGATCGATCCGCTGGAGCGCATCGGCCTCATCGTCGCCAACGACAAGTCCGGCCAGCTGGTGAAGTGCGAGCGCGACCGCGACCTCGAACTGACCCGCTGCAACGAGTTCATCAAGCGCGGCGCCCTGGTGCAGCGGCGCGGCGCCTTCGGCTTCGTCGCCGACGGCGACGCGGCCGACCGCTTCCTCGCCCAGGTCATCCCGAATCTCCAGGGCTGGGAGATCCGCGGCCGCGAGAAGCTGCACCGCGGCAAGGCCCCGGACGACATCCAGACCACCGCCAAGGTCACCGCCCACGACGAGTTCCTCGAACTCGAGATCGAGGCCAACGTCGCCGGCCGCGCGGTGCCGATCAAGGAGCTGCTGAAGAACGCCGCCCGCGGCCAGAACGTCATGGTGTTCAAGGACGGCCTGCGCGCGCGCATCAACGAGGAGTGGCTGCAGCGCTACCGCACCCTGGCCGAGTTCGGCGGTCTCAAGGACGCCGGCGGCAAGGTGCGCGTTCCGCGCCACGCCGCCGCCATGGCGGTGGCCCTGGCGGAGAGCGGCAGCAGCGCGCAGCTGGACGCCGCGACCCAGGACCTGGCGCAGCTGGCCAAGGGCGGCGCCGAGATCCCGGTCGTGCCCATCCCCGAGGGCATCAACGCCACCCTGCGCGAATACCAGCACGCCGGCTTCAACTGGATGGTCTTCCTGTCCAGCCGCGGCCTCGGCGGCGTCCTCGCCGACGACATGGGTCTGGGCAAGACGGTGCAGTCGCTCGCCTTCCTCAAGTACCGCATCAAGGAGGACGGCGGCCTGCACCTGGTGGTCGCGCCGCGCTCGGTGGTCGACAACTGGTTCGACGAGTGCAAGAAGTTCGTACCCGACGTGCCGGTGCACATCCACCTGGGTCTCGACCGCGCGCGCGACGAGCGCCGCCTGCCCAAGGCCGGCATCCTGCTGACCAGCTACAACATCCTGCAGCGCGACATCCGCATGCTGGGCGCGATCGAATACTCGACCGTGATCCTGGACGAGGCGCACGTCATCCGCAATCCCGAGGCGAAGACCACCCGCGCGGCGCTGAAGCTGGTGACCAAGCGGCGCATGTGCCTGTCGGGCACCCCGGTGCAGAACTGCGCCGAGGACCTGTGGCCGATCTTCCACTTCCTCATGCCCGGATTCCTCGGCCGCCGCAAGACGCTGAAGGAGACCCTGCAGGACGACCCCGAGGCGATCCACCGCCTGCGCGACCGCGTCGCGCCCTTCGTGCTGCGCCGCATCAAGAAGGAAGTGGCCACCGAGCTGCCGCCCAAGACCGAGATCCTGCTGCACGCCGAGATGGATGAG
Source organism: Planctomycetota bacterium (assembly GCA_017302815.1). Classification (GTDB taxonomy): domain Bacteria; phylum Planctomycetota; class UBA11346; order UBA11346; family UBA11346; genus UBA11346. The sequence continues at coordinate 5,928 of JAFLCQ010000181.1, forward strand.
CAGCAGCGCATCTTCTACAACGACCTTCTGGAGAAGGAGCGCGTCGGGGTCATGGACCTGCTCGGCAGCAAGGGCCTGGAACGCTCGCGCGTGTCCATCCTCGCCGCCATCACCCGCCTGCGCCAGGCGGCGTGCGCTCCGGCCCTGGTCGGCGGCGAGGCGGTGCCGTCGTGCAAGATCGACCTCTTCCTCGACCTGGTCGACGAGCTGGTGTCCGAAGGCCACCGCGCCCTGGTGTTCAGCTCGTTCACCAAGTTCCTCGGCCTCATCGAGACGCGGCTGCAGGAGAAGAACATCACCTACCAGTACCTGGACGGCCGCACCCGCGACCGCTCGGCCAAGGTGAAGGCCTTCCAGAACGGCGAGGATCCGCTGTTCCTGATCTCGCTGAAGGCCGGTGGCGTGGGTCTGAACCTCACCGCCGCCGACTACGTCATCATCCTCGACCCGTGGTGGAACCCCGCCGCCGAGGACCAGGCCGCCGACCGCGCCTACCGCATCGGCCAGGACAAGCCGGTGATGGTCTACCGCATCGTCACCGTCGAATCGATCGAGGAGCGCGTCCTCAGGCTGCAGGCCGAGAAGCGCCGCCTGGTCGGCGACCTCGCCCTGGAAGGCCTGGCGCGCGCGCTGGAGGCGGGCGACGTCGAGAAGCTCTTCGCTGCGTCGGTCGCCGTTGGCGCCGACTAGCGGCGCCTGCGTGGGGGACTTCGTCCCCCACAGCCCTGGCGGGCCTGCCCCCTCGGGCTTTGTCGGGGTTCGGTTTCGTCGGCTGGGCCTCCGAAACCGTGGCGGCATCGGCTTCGCCGATTGTATGCCGCCACCACCCCTCGGCGCCCGGTCGCGCCCGCAGGGCGCTCCGGTTTGATGCGGGGGCCAGGCCCCCGCACCCTGCCATCGGGGGCTGCCGCCCCTGCGACCCCGCGGACGTAGCGCCGACTTCAGTCCACCGGGTTGCGTTGGCGGCCAATCTCCCGGCGCCTGGATCTTGCGATCGTTACTCCAGCACGCGCACCTCGGTGCCCTGGCGCACGAGGTCGTAGAGGTCCTTGATGTCGCTCTGGGTCAGGCGCAGGCAGCCGCGGCTGCCGCCCTGGCCGAGCCACTTTGCCGGGTCGTCGCCGGTCCAGCCGTGGCAGCCGATGGAGGCGAAGCGCTGGTCGGCGCCGGGCTCGAAGCCGAGCCAGTAGCCGCCGAGCAGGTTGCCGGGGCTGCCGGGCGGATGCACCTTGCGGGTCACCGGGTCGCGCCATTCCGGGTTCTTCACCCGCACGGCGATGCGGGTCGCGCCGGTCGGGGTCGGGGTGCCGCCGGCGCCGACGCCCACCGCGCAGGCCATCACCAGCACC
>JAFLCQ010000182.1 GCA_017302815.1 Planctomycetota bacterium
TGCCGCGCCTGGCGCACCACCGAACCGCCCGCGGTCGGGGCTCTCGGCGCCGCCCGCCTGCGCGAGCTGACGGCCGACGCCGTGCTGCAACCGCTCGCCGCCCTCTTCGCGCAGGACGAGGCGGTGAAGCCGGAGTTCGACGCCCTGCTCGACCTCGAACGGCTGGTGCGCTACCACCGCGACCTCTACCGCCTGCTGCACAACTTCGTCAACTTCGCCGACTTCTACGATCGCGAGCGCGGCGGCATCTTCCAGGTCGGCACCCTCTACTTCGACGGCCGCGCCAGCCGCCTCTGCGTCGATGCGCCGGACATGGCCCGGCATGGGTTGCTCGGCGGACGCTCGAACGTCTACCTGGTGTACTGCGAGTGCACCCGTGCGGGGGTGAAGCGCACGATCTGCGCCGGCATGACCGATGGCGACAGCAACGGTCTCATCGTCGGCCGCAACGGCCTCTTCGTCGACCGCCAGGGCCGCGACTGGGATGCGACGGTGGTGAAGGTGGTGGAGAACCCGATCAGCGTGCGCGAGGCGTTCTGGTCGCCGTACAAGCGCGTGCTGCGCTTCGTCGAGGATTTCGTGGCCAAGCGCGCCGCCGAGGCCGACAAGGCCGCCGACGGCAAGCTCTCCACCGCGGCGTTGACGGTGGCGACGCCGCCCGCCGCCGGCGTCCAGGCTGCCAAGCCGAAGATCGACGTCGGCACGGTCGCCGCACTCGGCGTCGCGGTCGGCGGCATCACCACCGCCCTCGGCATGATGCTCAGTGCATTCTTCGGGCTGGGCTACTGGATCCCGGTCGGTCTGCTCGGCCTCGTCCTGCTGATCAGCGGCCCGTCGATGGCCATTGCGTGGATGAAGCTGCGGTCGCGCACCGTCGGTCCGCTGCTGGACGCCAATGGCTGGGCGGTGAACGGGCGCATCCGCATCAACATCCCCTTCGGCACCGCCATGACGAGCCTGGCCCGCCTGCCTGGCAACGCGGTGCGCCAGCTCGGCGATCCCTATGCCGAGAAGCGCCAGCCGTGGGGCGCGGTGATCGTCCTCGTGCTGGTCGCGGCCGCTGCGCTGTGGACGGGCTGGGACCGCTTCCGGCACGGCTCCTGGTGGTGGCAGCGGTGCACGGTCGAGCAGGCGCTGGAGAAGTAGCTGCTGCCTGCTGCCCGTTGACGCCTCGTAACGCCATAGTCGTCGCGGGTGGGGGTCTTCGGGGGAGGGGCGAACGTCGCAGCGGCGGGAAACTGGCGTTCTCACGCCCCGCCGCGGAGGCGCCGAGCCCCTCCCCCGGCAGATAGTTCAACGGATTCGACGAACAGCCCTGTCTGGCAGATGGGTGCGGGGCGTTTAGGCTGAGCTGGAAGCCCCAGCCGGGAACACCCATGACCATGCGCCTCCTTGCCGCCACCCTCGCCTGCGCCGCCCTCGGCGCCGCCGACTTCGCCTGGATCGAAGGCGAGTCGCCCACCGTGAGGCCCACGCTGCCCGAGGGGCTGCCCGAAGGGGCTGTGAAGTACGGCGACGCCTGGGGGCTCAGCCGCATCATGTCGGACGGCAGGCTGCTGCATGTGAACGTCGGCGACGGCGATGTCGCCAAGCACCTCCCCGACGGCCTGACCTTCGGCTATGATCTGCAGGTTCCTGGCGGCAAGCAGGAGGTGTGGGCGCGCATCGGCTACGAATGGGTGCGCTCGCCGATCCGCTGGCGCATCGCGGGCGGCGCCTGGCAGGACTTCGGCGTCGATCAGGTGACGCGCGACGTGCAGCAGATCCAGACCTGGAACGAGCTGGCCTGGGCCCGCCTGGGCGAGATCGACGTCCCCGCCGGCACTGTGCGCATCGAGGTGCAGTGGATCCGTCCCGAGCGCACCGAGAAGGACAAGGTCAAGGTCGAGCGCATCCTCGGCATGCTCGACGCGCTCTGCGTCGCCAAGGCGGGGACCTTCAGGCCCAGCGGCAAGTGGAAACCCGGCGAGGACCATCGCGGCGAGGCGGAGAAGGCAGCCGATGCGCTGGTGTTCAAGCTGCCCGAGGGCGCCGCCGGCGGCGAGCGCAGCGCCGTCGTCCTCGATGGCGCCTGGCAGATGGCCGACTGGGAGGAGGACGTCGCTCCGGGAGCCGAGCCCGAGGGCCGCCTGCTGGGCGTCGCCGCCCTGCCCGACCTCGCCGCCCAGCGCTGGTTCGCCCTGCGCGTCCCCGGCGATCGCAATGCGCAGCATCCCGAGCGCGTCTTCCAGCATCGCCTCCTGGCGCGCTGCCGCGTCGACGTCCCCCAGGGCTTCGCCGGCCGCTCGTTCCGCCTCGAATTCCAGCGCTTCAACACCATCGCCAGCGTCTTCGTCAACGGCGTCGCCTGCGGCTGGTCGAAGGACCACTCCACCGCCTGGCAGGTCGATGTCAGCAAGGCGGTGAAGCCCGGCCAGATCAATGAGATCGTGGTGGCGGTGAAGGACCGCTACTATTCCCTGAACGCCGCCCGCGACCGCGGCAGCAAGCGCGGATGGCTCGGACTGCGCAACACGCCCAACGGCTTCCTCTCCGACAACCAGGGCGTGTGCGCGATGCACGATCTGCCGGTCGCCGCGGACTCCACCGTCGGCTTCGCCGAACCGGTGACGCTGGTCGCCGCCGGATCCGCGTATGTCGCCGACGCCTTCGTGAAGACCTCGGTCGCGGAGAAGCGCATCGCGGTCGAGACGACGATCGCCAACCCGGGCGCTGCGCGCACCGTCACCGTGGCGCTGTCAGCGGTGCCGTGGTCGAAGGCTGGCGGCGAGGCCAAGCCGGCGAAGATGCTGAAGCCCGTCGAGGTGCAGCTGGCCGCAGGCGAGTCGAAGACGGTCGAGATCGCCGAGGCCTGGGGCGACGCCAAGCTGTGGTGGCCCGACGACGTCAACCTCTACGACCTCGTCGCCACGGTCAGCGAAGGTGGCAGGCCCATCGATGTCAGCCGCGCCCGCTTCGGCTTCCGCGAGTGGTCGTGGGACAGCCACGTGTTCAAGCTCAACGGCGTGAAGTGGCAGGTCTACGGCGACATCGACGCCAACTTCGATCCTCGCAAGCAGGCCGAGCAGAGCCGGCAGAGTGGCCAGAATACCCTGCGCCTGTGGGCCAACGGCGGCCTCGGCGGCCTGACCCGGCAGGCGACCCTGGCCTACTGCGACGAGAGCGGCCTCATCGTGCGCTCGTGCGGCACCCTCGACGGCCAGCTCGCCAACTACGGCGGTGGCCTGGTCGAGGAGGTCGAGGTCGACGGCAAGAAGGTGCGCCGCGCCAAGGCAAGCCTCGTCGAGAACTGGAAGTCGCAGCTGGCGGCCTGGGTGAAGGCCGAGCGCAACCACCCCAGCATCCTCATCTGGTCGGTCGAGAACGAGGTGACCTACATCAACGCCGCCAACCTGGGCATGTCCGACCAGTTCGAGCCCGCAGTCAGCGACGCCATTCGCAACGTGGTGATGAAGGTCGATCCCACCCGCCCTGCCATGGTCGACGGCGGCAACGCGCTGAAGGACGAGAGCCTGCCGGTGAACGGCGGCCACTACACCGAGATGTACAACCTGCATTGGCGCGACCTGCCCGATGCCAGCTACGGCCGCGACCACTGGTACACGCCCGAGAGCAAGAGCCGGGGCATCTGGCGCTACGTCCCCGACCGTCCGATCTTCAAGGGCGAGGTCTTCTTCGCCAGCGGCTACAGCACCGACCAGTTCGCGACCATCGGCGGCGAGCGCTGCTTCATCGGCATCGGCGAGGTCGGCGACGGCATGCGACGCCTGGGCATGATCTTCAACGAGGGCTGGCGCTGGTCCGAGGTGGCGGCCTGGCAGCACTGGTTGGGCGGCGGCTTCGGCCGCTACTGGAACGGCTGGCAACCGGTCGCGGTGCTGTGCCGGCAGTGGAACACCGTGTTCGGCGCCGGGCAGCAGGTCGAGCGCACTCTGAAGGTGTTCAACAACACCTCGAAGTCGTCGCCGATCACCGCCGCCTGGGAGGTGACCGTGGACGGCAAGCGCATCGCCGGCGAGCAGCGCGAGTTCGCCCTCGCCCCCGGCAGCGAGCAGGAGTGGAAGATCTCCTTCACCCTGCCCAAGGCCGCCAAGGCCGTCGGCGGCAGCATGGTCCTTAGCGCCACCCGTGCCGGCGCGCAGATCTACCGCGATGAACGCGGGATCCGCGTCCTCGTCCCGGCCCTGGTCGCCAAGCCGAAGCTGAAGGCGGCCGAGCTCGCGGTGTGGGATCCCAAGGGCGCGGTCGCCGCCCATCTCACGGCGCGCGGCATCCCCTTCACCGCGACCAAGGCGATCGACGACATCCCCGCCTCCGCCAAGGTCCTGATCGTCGGCCCCGACGCCATCCCGCGCGAGCGCATGAGCGACCCGCTGTGGTACGAGCGCGCCGTCGCCGGCCTCAAGGTCCTGGTCCTCGACCAGCGCTTCCCGCTGCGCTACCGCGCCCTGCCGGCCGACATCGAGCCGCTGGACGACAAGCCGTCGGTGTGGGCGCAGATGCAGGCCAAGGCCTCCGGGGCCGAGGCCGAGCTGCGCGGCCGCTACGGCTTCATGGAGGACGTCAGCCATGCCGCCTTCGCTGGGCTGGAGCAGGATGACTTCTTCACCTGGGGCAGCGACCACGTGGTCTACCGCAATCCCTACCGCAAGGGCACGACCGGCTACCGTTCGCTGTTCCAGTGCGAGCAGGGTCTGGCGGGCACCGCCCTGGCCGAGTGCCAGGCCGGCGACGGCCTGATGCTGCTGAGCCAGCTGGCCATCGGCGAGAAGATCGCGTCCGAGGCGGTGGCGCAGCAGCTGTTCGGCCAGCTCCTGGACTACGCCGCCGACTACGCGCCCGTCCGCCGCCAAGTGCAGGTGGTCGGAGGACCCGCCATCGCCAACGCCATCAAGGCCGTCGGCGTGCAGCACCGCGCTGCCGCCGACCCGCTGGCCGCGATCGCTGCGGACGGCATCGCCGTCATCGAAGGCACCGCCGCCAACCTCAAGGCCCTGGCGGCCAAGGCCGATGCCGTGCGCGCCTGGTGCGCCAAGGGCAACTGGCTGATGATCTGGGGCGTCGGCCCCGATGGCATCGCCGACTTCAACGCCATCGCCCGGACCCAGCACGTGCTGCGCCCCTTCTCGCAGGAGCGCGTCCTGATGGCGGTCCCGTCCGATCCCCTCACCGCCGGTCTCACCCTGCGCGACGTGGTCATGGACACCGGCAAGCAGATGTACCCGTGGATGGCGCTGAAGACGCCGGACGCCGATGAGTTCTCGCATGTCGTCGACCACACCGACATCGCCCCCTTCTGCGAATTCCCCTCGCCGACGGCGATGGGCAAGAGCAGCGACGCCAATCCCGGTGCCGACCACTGGCCACGCAACATGGTGAACGGCTTCACCAGCGCGGACAACTGGTGCTTCTGCTACACCATCATCATGGATCGCGGCCACAAGACGAAGTGGACCCTCACCCTGCCCAAGGAGGAGGAGATCATCGCGCTGAAGATCCAGCCCAGCCGGCTGTACCACCCGATCACCCGCATGAACCTCTACTTCGACGATGACGCCACGCCGGTGCCGGTCGAGCTGCGCGTCGATCCGTCGGTGCAGGAGGTGGCGATCCCCGGCCGCAAGGCGAAGCGGGTGACCATGGAGGTGGCGCAGTGGGCGGAACGCGGCGACGCCAACATCGTCGTCATCGACAACCTGTGGCTGATGGTGAAGCGCCCGGACGACTATCTGAAGCGGGTGAAGCCGCTGCTGAACATCGGCGGTCTGATGCGCTATGACGAGGGCAGGGGCGGCATCGTCCTCAACCAGCTGAAGCTGGTCGAGCGCGAGGTGAACCCGGTCAACCAGGACAAGAAGGGCAATATCGTCAAGACCATACTGTCGAATCTGGGCGCCGTCTTCGCCGGCCAGAAGACCATCGTCGCCGGCAGCCGGCTGAAGTACGACGCCATCGCCCTGCCGGTCGAGTCCTGCACCGCCTACCTCGGACGGGACAAGCAGCCCGCCTGGTGGGAGGGTCAGGTCGACATGAGCGGTCTGCCGGTCGGCGAACAGGTCTTCGCCGGTGTACGCTACCTCCTGCCCAAGTTCACCACCTCGCCGGTCCCCACCGCCTACATGCTGCGCGGCCGCGGCGGCACGGTGCAGAAGGACCGCATCGAGAACCTGCCGGTCGGCCGCAAGGCGGACGCCCTCTTCCTGCTGCATACCTTCAAGGGCGATCGCGGCGATCTGCCGCGGCATGCGAACATGATGCGCGAGCGCCGGGCCCAGGGCCAGGATCCGGGGGAGTTCCCGACCGTCCTCACCTATCGCGTGCGCTACGCCGATGGCGTCACGACCGACGTCCCGGTGCGCTGGAGCCGCGACATCGGCCACTGGCTGGCGGCAGAGCCGGTCGACATGCCCAACGCCGGGGTGGCCTGGGCCGGCCAGGCCGGCGCCGACGGCCAGCGTCCGGTGGTCTACAGCATGCAGTGGAACAACCCGCGCAGCGACATCGAGATCACCGCCATCGATGTGGTCGCCGGCGAGGAGAAGTGGGGTTCGGCGGTCTTCTTCGCGGTCACCGCCGCGACCCAGGCGAAGTAGCGCCGCGCCTGCCGGCGGGCGCGCCCCGCCGGCAGGTCAGCGCTCGCCGTCGAGGTGGCGGCGCAGCACGATGGCCGCCGCCTGCGCGTCCAGCTTCCCCGGCTCGCAGGGCCACTTCCCGGCCAGGCGCAGCTCCTCCTCGGCCTCGCTCGAGGAATAGCGTTCATCGACCAGGGTGATGGGGAGCGGAGTCAGCTTCGCCAGGGCGGCGCGGAACTGCTGCACCCAGCGGGCGTTGCCGCCGTAGCTGCCGTCGGCGTTGATCGGCATGCCGATGACGATGCCGACCGCCTTCTCGCGCGCCGCCAGCGCGGCGATCACCTGCGCCGCCTGCTGGTCGCTCTCGCGCCGGATGAAGCCCAGCGGCGCCGCATTGATGCCCAGCGCGTCGGACACCGCGATGCCGATGCGCGCCTTGCCGTAGTCGATGCCGAGGAGGCGGCCGCGCGGATCGCTCATGGCGGCGTCGCCTCGCGCAGGCGCGGCAGGGTGGTCAGCCTGCGCGTCCGCCCGGGATCGGCCGGAGGCAGGGAGGACGCCCAGGCGTCGATGGGATGCACGCGATAGCTGCCGGAGCCGTCGACCGCCACCACCCAGGCCGCGCCGGCGGCCCGCAGTCCGGCGATGATGCCCGGATCGCGCAGCGCCTCCGCCTTCGCGACCCAGCCGCGC
>JAFLCQ010000183.1 GCA_017302815.1 Planctomycetota bacterium
CGCCGGCCATCGCGGACACCGGGTCCGCCGCGGCGGCCGCAGTCTGCGCCACGGGATCGGCGACCGCCGCATCCGCGACCGCAGCGCTAGGCACAGGAGCGGAAGCCGGCTGCCGGACCGCGGCCGGACGGAGCGAGGCGACGGACATCGCCAGGGCGGGGGAGTCGGCAGGCGGCGCGAGGACGGCATCATCCGCAGCGGCGACCGGAGCGGAGGCCACGTCCTGCGTGGCCGAAGCCGCCAGGATCGCAGTCGTCACCTGCGGCGTCAGGACGGCGCGGCGCTCGGGAGCGGCAGTCGCGATGGCCGGAGGCATGGCCGGCCCGGTGACGACAGCCGATGGCGGCGGCATGGCAGCATCGGAGCCATCCCCGGTCGTGACCGTGCCCGGCAGTCCGCCGACCAGCGGCGCGACCTGCGCCGGATGCGCAGGCACGGCGTCCGACCTCGGCGCGATGGTCCCCGCCGCCGATGGATCGGCCACGGGTGCCGCCAGATCGGCGCTCCACAGCGCCGGTCCGGCGACCGCCCACGCCTCGGTGGCTGGGTCTGCGCTGCCCTCCAGGGCCGGCAACGTGGCCTGGGCGGCATCCGGCTGCGGCTGCGGTTGCGGCATCAACGAGGCGAGCAGGGCGAGCAGCGTCGCATCGTCCTCGGGCGCTCCGCCATCCGCAGCATCGAGCACAACCTGCGGCACCTGGGGAAACCCCGTGAGCGCCGGATCCGATGCCGGTGCGGCCGGCACGACCGCGGCCAGCAGCACGCCCGGATCGGCTCCGGCTTCGGGCAGCAGCATGGCGAAGAGCGGGGCCGCTCCGGTGCCATCCGCAGCCTGCGTCGCAGCCGCCGTGGGATCGCCTGCCACGGCAAGGAGGTTGGCCGGACCGGCCGCCGCGGCCTGCGGCGTGAGAATGGCGATGGGAAGCATACATCCCAGCGAACGCACGCCGCAGGCCAATCCCGGTCCGGTTGCGCGAATTGCGTGCAAGATCAAACAAATCAACAACTTGCGATTCGAATCAGGCGCCGGCCTCCGGCCGGCGGGCGTCCCACCTGCGGGCCGGGGCGGGTGCAGTCGCGCCCCCGCCCGCTAGGATCCCGCAGTGCCTGAGCGCTTCGACATCCTGCGCGATCCGACCGGCACCCTGACCGTCAGGCTCGGGGCGCGCGGAGCCGTCGACGTCAATCTGTCGACCGGCTGGAGCGCGCATGTGCTGGCCGAGATCGACCGCGGCCTGCCCAGCCGCATCATCATCGACGCCAGCGGCACCAATTCGGTCTCATCCGCATTCTTCTCCGGTCTCATCCGCATCCGCGATCGCAGCTCGCTGCCGCGCGACTCGCTGGTGCTGCGCTGCGGTTCGGACCGCATGCGCGAGGCGGCACGTCTGCTGGGGATGGACCAGCTGGTGACGCTGGAAGCCTGAGCGGTATCAGGCGTCGTCGGAGCTGGAGCCGAGGCCCGGGGGAGCCGGCGCGACCGCCTGGAGCCCCTGCAGGCGCGGGTCATCCTGCGGCAGCAGGACGATGTCGAAGCTCTCGCGCGTGCCCAGACGCAGGGCGCAGACGCCGGCCTGCAGATCGATCTCGACCGATCCGGCGAGATGGTCGCCGTTGACGAAGGTGCCGTTGGTGGACAGGTCCTCGATGCGGATCCTGCCGCCCGAGGATTCCACGCGCACATGGCGCCGGCTCACGGTGTTGAAATCGTGATCGGTGTCGCGCGACTCGGGCGCCGCCTTGAGATAGCCGGCGGTGCGGCGCAGGCTGATGTCGCAGGAGCGGCTGCGGCCGATGACCACCGCAACGCCTGGTTTCAGCATGTAGCTCTCGCCCTGGACGATGCCTGCGGTGCCGATGAGGACAGGAACGGTGTCGGCCATCACCTGCGATGCTAGGAGGCCGGGAGCGCATGGGCAACGGTCTGATGTGCCAGCCTGCTCCGACCGCCGGCTTGCCCCGCCCCGCCCACGGCCGAGCGTACCCGGCATGGATGCCCAGCCGGTGGCCGACCGCAGCCTGCCTCCCGCCGCGCGCTTCCACCACGGGGTGGACTTCACCCGCGCCTTCGACCGCGGCCAGAAGGCCGGCGGCCGCCATTGCCAGGTCCTGCTGCGTCCGCGTGGCCGCTGGCAGGACGGCACCCAGCGCTGCGCCCGCCTGGGCGTGATGGTCTCGACCAAGGTCGCGCCGCTGGCGGTGCGCCGGCACACCCTGAAGCGCTGGGTCCGCGAGCTGTTCCGCGTGCAGCTGAAGCAGCGGCTGGACGGCCTGGACATGGCCGTGGTGTTCCGCAGTGATCCGCCGGACCATGCCGCCTGCGACGCCGAGATCCTCGCCCTGGTCGAGCGCGCCCTGGTCGCCCGGCCGGAGGGGCGGAGGCGCAGGTGATCAAACGGACCCTGGTCGGCCTGGTGCGGGTCTACCAGCGCTGGATCTCGCCGGCGCTGCCGCCCGCCTGCCGCTACGCGCCGACCTGCTCGAACTACATGATCGAGGCCATCGACGTGCACGGCCCCATCCGCGGGGTCTGGCTGGGGACCCGGCGCATCTGCCGCTGCCATCCCTGGGGCGGACACGGCTGGGACCCCGTGCCGCCCCGGGGTCCGGCCAAGGACTTGCCAACCGGCGAACGGCGATAGGCTGCGCGCCCCACCAAGGACTGGTACATCGCATGATCCGCGTCGAAGCCCGTAACGGCGAGCCCCTCGAGAAGACCATCCGCCGCTTCAAGAAGCGCTGCGAGAAGGAAGGGCTGACCAAGGACATCAAGAAGAACATGTACTACGACAAGCCGTCCGAGGTCCGTCGTCGCGAGAGCCGCAAGCTCGAGAAGCGCATCCTGCAGGAGCGCATCGAAGCCAAGGCCGCCGCGCTCAAGCGCTGAGCCATCGGCCGCGCCGCGAACCCGTCGTCCCATCGGGACGGCGGGTTCATTCGTTTCAGGATCCGGCCGCCGGCTTCGAACGGCCGCGCAGATCCTGCAGCAGGTTCCAGAATGCCACGCTGGCCGGCAGCGCATTGGTGATGATGCCGACGGAGTCGTTCTTGCCCCAGATGAAGTAGGCGGTGACCATCCCCGCGCCGCACAGGCTGATGATCCAGAACGCGGTGGGCATCACCGCCGAACCGCTCTTGCGGCGGTGCCAGGCCTGCACCAGCCAGCGCCCGGCGAAGCAGAACGCGCCGACGAACCCGAGCAGCTTCCAGCCCGTGACCGTCCAGTGCGTCCCCGTGAACGGCAGATCGACCTGCAGCAGCACGCGGTGCATGTGGCCCCGCCCTTCGTAGGGCACGCCGTTGTGCAGGTAGGTCTCGGCGCCGCTCAGGCCGACGGCCAGGGCGAGCAGCAGCACGCATGCGACGGCCATCCAGCGCACGGTTCAGGCCCCGCCCTGGTCGGCGATGCGGAAGTTGCGGTTCCTGAGCTTCAGCCAGCGCACGCCGAAGAGGTCGCGCGCCGCGCTGGGGGCGCGGTTCCACAGCCCGTACTTCGACGCGCCGCCGGCGCGCGGACGGTGGTTGACCGGGATCTCGTCGATCGTGTAGCCCTTCATCTGCACCAGGGTGGGCAGGAAGCGGTGCATGCCGTGGAAGAAGGGCAGGTCGAGGACGGCGGTGCGCTTGACCACGCGGGTGCTGCAGCCGACGTCCTTCACCGTGTTGCCGGTCATCGCGTTGCGGATGCCGTTGCCGATCTTGCTGCTGAGCTTGCGGAACCACGAATCCTGGCGCTTGGCGCGGATGCCGTTGACCATGTCGACCCCCTTCTCGATCCCGCGCGCCAGCTGGCGCGGCAGGTCGACGGGGTCGTTCTGGCCATCGCCGTCCAGGGTGCCGACCCAGGTGCCGCGCGCGGCGCGGAAGCCGGCGGCGAAGGCGGCCGACTGGCCGTGGTTCTGGTCGAGGCCGATCCAGCGGTGCGGCTTGGGCTGCGCCTTCATCAGTTCGCGCGAGCGGTCGGTCGATCCGTCATCGACCCACACCACCTCCCAGGCATAGCTCTGGCCGGCGAAGGCGGCGTCGATCTCGCGCGCCAGGGCCGGGAGGGTCTCCTCCTCGTTCTTCACCGGGATGACGATGGAAATCAGGATCTCGTCGGGCATCGCGGGAGGCTGCGGCGGCGGAGGGCGGGCGCAAGCGGCGCGCGTTGACCGGGTGCCGCCCCCGCCTATTTTGCCACCCCTTCTCATGCAGATCCGGACGACGTCGCGAACTAGAGGGTGATGCGCGCGGAAGTCCCGCGGCGCATCCACACGCCCACGTCCGTCCATGAAAGCCTGACATGCCCCGCATCACCCTCCCCGATGGCGCCGTCCGCGAATTCCCCCAGCCGATCACCGGCCTCGAGCTGGCGACCGCGATCAGCCCCGGCCTCGCCAAGCGCTCGCTCGGCGTGAAGATCGACGGATCCGAGATCCGCGACCTGTCGCGCCCGATCGACCGCGACTGCGCGGTGAAGATCATCACCGCCAGCAACGAGGACAAGGACGCCCTCTTCCTGCTGCGCCACTCCGCCGCCCACGTGCTGGCCGAGGCGGTGTGCGCCGTGCTGCCCGGCACCCGCCTGGCCTACGGCCCGCCGATCGACGACGGATTCTTCTACGACCTCAAGACCCCGCGCCCGATCTCGGAGGCCGACTTCCCGGCCATCGAGAAGAAGATGCAGGAGATCGTCGCCGCCAACAAGCCGTTCACCCGCTGCGAAGTCTCGCACGCCGACGGCCTGAAGCGCACCGAGGGCGACGTCTACAAGACCGACAACGCCCAGCGCGCCATCGCCAAGGGCAGCCCCAATCTGTCGTTCTACGCCAACGGCACACCCGGCTCCGACTGGGAGGATCTGTGCATGGGCCCGCACGTGCCCAGCACCGGCTTCCTCAAGGCGGTGAAGATCATGTCGGTGGCCGGCGCCTACTGGCACGGCGACCAGAACAGCGACCAGCTGACCCGCATCTACGGCACCGCCTTCGCGGACGAGAAGGGCCTCAAGGCCCACCTCACCCGCATCGAGGAGGCCAAGCGCCGCGACCACCGCAAGCTCGGCAAGGAGCTGGACCTCTTCCACATCGAGGAGGACAACCCCGGCCAGGTGTTCTGGCATCCGCGCGGCTGGTCGATCTACGTCGCGCTGATGGACTACATGCGTGCCAAGCAGCGTGCCAACGGCTACGTCGAGGTGCACACCCCGTCGGTGATGTCGAAGTCGCTGTGGGAGAAGAGCGGCCACTGGGACAAGTACCGCGACAACATGTTCACGACCGAGTCGGAGAAGCGCGACTTCGCGATCAAGCCGATGAACTGCCCGGGGCACATCCTGATCTTCAAGCAGGGCCTCAAGAGCTACCGCGAGCTGCCCCTGCGCATCGCCGAGTTCGGCAGCTGCTGCCGCAACGAGGCGTCCGGCGCCCTGCACGGCATCATGCGCGTGCGCGGCTTCGTGCAGGACGACGCGCACATCTTCTGCGACCCGGCCCAGATCGAGGCCGAGGTGGCCGCGTTCTGCCGCATGCTGACCGACGTCTACAAGGACTTCGGCTTCGGCGTCGAGCGCATCGAGGTGAAGCTGTCGACCCGCCCCGAGAAGCGCCTGGGCAGCGACGAGAGCTGGGACAGGGCCGAGGCGGCGCTGGGCAATGCGGTGAAGGCCGCCGGCCTGACCTACGGCATCAACCCCGGTGAAGGCGCCTTCTACGGCCCCAAGCTGGAGTTCACCCTGGTCGACGCCATCGGCCGCGGCTGGCAGTGCGGCACCATCCAGCTCGATCCGAACCTGCCCAGCAAGGAGCGCCTCGACGCCACCTTCGTCGGCGAGGACGGCTCGAAGCACAACTGCGTCATGCTGCACCGCGCGATCCTCGGCTCGCTCGAACGCTTCATCGGCATCCTCATCGAGCACTTCGAAGGCAAGTTCCCGCTCTGGCTGGCGCCCGAGCAGGTGCGCATCCTGCCGATCAGCGACGAGCAGCTGGCCTACGCCCGCGAGGTGCATGCGCAGCTGATCTCCGCCGGCATCCGCGCCACCGTCGACGAGAAGCCGGACAAGCTCGGCGCCAAGATCCGCGAGGCGCGCAACGCGCGCGTGAACTACTTCGCCGTGGTCGGCGCGCAGGAGGCCGGCGCCGGCACCGTCGCGCTGCAGGACCAGAAGGGCGAGAAGCTGGGCACGCTGGAGATCGACGATCTCGTGGCGCGCCTCCTCGAAGAGGTCGCCGAACGCCGCCTGCCGGCGCAGGCGGCAGCGGCACCGTAACCGTCGCAGCATCCGACAACCGCACCTTAGATCTTTGCAGTCATACACTTGCGCAACATCACCACGCCCCGTTGCGCGAATCCCGCGGAACGCATGATGTTCCGCTCACGCCCCTGTGGAGGACGCATGTCCCGCTTCGCCCTGATCGCCCCCTGTGCCGTCGCCCTCCTGGTCCTGGCCGGTTGCCAGTCCGAGGAGGAGAAGCGCGCCGAGCGCGAGAAGCTCAAGAGCGAACTGCGCTCCGAGCTGATCTCCGAGCTCAACAGCATGGTCTCCGGCGAAGTCCGCACCCAGCTGCAGATGGCGATCGACGACCACAAGCGCAAGGTCGCCGAGCAGGCCGCCGCCGCCAAGGCCGCCGCCAGCGCGCCGAAGGCCGCCGCGCCCGCCAAGAAGCGCTGAACCGCCTGCCGTCATCCGACGGCAGGCCATCGCAGGCATTGAGTCGCAGCGACCCCCGTGTAAGCCACGGGGGTCGCGTGCGCGTCGGGTGTTCCGACGCAGGGAACCGGGTGGGACTCCCGGGCTGACCCGCAGCTGTGACCGGGGACCGCCTCCGCACGACGCCACTGGCCGACCGGCCGGGAAGGCGCGGGGACGGGATGATCCGGAAGCCAGAAGACCGGCCGCGACCGCACCACGCGCCCCTCGGCCAGGGCGCGCCCGCACGCACGGCGATGGAAAAGCCATGCTACGGGGCACCGGCCGCGGAGTCCCGACATGTCCCTGCTGTCCGACACCATCTCCTCCATCCCCGGCGCCGACGACGGGATCCGCGCAGCCGCGCACGCCCGCCTGCTGCGCCTGACCATGCCGACCTGGGCCCTGGGCCGGCTGATGGACACCGCCGAGCGTCTCGCCGCCATGACCGCGCAGGCCCGGCCGCGGCTGGAGCGCACGGCCATCGCCGTCTTCGCCGGCGACCACGGCGTCTGCACCGAGGGCGTCTCGGCCTACCCCGCGGCGGTGACGCCGCAGATGGTGATGAACTTCG
>JAFLCQ010000184.1 GCA_017302815.1 Planctomycetota bacterium
CCGCCCCCCAGCCCAGTTCGCGCCCGCCCGGCAGGTGCATCGCGGCGACGCCGGCGCCGACCAGGATGCAGGCGTCGCTGACCCGGTCGGGCAGGTCGTTCCACAGCTCGCCGGTCGGCGACGGCCGGCGTCCGCCGGCCAGGGCGACCATGCCGTCGAAGAGGTTGCACAGCAGGCGGAACTGCATGCCGGCGATGGCGCCCGCCGCCACCAGGGAACGCAGCCAGGGCTGCTCGGTCCACGCCAGGGCGGCGAAGCACGCACCGGCCGCCAGCCCCCCCGCCATGCTGGCGGCGGAGATCGTGTTCGGAGCAACGCCGGCCGCCGCCAGCCGGCCGGCCACGGTGCGGGCCCAGCCGGTGTCGCGGCTGGCGATCGGACGACGCTCGGCCTCGGCCATGCTCAGCCGAAGATCGACAGCTGCTGGCCCTTCACCTTGGCGAAGTCGATCGCCTTGGCGTGGGCGGTGTGGATCTTGTCCCAGCGCTTGGCGTACAGGATCTCGGCCAGGTCCCACAGGTTGGCGCAGTCGGCCTTGCAGTAGGTGGTGATCTTCTTGTAGGCGGCGGCGTCGCCGTTTTTCCACGCGCCCCACAGGGCGATGGCTTCGCCGCCGCGCATGCCGGCGATCTCGCCCCCGCGGGCGATGCCGACCTGCTTCTCGATGTCCTTCAGGCCGCCGCTGATGCCGAGGTCGCGCGCGAGCACCAGCAGATCCATGTGCGGCAGCTCGCTGCGGTAGCCCTGCTCCTTGAAATGGCGTTCGATGAAGGGCAGGTCGAAGTTGTCGCCGTTGAAGGTGACGATGAGGTCGTAGTCCTTGATCGCGGCCGGGAAGCGGTCGAGGGGCTCGTCCCCCGGCATCGGCTTGCCGGCGACGAAGACGCGCTGGCGGTTGCGGTCGACCAGGCCGATGACGGTGATCTGGTCGTAGCCCGGGGTCAGGCCGGTGGTCTCGATGTCGACCAGGGCGATGCGTTCGGGGGCGCAGTAGCCGCGCCACAGGCGGTAGGACTCATGCGGGTTGAAGCTGCTGCGGAACCACTGCTTGTCCTTGCCCGCCAAGGCCTTCTGAGCCTCGGCCAGGGCCTCGGCGAGGCGTCCGGCGCGGCTGCCGCCGACGCCCTCGGACACTTCCTCGGGATGGGCCTTGGCCAGCTCCCAGTCGAGGATGCCGCGTCCCCACAGGGCACGCTCCAGGTCCTCGGTCATGCCCTTGGCGAAGTTGAAGCTGGCGGTCAGCATGGGCCGGACCATATGGGCTCCGGCCGGTCGGGAAGGCCCCACCCCCGTCGGCGCGCTCCGGGCGGGACGGAGGTTGCCAGGCCCGCAGCGGGGGTGTACCTTCCCAGCCATGTTCGAACTGGTGTTCGTGACCGGATCCAGGGCTGGCGAGGTCGTCGCGGTGAAGACCTCGCTGATGGCGGGGCGCAGCCCCGAATGCTCGCTGGAGGTCCCCGACCCCAACGCCAGTCGCCAGCACGCCCGCGTCGTCTTCGACGGCACCGGCCTGACCCTGGTCGACAACCGCTCCGCCAACGGGACCTTCCTCAACGAACGCCGCGTCACCGAGCCGACGCGGCTGAAGCACGACGACGTCTTCCGCCTGGGCGAGACGCGGATCCGCGTGCAGTCGCGCCGGGGCCAGACCGAGGCCGGCAGCGATTCGGTGTTCGGCTTCCACGACTCCGAGGCCGATCTCAGCCAGTCGATCGTCATGCCGATGTCCGAGCTGGCCCAGAGCCGCTCGCCGGACGCCGCCGACCGCCGCTTCGCCGGCCTGCTCAAGGCGATGAACCTCAGCAAGGACATCGACCAGCTCGACCGCGTGCTGGAAGGCATCATCGAGGTGATGTTCGAGCTGTTCCCGCAGGCCGAGCGCGGCTTCCTGATGCTCGGATCCAAGGTCGAGGACCTCCAGCCCAAGACAGTGAAGGTGCGCAACCAGACCGGCACCCAGGAGGCGCCCAAGGTCTCGACCTCGATCTGCCGCAAGGCGCTGGTCGAACGCGCCGCCTTCCTGTTCAACGACTCCAACCCCGGCGACTTCGACCAGGGCATGTCGATCGTCTCGCTGCGCATCCGCAGCGCCATGACCGTGCCGCTGATCGTCGAGAACGAGGTCCTCGGTCTCCTCCAGGTCGACACCACCGACCGCGCCCGCGCCTTCACCTCGAAGGATCTCGAACTCGCGGCGGCCGTCAGCCAGGTCGCATCCTTCGCCCTGCGCAACGCGCAGCAGCTGAAGCGCATCGAAAGCGACACCCGCACCAAGGACAACCTCTGCCGCTTCCTGCCCGGCCCGGTCGCGCAGCAGGTCATCGACGGCAAGCTCGACCTGGCGCTGGGCGGACGCACCTACACCGGCACGGTGCTGTTCAGCGACGTGGTCGGCTTCACCCGCATGTCCGAGTCGCTGGCGCCAGAACGCGTCGTCGACCTGATGAACAAGTACTTCGAGCGCATGGTGCCGTGCATCCGCAACGAGCGCGGCTCGATCGACAAGTTCATCGGCGATGCGATCATGGCCTTCTGGGGCGTGCCCATCGAGCAGGGCAGCAACGCCGCCGAAGGCTGCGCCGCCGCGCTGGGCATGCAGATTGCGCTCCTCGGCTTCAACAGCCTGGCCAAGGGCGACGGGCGCCCGCCGCTCGGCCACGGCATCGGCCTCAACACCGGGCCGGTCGTCGCCGGCAACATCGGCAGCGCCGAGACGCTGTCGTACACCCTGCTGGGAGACACCGTCAACACCGCCAGCCGCATCGAGCACCATGCCCTCAAGGAGCAGGTGCTGATCAGCCAGGCCACCTGGGAGGCCCTCGGCGGCGGCAATGCCTTCGGCATCAAGATGCCCCCGGTCAACGTGCGCAACAAGACCGAGGCCCTGTCGCTGTACGCCCTGCGCGGCCTGGCCCGCGATGCCGGCGAGGTGATGCTGTTCCTGCCGGTCGACTCCGGCGGCGTACGCTGCTGGCTGATCCGCCGCCTCACCGACCAGAGCTTCATCTTCCTGCATCCGGCCGACCACGATCCCGCCGCTCACCCCATGGCTTCGGCCGCGGTCGAGTGGCCGGGCATGGATCTGGGCAAGCCCGCGGTGCTGGCGACCCTGCCGGCGCAGAACGCCGACGGCTGCCTCACCCGCAGCCAGATCACCCTGCCCGATCCCACGCTGGCCGGCCTGCTCGGCCCGGCGTCGCTGCCCTGCCCGCTCGGGTGGGACGCGCTGGTGCGCTGAATGCCGGGCGGGATCCCCACCGGACTGGCGGCCTGGCGCGGCGAGATCGAGGCCGCGTTCACCGCCGCCCGCGCCACCCTGGCGGCAGGCGACGATGTCGACGAGGACGAGCTCTGGCACCACATGGAGGACCAGGCGGTCTCGCGCGCCCGCGTGGCGCGTGGCCTGCCGGGCCTCAGCGGCGGACCGGAGGCGATCGACCGCACCATCGACGCGATCACCGACGTCACCGAACGGCTGCGCCGGCACGGCGATGGCGATCCCGACGATCACCACGTCTCCGAACTGCAGTTCTTCCTCCTCTACTACCTCGGAGCGCAGGTCCATGCCGGCGTGCTGCCCGAGGCGGTGGCCGGCGAGGTGGTGCGCGGCTGCTGGAGCGGCGCGGGCGAATCCGACGATGACGCCACCGACGGCGAGGCCGAGGACGACGAGCCCTGGCCGATCACCCGCCAGCCACCGGCTGACAGCGCGGCCTGGCTGGACGAGGTGCTCGCCGCGTGGGCCGAGTCCGAACGTCCGCCGCCGCTGCGCAGCGCCGAAGGCCGGCCTGTGGTCGCCTCCGGCCGCGATCTGCGCGAAGCCGGCGTCATCCTCGCCCTGCACCGGCGCGGATGCAAACCGCCGGCCGAAGGCGTCTACGGCCTCATCGGCGTCATCACGGAGATGGAAGAGGACATCGCCGGGCTGGGCCCCGAGCTGTCCCGCCTGAAGAAGAACCCGGCGATGACCTTCGTGCTCTACTACGTCTGGACCCACATCCTCATCGGCCATGCCGACGAGGCCACGGCCATGGCGGTGGTGCAGGAGGCGGGAGCGAGGCTGGCGGAATTCCAGGGCGAATCGCCCGACCGCGGCAGCTCGCGTTTCCGGCGCAAGAACTAGGCGCGACGCCGCGCCGCCGGATCCAGGGCATGACGCCGCGCCATCTCTACCTGCACGTCCCCTACTGCGCCGCGAAGTGCCCCTATTGCGATTTCAACTCGATCGCCGGCCGCGGCGACGAGCACGCCGCCTACGTCGACGCCCTGCTGACCGAGGTCCGCCGCCTGCCGGACGGGCCCTACGACACCGTGTTCATCGGCGGCGGCACCCCGACGATCCTCGGCTGGGCGCTGCTCGCCCGCCTGCTGGATGGCGTGCGCCGCCACATCCGTCTGGCGGACGGCTACGAGTGGACCTGCGAGGCCAATCCGGGCTCCTCCGACGCCGATGTCTTCGCCGTCCTGGCCGAACATGGCGTGAACCGCATCAGCGTTGGGGTGCAGAGCACGCACGAACGCCACCTGCGCTTCCTCGGGCGCGTGCATGGGGCGGCCGACGCCGACCGCGCCATCGCCGCCGCCTGCGCCGCCGTGCCGCGCGTGTCCGCCGACCTCATGTTCGGACTCCCCGGGCAGACGATCGCCGAAGTCGAAGCGGATCTCGGCCTCTACCGCCGGCATGGGCTCGGCCACGCCTCGGTCTACCACCTCGCCTTCGAGCCCGGCACCGAGTTCCACGCCCGCCGGGCGCGCGGCGAGATGGCCGACATCGATGGCGACGCCAGCCGCGAGCTGATCGACCTGGTCGCGTCCCGCCTCGACGGCATGGGACTCCCCGCCTACGAGACCTCGAACTTCGCCCGACCCGGGCAGGAGTGCCGCCACAACCTCGCCTACTGGCGCCTGGCGGACTACCACGCCGCCGGAGCGGGCGCGGTCAGCACCGTCGCCGGAGTACGCCTGACGCGCGAGAAGCACCCCGGCGCCTACATCGCCGCCATCACCGGCGGCGGCGACGCCGCCTGGCGCAGCGAGGCGATCTCCCCCATAGACCGACTGCGCGAGGCCTGGATGCTCGGGCTGCGCCTGTCCGAAGGGGTCGATCTCGACCGCCTGGCTGATCTGGGTGACGATCCGGCGCGCTGGTCCGCTCAGGCGGCGGTCCTGGCGGACCTCGGCCTGGTCGTCCGCACCGCGGGCAGGCTGGCCCTGGCGCCGGCGGCACGCCATGCCCAGGACGAGATCACCGTCCGCCTGATGCCCTGAGGCATCCATCCCATTGCCCCACCGGGACCTGTCTCTAACCTCCTGCGCGTGCCCTCCGTCAACTGGTCGATGACCGCGATCGGATACCCGCCGCATGCCAAGGCCGGCGTGCGGGTGGTGGCGATGTCGCACATGTCCACCTTCGCAGCACTGCGCTTCTGCGAGGACATCGGCATCCGCACCGGCTGGCTGCTGGCCGAGGGCTCGCAGCCGCAGCTTGAGCAGGTCGATGCCGGCGCGCCGATGTGGGTCGCGCTGGGCAAGCTCTTCGCCGATGCGCGCATCGTCGCCACCGAAGGCCTGGCCAGCGGACGCATCCTTTTCGCAGCGGCGACGCCGGCCGCCGGCCGTCCCCTGGCCGACCGCACCCTGACCGCCTGGGCCGAGCAGCACCACCAGCCCTGGCTGGAGGTGGTGGACAACGAGCTCTGCCTGTGGGGCGGGCTCTCAGATCCGCAGCTCGGCCGCCTGCTGTCGTGGTTCGCCTGCCAGCGCCCGATGGACGTCGACTGGAAGGGCGTGCGCATCGAATCGCGCTGCTTCGCCCGCCTGCGTCAGGGCCTCTTCGAGCACGGCTGGACCCGCAACCTCGCCCTGGTGCGCCCCGAGCGCAAGACGGTCGACCTGTGGGGCGGCGTGCACCGCACCTGCATGCTCGACCACGCCGGGCTGCCCCTGCCGGGACAGTCCAACAGCGGCCTGCGCCTGCGCGTGGATCTCGGCGAGCTGAGCGCATCCGAGCTGACCGAGCGCTGCCCGGTGGCCGACGACACCGGCAAGCTGGCGCCTGGACGGCTCAGCGGCCTGTGGAACGCCTGAGGTCGGCGACCGGTGCGCCGGATCCTCATCGCGATCGGCATCATCACGGCCCTGAGCGGCGCCCTGGTGTGCTGGCCCCTGTTGCGGGTCCTGCTCACCCATGAACGCGGGCATGCCCGCGTCCTGGACGTCTACCGGCAGCCGCAACAGGACGGCGACGTCGCCCTGCGGGCGGTGTGGGAGGTCGAAGTGGCTCCGGGGCGCTGGCTGATCAGCGACGCGCAGCGCAACCAGTTCTTCCGCGGCATGGACGACCCGGTGATGGATGCCGAGGAGGCGGATACCGTCTCCCAGCGCATCCTGCCCGACCGCCAGGGCACGCAGTCGCTGGTCAAGGCGTTCTGGAAGGCGAACGATCCGCAGGCGACCGCGTTCATCATCGACGTGTCCGAGACCCACCCCTGGCGCCGCTACATCACCGGCCTGGCCGCCTGCGCCGTCGGCCTCATCGTCGCCCGCCTGGCCTGGGCGGCCCGCCGCCGGCAGGAGAACGCATGATCCCGCGCCTCGCCCTGGCCTGCCTCCTGGCCGCCGCATGCATGGCCGAGGACCTGCTGCCGCATGCCCCGCAGGGCACGGTCGAGGTCCATGGCGTGTGGGCCGGCGAGCGCTTCTGGATGCGCCTCAACCCGCCCGATCCGGCCTACGGCAACCAGCGCATGCTCGAGCTGGTCTACGCCCCGCCGGCCCCCGCCGCGCTGGCCGGGGCGCATCTGCCCGACACCCCCTTCCTCCTCCTCGATGACCGCCTGCGCCTGGTGGCGTGGAACGGCCGCGACACCATGTCGCGCGCCCTGGCCGACGCCCGCGGCTACGCCGTGACGCGCGAGATCGAAGGCCGCACCATCGACGGCAAGGACATCACCCCCGACGCCGACGAGCGCCGCGTCGCCGGCGCCCGCGGCTGGGACGAGCGCCTCGCACCGCTCATGCTGGTCCTCGCCTGGCGCAGCGGCACGCGTGGCGAGGTCCCGGCCTACGACCTCTTCGGCGCCGCGCCGGTGCCGACCGCGGTCTCGTGGCGCGACCAGCAGGTGCTGATCGCCGCCCCGCTGGCCGGCGCCCTGCTCTACATCGGCCAGACCGGCGATGCCGTGCTCGGCGGCACTGCGCTCTTCGTCATGGCGCTGGGCATGGGCGCA
>JAFLCQ010000185.1 GCA_017302815.1 Planctomycetota bacterium
CGGCCTGCGGGGTGCGGGGTGCGGGGCAGAGCCCCGCGTCAAACCGGAGCGCGCAGCGCGACCGGCCGCCGAGCGGCGGTGGCGCATACAATCGGCGAAGCCGATGCGCCACGTTTTCGACGGCGCAGCCGGAGAAAACGAGCCGCGACAAAGGCCACTAGGGGGCCTGGGGGACGCAAGTCCCCCAAAGCAATGCGAGCGGCGGTGGCGCATACAATCGGCGAAGCCGATGCGCCACGTTTTCGACGGCGCAGCCGGAGAAAACGAGCCGCGACAAAGGCCGTGGGGGCGCGGGGGCAACGCCCCCGCTAATCAATAGCCGCCTGCTCGCCGGTGCGGATCGTCTCCATCACCTCGGCTGCGGTGGTGGCATCACGCAGGCGCTCGACCACGTACTCGGAATTTTCCAGGATCGCCGCGATGCGTGCCTGCATCTTCTGGTGCACGCGCGGCTGGCCGGCGGGCGTCAGCAGGATGAAGAAGAGGTGCGCCTTCTCCTTGGGCTGCCCATCCACCGGTACACCCTTCGCGCTGCGCGCGAAGATCATCACCGGCTTCTCCAGCCCGGCGAGGCGGGCATGGGGCATGGCGATGTTGCGCCCGAGATAGGTCGGCGCGAGGCGCTCGCGGTCGCACACCGCGCGCGCCAGGCCTTCGGCCTGCTGCGGCAGTTCGCCGACTGGGACACGGCCCAGGGCGATGCGCACCGCCTGCTGGATCGATTCGGCCTCGACACCCAGGACGATACGGCCCGGCGTGATCGCCTCGGCCAGGGCGAGGGGCGTCTCGGTCTCGAACTCGTCCGTGACCGTGCCGATGATCTCCTCGACGATGTCCTCGAAGGAGATCAGCCCGTTCCACTTGCCGGACGCATCGGTGATCAAGGCCATCTGGCTGCGCTTGCGCTGCATCTCCGCCAGCAGCTGCTCCAGCGGCATGGTGTCGACGGCGATGTGGGCGGGGCGCATCAGCTTGACCAGATCCGGAGTCGCACCGGCCGCGCACGCGAAGAGCAGATCCTTCACATGCACGAAGCCGGCCGGACGCGCGCCGTCGTCGACGATCAGGGGGAAGCGCGAGAAGCGGGCGGCGCGGACCACCGCCTCGTTCTCGCTCCACGGCTTGCGCGCATCCAGGATCTTGGCCTGGCTCGCCGGACGCATGGCGTCCTTCACCTTGAGCTCGCCGAGGTCGAAGACGTTCTCGATGAACAGCAGACGGCGGAAGGAGAGGACCCCGCCCTCCTGGCTGTGGTCGAGGATGATGCGCAGCTCATCCTCGCTGTGCGCCTCCTCCCCGGCGATGCGCTTGATGCCGAACAGGCGCATGATGCCCATCGCCGCCTTGGTCAGCACCCACAGGAAGGGGAAGAAGATCCAATAGGTGATGATCAAGGGCCGGGCGCACCACAGGGCGGCGCGGTCGGGATAACGGATCGCCAGCGACTTGGGCAGCAGCTCGCTGGAGAGGATGACGACGAAGGTGGCGATGAGGAAGCCGACCGCATGCGACAGGAAGCGGGTTAGGGCGGTGTCGCCGCCCAGGGCATGTTCGATCGGGCCGGCGATGCCGCTCTCGATGATCACGCCGATGCCGAGGGTGGCTCCGGTGATGCCGACCTGGGCGACGGAGAGGAACTCGTCGATGCGGGCGTGGATGCGCTTCACCAGCACGGCGCGCTGGTCCCCGGCCTCGACCAGCTCCTGGATGCGGGTGGCGCGGACGCGCACGAGGGCGAATTCGGCGAAGACGAAGAAGAAGTTCACCCCGAGCAGGGCGACACCGACGATCCATTGGATGAGTTCAGCGGAGGACATGGGGCTTTGCGGCGATTGGACCGTGACGGGGCGGACGGCGTAGGCCAAATCCCCGTCCACGGTCGTGGATGCATAGGATGGAGATCCCGGGCACGATCAAGACATCGTGCCCAACCGTTATCTCCGCAACGATTTACAGGGCTCTGTCAGCCCGCCATGCGACAGCTCAACCGCTGCCAGGCGTCCTTCAGGGCGGTGTTGGCGACCGTGGCCTGGACGCCCAGGCCGGAGATCGCAACCGACGTCTCGGCGGTGACTTCGCCGATGACGGCATGCGGGACGCCGGCGAGATGGCGACGGGCCTCCTCCAGGCGGGCGGCCGGGACGGAGAGCACGATGCGGCTCTGGCTTTCGCTGAACAGGGCGATGACGCCGTCCTCGACCCCCTCGCGCGGCAGGGCCGCGAGGTCGATGCGGGCGCCCAGGCCGCCGCTGAAGGCCATCTCGGCGACGGCGGCGCCGAGGCCGCCCTCGCTGCAGTCATGGGCGGCGTTGACGCAGCCGGCGGCGATGGCGGCGGCGCAGGCCGACAGGACCGGCCTGGACAGCTTCAGGTCGACGCGCGGGGTGCGGCCGCCGCTGCCGCCGAGCATGGCCAGCAGCTCGCTGTTGCCGAGCTCGTCGCGGGTCAGGCCGACAGCCACCAGGCGGTCGCCGGCGCGCTTCAGGTCCATGGTGATGCTGCGCTTCACGTCCGGCACCACCGTCATGGCGGTGATCAGCAGGGTGTGCGGAATGCGGATGACCTTGCCGGCGAAGGTGAACTCGTTCGACAGCGAGTCCTTGCCGCTGATGAAGGGGGCACCGTAGTACTTCGACAGCTCGTAGCACGCCTCGCAGGCGCGCACCAGGGCGCCGAACACCTCGGGGTCGGTGCACTTCGACCACGAGAAGTTGTCGAGGATGGCGACCTTGTCGATCGGGGCGCCGACGCACACCAGGTTGCGCAGGGCCTCCTCGATGCCGGCGGCCGCGCCGCGCCAGGCGTCGAAGTCGGCGTAGCTGGGGTTGAAACCGCAGGCCACCGCGACACCGCGGTCCTTGCCCGGCACCGGCGCGACCACGGCCGCGTCGCTGGGGCCGTCGTGCTGCACGCCGACCAGCGGCTTGACGATCGAGCCGGCCTGGACCTCGTGGTCGTATTGCCGGATGATCCATTCCTTGCTGGCCAGGTTCGGCCGCGCCAGGATGTCGCACAGCACCCTGCCGACATCGGCCGGACGGGCGAAGCTCGCCGCCGCTTCCGCCTTCGGCGCATAGGTGGCCGGGCGGTGGTAGCGCGGCACGCCGTCGAACAGGAAGCCCATGTCGAGGTCGGCAACGACGGTGCCGTGCCACTTCAGGACCAGTTTGCCCTGCCCCGTGACCTCACCGAGCTCGACCGCCTCGACGCCTTCGGCGGCGCAGATGGCCAGGCACTGCTTCAGCTTGGCGCGCGGCACCGAGGCGACCATGCGCTCCTGGCTCTCGGAGATCCAAATCTCGGTGTAGGAGAGTCCGGCGTACTTGAGCGGCGCACGGTCGAGGTGTATCACCGCGCCGTGCTCGGACGCCATCTCGCCGCAGGCGCTGGAGAGGCCGCCGGCGCCGCAGTCGGTCAGGGCGGTGAAGCAGCCGGCGTCGCGGCACTGCAGGACGACGTCCATGCAGCGCTTCTCCTCGATCGCGTTGCCGATCTGCACCGCGCCGCTGGAGACCTTCTCCGACTTGTCGGACAGCTCGACCGAGCTGAATGTCGCGCCGTGGATGCCGTCGCGGCCGGTGCGGCCGCCGATCACCACGATGGCGTCGCCGATCTGCGAGGCCTTCTCGACGTACCTGCGCTCGATCAGGCCGCCGGTGCCGCAGTAGACCAGCGGGTTGCCGACATAGCGGTTATCGAAGCGCACCGCGCCGTTGACCGTCGGGATGCCCATGCGGTTGCCGTAGTCGCGTACACCCGAGATCACGCCCTTCATCAGGCGGCGGGGGTGGATGGTGCCCGGCGGCAGGGTCTCGGCGGCGGCATCGGGGTCGCCGAAGCAGAACACGTCGGTGTTGAATATCGGCTTGGCGCCCAGGCCGGTGCCGACGATGTCGCGGATCACGCCACCCAGGCCGGTGTTGGCGCCGCCGTAGGGTTCGATCGCCGACGGGCGGTTATGGGTCTCGACCTTGATGCACACGCCGAGGTCGCCCTCGAACTCGATCACGCCGGAGTTGTCCTTGAACACCGACCAGCACCACGGCTTGGCCAGCTCGTGCGTCGCCTTGGCGATGGTCTGCTTCAGCAGGTTGTCGATCACGCGGCTGGCGACCGGGCCGTCCTCGCCGGTCGGGCCGGTGTAGGCGACGATGCCCTTGAGGGTCTTGTGCACGCAGTGCTCGGACCAGGTCTGGGCGATCGACTCCAGCTCGACGTCGGTGGGCTCGCGCTTCAGCTCGCGGAAGTGGTTCTGGACCGCGTGCATCTCCTCGATGGTCAGCGAGAGGGTGCCGTCCTTGGACAGCTTCATCAGCGCCGCGTCATCGAGATCGCGGATGCGCACCTCGGTGCGCTTGTGGGTGTCGACGCCGGCGGGATCGCGCAGGCGGACGGCCTCGACCGGATCGACCACGGCCTCCTCGATCGCCTGGTTGGCCAGGCACTTCCACGCCAGGGTCTGGAGGTCGGCGTCGCTGCCGCCGGCGATCTCCACCCGGGTGCCGACGCGGACGATGTCGAGCTTCAGCCCGAGGTCCTTGGCGCCCTTGATGATCGAGGCCTCGATCGGATCCATCACGCCGGTCTTGCGCTGCACTTCGATGACGCGGCGGCCGGCATGCGGCGGCGGGGCCATGAGGACGCGCTCGACCACCGGGTCGCCCAGCAGCTGGCGGCCGAGGCGCTCGGCGGCGGCGGCATCCACCTGGCCGCGGACCACGTAGTAGCGGCTGCGGTAGATCGCCTGCAGGTGCCCGAGGCCGAGCAGGGCCGCCTCGTGCACCAGATGGTGGTCGATGGCGGGGATGAGGGGGCAGACGTCGATGCGGAAGGTGGCTGCGGCCATGGCGGGGCGGACACTACGGTGCCGGATGCGTTGCGGAAGGTCCAAGGCCCGCCCAGCGCGATGGATGCAAGATCATGCACGGCAGCGGCCTGCAGAACGCCGGCGAACCCGGGGTTGCCACGCGCCATCGCCACGGAGCATCCCGCCATGCCGCTCATCCGCAGCATCGGCAATGTTCCCGGGCTGGGGCAGGTTGCCTCGGTCACCTCGGACCGCGGTCTGGTGTGCATCGAATACCACGCCTGGGCGGGACAGGTGCCGATCCGCCACCGCCGCGACGCCATCGCGCCAGGAGCCCACCCGGTCAGCGAAGCCCTGCTCCGCCACCTCGAGGCCTATGTCTTCGGCCGCTGCCGCGACTTCCCCATTGCCTGCGACTTCAGCGGACTGCCGCCGCTGCACCGCGCGGCACTTGAGGAGGCGCGCAAGGTGCCCTACGGCGAGACGCGCACCTACGCCGCCATCGCCGCCCGCATCCCCAACGGCACCGCCCCGGTGGTGCGCGACGCGCTGGCGCGCAATCCACTACCCATCGTCATCCCCTGCCATCGTGCGGTCGACGAGGGCCACATCGGCGCCTTCAATGGACCGCTCGCGACCAAGCGCTCGCTGCTGGCCATCGAGGGCAGCGCCGCCGCCAGGCTGCCGGATCCGCCGCCCGGCAGCACCTCCCGCATCGGGCGCTGATCCGGGGGTTGGCAGCCCGGCGGCGTGGCTAGCCTGCGTCCGCCCCAGGAGCCAATCATGCCCGACCCGTTCAAGGCCTACGACATCCGCGGACTCTACCCCCAGGAGCTCAACGAGTCCCTGGCCTACCAGATCGGCAACGCCACCGCGCAGGTGCTGAAGCTGGCCGGCAAGCGCTACACCGTCGGCCGCGACATGCGCGTCTCGGGCCCGATGCTGAAGGCGGCGGTGGTGAAGGGCCTGGTCGACGCCGGCGTGCACGTCGTCGACGTCGGCATGGTCTCGACCCCGGCGGTGACCTTCAGCATGCACCACCTCGACACCGAGGGCGGCATCCAGGTCACGGCCAGCCACAACCCGGCCCCCTACGGCGGCATCAAGATCACCGGTCCCGGCTTCAAGCCGATCGGCGGCGGCACCGGCATGGAGGAGATCGAGGCGATCGCCCGCGCGGCCAAGATCGTCAAGGTGCCCGGCGGCAGCATCACCGAGGTCGTCACCCTCGACGCCTACGCGGTCTACCTCGCCAAGCTGTGGGCGCCGAAGCGCAAGCTGAAGATCGTCATCGACGGCGGCAACGGCATCATCGGCACCCTCTTCCAGCACCTCCTGCCGAAGCTCGGCAACATCGAGGTGGTGGCGATGAACTTCGACCCCGACGGCCGCTTCCCGATCCACGAGGCCAACCCGCTGAAGCTGGAGAACCTCAAGGACCTGCAGGCGCGGGTGAAGGCCGAGAAGGCCGACTTCGGCGCCGCCTTCGACGGCGACGGCGACCGCTGCGCCCTGGTCGACGAGACCGGCGAGTTCATCTCCTGCGACCTCACCACCGCCCTGCTGGCGAAGTACTTCCTGGCCAAGGAGCCGGGCGCGACCATCGCCTACGACCTGCGCTCGTCGAAGGTGGTGGCCGAGTACGCCGCCAGCCTCGGCGGCAAGGCGGTCGAGACGCGTGTCGGCCACAGCTTCATCAAGCAGACCCTGAAGCACGAGCACGCCGTCTTCGCCGGCGAGCTGTCGGGCCACTACTACTTCCGCGACTTCTGGAATGCGGACAGCGGCCTCTACGCATTCATCCTGCTCGCCAACATCGCCAGCGAGACGGCGAAGCTGTCCGAACTGGTGAAGCCGCTGCGCAAGTACTTCCACACCGGCGAGATCAACTTCAAGGTCGCCGACGCGGCCGCCGTCTTCGCCAAGGCCAAGGCCCTGCAGGGCGGCAAGGTCGAGGAGCTGGACGGCGTCACCGTCCGCTTCGCCGACTGGTGGTTCAACCTGCGCGCCAGCAACACCGAGCCGGTGGTGCGCCTGAACCTGGAGGCCGACAGCGCCGCGCTGCGCGACGCCAAGCTGGCTGAGATCAAGAAGCTGATCAATTCCTGATTGCCTCTGACATTGCCCCTCGGGGTTGGGGGTTGGGGATGTGATGCGGACGCCGTGGGTTTCCACGGCGTCCGCTGTTTTCATACGCCCGTGCTTGCCTGACCGCATGGCGTGGCACAACCTCGATTGCCCCTCCACCTCCAACCCCCAACCCCCAACCCCCGGGGCAATGCCAATGTCCTCGCCCCAAGCCCTCGCAGACGCGCACCTGTCCGGCGATCCGCAGGCCGCCGCCTGGCTGGGCGGGCCGTGGACCGGCATCCGCTCGGCAGCCGAGCACGCGCGCAGCCTGCTCGCCGCCGGAGCCT
>JAFLCQ010000186.1 GCA_017302815.1 Planctomycetota bacterium
GAGGCGGCGGACGCCCTGGCCGCGGTGGCGGTGCCGGGCAAGCCGGCCGAGGAGCTGGTGCGCCTGGCCCTGGCGCGCCTGCGCTAGCGGCGACACCACCGAACAGCGACGAAGCCCGTGGGGCAGGCCTGAAAGGCCGCAGCCCCTGCGCAGGCGGTCAGCGCTTGCTGCGCGGCGCGGCCTTCAGCGAGACGGTGTCCGGAGCCGGCTTGGGCGGTTCGGCCTCGTCGTTGACGGTGCCCTCGGCGAACTGCACCCCGACCTGATCCATCATGTTGTAGAACGTGCCGCGCGAGAGGCCGCCGGCGCGGGCGGCGGCGCTGATGTTGCCGCCGTGGCGGCGCACCACGCTGCGGATCCAGCGGCGCTTGAACATCGCCTTGGCGGCGAGGTAGTCGTCATCCCAGGCCTCGTCGTGGGCCAGCATCTCGGCCTGCCAGGCCAGGGCGATGACCCGCGCCATGAGGGACACCACGTCGGCGGCGCGCTGCACCGAGCCGTTGCCGAGGCGGCAGACCAGGATCATCTCCGGCAGGACCGGGGCGACGACCTCGTTGACATCATTGACCTGCGGCGCCAGCCCGGGCATCACCGAGCTGGGGGCCTTGGGTGCGCGCACGCCGCGGGCGGCATCGCTGGCGATGATGCGCCCGCCCTGGAATACCCACAGGCCGGTCGCCGGCACGCAATCGCGCATCGCCACCAGGAAGCGGCGCAGCAGTTCGGCTGGTTCCAGCCCGCGCCCGCACAGGAAGGTCAGGCGGACCAGGCTCTCGTAGGTGCTGCGTCCGACGCTCTCGTCATCCGATGGCATGCGCGCATCGTGTCGCAGGGGTCCCGTTGCTCAACCGTATACCCCTGACCGTGTCAGACGCGCTCCTCGATCGAGTAGGCGACCTCGCCGTGCTGGTGCAGGTCCAGGCCGGCCAGCTCGGCGCGCTCCTCGACGCGCATGCCGGTGAGCGCCTTGGCCACCAGGCAGCACAGCGCGGTGCCGCCGCCGGCCCACAGCACAGTGACCAGCACCGCCTTGGCCTGCTGCGCGAACTGGGCGCCGGCGGTCGCGTCGACCGTGCCGCCGAAGGACTTCACCCCGAAGATCCCCAGCAGGAGGGTGCCGACCAGCCCGGCGATGCCGTGCACGCCGAACACGTCCAGGGCATCGTCGTAGCCGCCCTTCTTCTTCAGCCAGGTGCAGCCGATGTAGCAGCAGCCGGTGGCGGTGAGGGCGAGTACGGTCGCGCCCAGCGGCGAGACGAAGCCGGCCGCCGGGGTGATGACGACCAGGCCCGCGAGCGAGCCGGTGACCGCGCCGAGGGCGCTGGCCTTGCCGAAGCGGAACCACTCGATGGCCATCCAGGCGCAGGTCGCGACTGCGGCGGCGAGATGGGTGTTCAGCATCGCCAGGCCGGCGGCGGCATTGGCGGCCACCGCGCTGCCGGCGTTGAAGCCGAACCAGCCGACCCACAGCATGCCGCCGCCGACCACCGCCAGGGCGATCGAATGCGGCAGGATCGGCTGGTGCGGATAGCCGTGGCGGCGACCGACGAAGAGGGCCGCGACCAGGCCGCTGACGCCGCTGTTGATCTCCACCGCGCAACCGCCGGCGTAGTCGAGGGTGCCCCACAGGAAGCCGCCGGGGCCACTCCACACCATGTGGACGATCGGCACATAGACCACCAGCGACCACAGCACGGTGAAGATCAGCACCGTGGCGAATTTCACCCGCTCGACGAAGGCCGAGATGATCAGCGCCGGCGTGATGATGGCGAAGGTCATCTGGAAGCAGCAGTAGACCGTCTCGGGGATGGTGGGGGCGTTGGCGTGCACGCTTTCCGGGGTGAGTCCCGACAGGCAGATGCGTCCGAGTCCGCCGATGAAGGAGAGCAGCCCGGTCTGCCCCTCGACCATGCCGGTGCGGTCGAAGGCGAGGCTGTAGCCGACCAGGATCCACAGCACGCTGACCACCGCGGTGATCGCGAAGCACTGCATGAACACGGTCAGCGCGTTCTTCGCCCGGACCAGGCCGGCGTACAGCAGGCTGAGCCCGGGGATGGTCATGAACAGGACCAGCGCGGTGGAGATCAGCACCCACGCCGTGTCACCGCTGTTGATGGTGCTGCTCGGCACATCCATGATTGTCTACTCCTGCATCACTAAGTCGTGATGGGGAGGATATTTATGCAACACACTCCACACGACAATACGTCAGGAGGACGCAGTGTAGCGCAAAAATAAATCAGATGGTCGTTGATGAACCGGCGGTGGAGCCCTTTAGCACGCCGCGTGCCGCTGCTGGAATGTCGACGATGAAGGTCGACCCCGCACCTGGATCGCTGCGCACCTGGATGCTGCCGCCGTGCGCCTCCACCATCGCCTTCGACACGCTCAGGCCCAGGCCGGTGCCGCGCGGCCGTCCCCCGGGACCGCCCTGCTTGGTGGTGAAGAAGGGCCTGAACAGGCGCTGCATGTGCTCGGGGCTGATGCCGCTGCCGGTATCGCGCACCTCGATGCGCACCGCGTCCCCGGCCACGCAGGTGCGCAGGACGAGACGCCGCTGCGGCGCCGTACGCATGGCATGGTCGGCATTGATGAGCAGGTTCATCACCACCTGCCCGAGCTGGTTGGGGTCACCCTGCACCGGGGGGACCGGCGCGAGCTCGTCCACCACC
Organism: Planctomycetota bacterium; assembly: GCA_017302815.1. Lineage (GTDB taxonomy): Bacteria > Planctomycetota > UBA11346 > UBA11346 > UBA11346 > UBA11346. Next base: position 2,673 of record JAFLCQ010000186.1, read on the forward strand.
TCGATGCCGTCGGCCTCCAGGGCGCGGCGCACCAGGTCGAGCGTGCCATGCGCCAGGACGTCCAGCCGCACCTCCTGCCGTTCACCCGCACCTGGCCGTGCGAGATCGAGCAGCGAACGCGTAAGCCCGGCAGCGCGGCCGATGGCGGCGCGGGCGCTGGCGATCCGGCGGGCCAGGCGGGCATCGTCCGGCCCGGCCCGCTCCGCCAGGTCGAGGTGACCGTCGGCGACCGCGTGCAGGTTGTTGAACTCGTGCGCCAGACCGCCGGCCAGCATGCCGACCGTGGCCGCGCGCTCGCTCTCGGCCAGGCGCAGCATGGCCTCCTCGCGCTCGGCGGCGATCGCCTGTTCGCGACGCAGGGCGCGACGGACCAGCAGCCAGAGCAGCAGGCCGGTGACGGCGACGAAGGCCAGGCCCTTGCCGTACTCGAAGGCCGAGCGCAGGGCGGGATCGGCGATGCGCAGGTCGAGCAGCCAGCCGGATAGCAGGATCCACGCCGTCGCGACGGCGACATAGCCCAGAGCGATCATCGCCGCCTGGCGGCTTCCGGTACCCCTGGGAGGATCCATGGCCGGAAGTATACCCTGCTGTCGCACCCAACTCCAGCGACGATGCCTGGGACTGCCGCCCCTCACAGGACGTGCAGGCCCTCCATCACCCGGGTCGCTCGTTCTGCGTCGTCACGCAGCACATAGGTGTGGCGCAGGTCGATCGGCCGGTTGAAGGCGGCCAGGAGGTCGCTGTGCGCGGCCACCGGCTCGATGACGCGCCGGCCCAGGACGCGGCGCTCGCACATCAGGCGCACGCCGTCGACCGCCGAGCCCGCTCCGGCCAGCTTTGTGAAGACCTGCTTCGAATGGCGGACGAAGACCCGGCATCCGGCATTGCGCATGGCGTCGACCACCTGCTGCGCGAGGAAGTTCTCCGGCTGGTCCAGCCCGACGCGCTCACGCAGCACCAGCTTGGCCGGCTCGCGGTCGAGGATGCGCCGGCTCCACACCCCGCCGCGGGCGCGCGCCTCGTGCAGGCGGGCATGCACGCTGTCGTCGCGCAGCTCGACCAGGTCCTCGACACCGCCGATGCGCAGGTCGATCTCGCCCTCGGCCAGGGCCTGCTCGAGGTAGTGCTCGAAGGGCGGCGGGGTCTTGTGGAAATAGACCTGGTGGAACATGTGGTAGCGGGCCAGCAGCAGGCCCTCCAGCGCGTGCACGCCGTGCAGGTCGAGGCCAATCTCGGGACCGTCGGGACCGGGCAGGACCATCTCGCAGGCGCGCAAGCGGTCGAGATCGTAGATGCCGTAGGTGACGCCGGCGAAATGGCTGTCGCGCAGCAGGTAGTCGCAGCGGTCGCTGTCGACCTCGCCGGAGACGAGGTAGCGCAGGCACGACACCAGGCTGCCCAGGCCGGCCAGGCGCGGGCCGCGACGCACCGCGCTGGACAGCACGGCGGCGACATCGCGGGCGATGCCGTCCTCCAGCACGCCGGCGCCGACCAGCCCATGGATGATCGCCAGCGAGCAGTCCTCGTGCGTGGCCTGGCGGCCGGCGGGCATCATGCCATGGCGGTACCAGTCGGCGGGCAGGCGCACCGCCTCGACCGGCGGCAGCAGGACCTCGGCGGTGTGCGAGAAGGGCGGATGGCCGACATCATGCAGCAGCCCCGCGAAGCGGGCGACGCGCCAGGCGTGGTCGAGGTCGGCCGCAGCGACATCGCGGAAGCCGCTGCGCAGGCGGGCGAAGCGCTCGCCGGCCAGATGCATGACGCCCAGCGAATGCTGGAAGCGGTCGTGCACCGCGCCGGGATAGACCAGGTTGACGAAGCCGAGCTGGCGGATGTGGCGCAGGCGCTGCACCCAGGGGTGGTCGACGACGCGGCGTTCGACCTCATCGATGACGATGGTGCCATGGATGGGGTCGCGGATCTCGTAGCTCGTCATGGGTCTGTAATGACCTAGGGGGCGGGAAGCGGGGTCAAGGGCCGATCTGGAACATCTGCAATGCGTCCACGTCATGGGTCGTCGCCGGAATTGCGCGCGGCCGCCGGAGCCTGCATGGGTGCAGGTTGACCGCCACGTCCCCCGCAGGACGGTCCTCGCCTCAACACCAGCACCCAGCAGCGCACCCTCCTGCGCAGGAGCTCCTGAATGGCCCGCATCCTCGTCACCGACGGCATGGCCGCCGAAGGCCTCGCGATCCTCAAGCAGGGCGGTCACACCGTCGAGAGCCGCAAGCTCACCCCTGAAGAGCTGCTCAAGGTCATCGGCGAATACGACGGCCTGGTCATCCGCTCGGCCACCCAGGTCACCGCCGCGGTGCTGAAGGCCAGCGCGCCCAAGCTGAAGATCGTCGGCCGCGCCGGCGTGGGCGTCGACAACGTCGATGTGCCCGCCGCCACCGCCGCCGGCGTCATCGTGATGAACGCGCCCCTGGGCAACATCATCTCCGCCGCCGAGCACACCATCGGCATGATCTTCGCCTCGGCCCGCCACATCCCGCAGGCCCACGCCAAGCTCACCAAGGGCGAGTGGGACAAGAAGTCCTTCGTCGGCATCGAGCTGCACGGCAAGACCCTGGGCATCATCGGCCTGGGCAAGATCGGCAAGCACGTCGCCGAGGTCATGCAGGCCGCCGGCATGGATGTGGTCGCCTTCGACCCCTTCCTGTCCGCCGAGGTCGCCAAGGAGCTGCGCATCGAGAGCGTCGATCTCGAGACCCTGCTCAAGCGCGCCGATGTCATCACCATCCACACCCCGCTGACCCCGCAGACCCGCAACCTGATCAACGCCGACCGCCTGAAGCTGGTCAAGAAGGGCGTGCGCATGATCAACGTCGCGCGCGGCGGCATCGTCGACGAGCCGGCGCTCATCGACGCGGTCAAGGCCGGCCAGGTCGTGGCCGCCTTCGACGTCTTCGGCGAGGAGCCCCTCCCGGCCGGCAGCGCCTTCTACGGCTTGCAGAACGCCATCATCACCCCGCACCTCGGCGCCAGCACCGAGGAGGCGCAGACCAAGGTCAGCGTCGACATCGCCAACCAGTTCAACACCTGGTTCGCCAGCGGCAAGATCGTCAACGCAGTCAACGTGCAGCTGCGCGTCGACCCGGCGATCGACGGCTACCTCGGCGCCGCCGAGAGCCTCGGCGCCGCTCTGGCCCAGACCCTCGACAGCCCGCTCAAGGGCATCGAGGTCATCGCCTCCGGCGAGCTGTCGAAGTACGACATCAAGCCGCTGGCGGTCGCCGCCCTCAAGGGCGCGCTGTCCAAGATCAGCGACCAGGTGGTGAACTTCGTCACCGTCGCCCAGATCGCCAAGGAGCGCGGCATCGGCATCACCAGCTCGGCGCGCGACGTCGGCAGCGGCCCGCAGCTGCTGGTCAAGGCGGTCACCGCCGATGGCGAGCGCATCATCGCCGGCGGCATCGTCGCCGGCCAGCTGCGCGTCATGCAGTACAACGAGTACCCGATCGACCTGCCGATCGGCGGCCACCTGCTGATCATGGAGTACCCGGACCGTCCGGGCATGGTCGGCAAGTACGGCACCCTGCTGGGCGAGAACAAGATCAACATCGCCCGCATGGAGGTCTCGCGCATCGACGGCCGCGGCGACGCCCTGGTGCTGCTGACCCTCGACGATCCGGTTCCGCCGACCGTGTTCGACACCATCGTCGCGACGGTCAAGCCGACCAAGGCCTACCGCATCTCGATCTGATCGCTGTCCCCGTCCGGGGTCCGGGGTCCGGGGTCGTATGACCTCGGACCCCGTTTCTTTTTCTGGAGCGGGCGGGCTACCGCGCGTCGAAGCGGACGAGCGGGAACTGGCTGCTGTCCTTGCCTTCGCCGATGCCTGGCGCGACGCGGATGTAGCCCTTGCGCAGCGGTCCGTCGTTGTCGTTGACGATCAGGTTGAAGCGCAGCCCGCTGGCGAGGACCGCGCCGTCGAGGCCGAAGCGCTGCAGCGGGATCTCGATGTCATAGATCGTAGCATCGCCGCTGCGCGAGGCCCGGGCGGCGTAATCCGCCGCCTTCGCCTGCAGGCCGGCCGGGCTTGAGCCGACGGCGCGCAGGACGCCGCCATCGGCATGCATGGCGGTGGTCAGCTCGAAGAAGCCCTTCTGGCCGGGCGCCTGGACGCCCAGCTGCACGCTGTCGCCGCGCCAGGCGGTGTCGGCCGGCTCGACCTGGTGATGGACGTTGTCCCGCACCTCGACGTGGACGCGCAGGGCGTCAGGCGAACGTCCCAGCCAGATCCTGGCGCTGAGGTCCTGCGGACCCTTCCAGCTCTGGTCGCGCAGCGACGGATCGGCGGTGCAGTAGTCGACGATCGCATCCTGGGTGTCCAGGGTCCAGTCCGCCGGCCTGTTCCAATCGGTGCCGGCCGGGATCGCCCGCACCAGGCGCAGGGGCACCGAGATCAGGCCATCCCACGGGCCGCCGTCGACGCGGTAGGAGACCTCGACCCGGGCCTGCTGGGGATCGCCCCCGGGCTCGGCCGAGGCCCCGACGAGGACGACGTCGCTGCGCCCGTTGGCCGGCACCTCGACCCGGCGCTCCTGC
>JAFLCQ010000187.1 GCA_017302815.1 Planctomycetota bacterium
TTGGCTCCCTTGCCGCCCGGGCGGACGGCGGCGTTGCCGCCCGGCAGGGTCTCGCCGGGCAGCGGCAGGCGCTCGATCTCGACGTAGAGATCCGCATTCGCGCTGCCGACGACCAGCAAGGTCCGGGGTCCGGGGTCCGGGGTCCGGGGTCCGCTCATGGCACATACTCCGTCTGCTGTTCACGGACGGAACCGGACAGGTAGTTGGTCAGACCTGCGATACGTCCTTGGATTGCATCGATCAACTCGGCGCAGTTGGCCAGGGCTGCTTTGTCGTAGTAGCCAAGGTCGCAACCGAGGATGAGCAGTGACTGAACCTCGCAGGCAGAGCCACGGGCAATGTCGAGAAAACGAATGAATTCAGCGTCTCGACCACGTCCAAATCCTTCGGCTATATTCGACATGACGGACACGGCTGCCCGACGCAACTGATCTTTGAATCCGAAGTCCGATGCCGAAGGCCCCGCGGCGGTCAGCGCATAGACGCGGAGCGTCATAGTCCTGGCCGCCTGCCAGGCGTGCAGTTCAGAGAAATGCCGTGCCGCGCTCATCGCGACCCCGGACCCCGGACCCCGGACCCCGGACGCACGATCAGACCACCGCGTCGGCGGCGTTGTCCAGCGTCTCGGTGGCCTTGATGAAGGCCTCGATGACGGTGGCGGCGGCGTCGGCCAGCGGCACGTCCTTCGACTCGCCGCCACGGACCTTGAACTCGACCTTGCCCTCGGCGATGCCGCGGCCGCAGACCACGCGCAGCGGGATGCCGACCAGGTCCCAGTCCTTGAACTTCACGCCCGGCTTGGCGTCGCGGTCGTCGATGACCACCTCGATGCCGGCCTTCTGCAGCTTGGCGTAGATCTCCTGCGCCGCCGACTCCACCGCGGTGTCGCCCGGCTTGCCGGCGGGGACGATGACGCAGTGGTAGGGGGCGATGCTGATCGGCCAGCGCAGGCCGTCGGCGTCCCAGTGCTGCTCGACCGCGGCGGCGGCGACGCGCGAGGTGCCGATGCCGTAGCAGCCCATGATGAAGGGGTGCAGCTTCTGGTCGGGGCCGAGGTACTCGGCCTTCATCGCCGCGCTGTACTTGGTGCCGAGCTTGAAGATGTGGCCGACCTCGATGCCGCGCTTCTCGGCCAGCACGCCGCCGCGGGTGTCCAGGTCGCCAGCCTGGGTGCGGACGATGTCCTCCCAGCGGAACTTGGCCTTGGCGTCGCGCTCGATGACGAAGCCGACCAGGTGGTGGTCGGTCTTGTTGGCGCCGGCGACCAGCGGGCCGGCGTCCTTGAGGGCGGCGTCGATGTAGCAGAACTCGACCGTCAGGCCCTCGCCGGGGCCGGCGAAGCCGGGCTCGGCGCCGGTGGCGGCGCGCACCTCGTCAGGGTGCATCGGGCGGATCTCGAGCAGCGCGCCGCGCGCGCCGCGCGCCACCGCGTTGCCCAGCTTGACCTCGTTGACGTCGCGGTCGCCGCGCACGAAGGCGGCGGTGGGGATGCCCTTGTCGCCCTTGTCGGTCTTCACCGTGACGACGAACAGCACGCACTTCAGGCTGTGCTCGGCCTTCACGTCGGGGAAGCCGTTGGCGTTGAGGAAGCCCATGACGTCGGCGATGGTGCCGACCTTGGGCGTCAGGGTCAGCTGCGCGGCGGCGGGCGCCGAGGCCCACGCGGAGGCCTTGGGCACGATGCCGGCGGCGCGCTCGACGTTGGCGGCGTAGCCGCTGGCCGGGTTGTAGATGATGGCGTCCTCGCCGACCTCGGCCGCGACCATGAACTCGTGGCTGCCGGTGCCGCCGATGGCGCCGGTGTCCGCTTCCACGGCGAACGCGGTCAGGCCGAGACGGGCGAAGGCGCGCAGGTAGGCCTTGCGCATCGCCTCGTAAGTCTCGTCCAGGCTCTCGGGCGAGGCATGGAACGAGTAGGCGTCCATCATGATGAACTCCTTCACGCGCATCAGGCCGAAGCGCGGGCGGATCTCATCGCGGAACTTGGTGTGCTGCTGGAAGAAGCAGGCCGGCAGCTGCTTGTAGCTCTTGACCACGTTGGCGGCGTAGTCGGTCACCACTTCTTCGGCGGTGGGAGCGAGGCCGAACTGCTGGCCGTTGCGGTCCTTCACCGTTAGCATGGTGCGGCTGGCCTGGTACTGCGCCCAGCGGCCGCTCTTCTCCCACAGCTCCTGCTCCTGCAGGATGGGCATGGTGATCTCCAGGCCGCCGGCCCGGCTGATCTCCTCGGCGACGATGCGGCTGATCTTGTCGATCACGCGCTTCAGCAGCGGCTGGTACAGGTAGAGGCCGGCGCCGGACTTGTGGATGTAGCCGGCCCGCGTCAGCAGGCGGTGGCTGGCGATCTCGGCTTCGGCGGGGTCCTCGCGCAGGGTGGCGAGGTTCATTCGGCTGGCGCGCATCGGTTCTCCGGTTCGGGGCGGCAGGATCGGCCACTTCCGGGCGCGTGCAACCGCTCAGGAGCGGATCAGCAGATGCGCGAACAGGCCCTCGAAGACCAGCCCCCACAGCACCTTGAGGCCGACCAGCAGGCCCAGCCAGGCCGCCCAGGGCAGCTCCAGGGCCAGGGTCAGCGGCGCCAGGATGGCGGCGCACAGGCACAGCAGCATGCACGACTTCGCCAGATGCCAGGCATCGGTCAGCCCGACCAGCGCGGTCGAGGACAGCGGGAAGGCCTCGCCGCGCGCGGGATCGCCGTCCTGCCACTTGTTGGTCCACGACACGCGCGGATCCAGCCACGGCCGCTGCGCCGGAAAGGCGGCGAAGACGCTGCGGTCATAGCGGAAGGACAGGGTGTCCATCACCGCGTTGAAGCCGGCTGCCAGGATCAGGGCCAGCAGCATCGCCGCTACGGTCGTGCGCAGGCGGCGCCGCGACGGCGTGGTTCCGGCGGGGCAGCCGAGGCGGGCCATGGGCATGCCTGCATCCCAGCCGGCCGGGACGGAAGGCAAGGAGGCGTGACGTCGTCCGCGCGGCAGGTAAACTGGCTCGCATGCCCTGGTGGAGCGACTTTCGCGATGCCGCTGCCGAACGCTGCGCCGGACGTTCGTGGCCTGGCTATGCGGCGCTGCTGGTCCTGCTCGCCTGGTTCAGCATCGGTCCGCTGCTGGACCCGACGGCCTGGTCGCCGGTGCTGTGGCTGAGCGTCGCGGTGCATGAAGCCGGGCATTTCTGCACGAACTTCTGGGCCCCGACCTTCATCGCGGTCGCTGCTGGCAGCGGATTCCAGTGGGGTGCGCCGGTCCTCTGCGGCTGGCTGCTGTGGCGTCAGGGCGAGCCCTTCGCCATCCCGGTCGGCCTGGTGTGGTTGGGCATGAGCCTGGGCATCAGCGTGCCCTACATCGCCGATGCGTCGGCGCAGGCGCTGCCGCTCATCTCGGTCGGGAACTACCACCCGGACACCCACGACTGGAACTACCTGCTCGGCGCCCTGGGTCTGCTGCGTTGAGACGGTTTCCTCGCCGGCCTGTGCCGGTTGGCGTCCCTGGCGACGCTGCTGGCCGGACTCGCCGCCGGGGTCTGGCTGCTGTGGCAGATGGCTTGTCGGCGCTAGGGGGTGCGGAGGACCGTCTGGTCCCCCGTGGCAGAAAGCCGCCCTCGATTCTCCCGGGGAACATGGCGACAGCAGGGAGTCCCCCCGGTGGAATCGAGGCTAGCCTGACGCGGCCGCCACCAGCCCGCTGAAGAGGGCCAGGCTCGATGGGGAGCCGGCCATGCGCTCGGGGTGCCACTGCACGCCGATGCAGAACGGATGCTCGGGATCCTCGACCGCTTCGACCACGCCGTCGGGAGCCCTGGCGGAGATCCCCAGACCACCCCGCCGTTCCGGCTGCGCCGCCTGGTGGTGGAAGCTGTTCACCACCATCTCGTCGCAGCGCATCAGTCCGTGCAGGCGGCTGCCCTGCACGATGGCGATGGGATGGGAGCACGGCTCGTCCCCGGCGACCGTATGGGTGATAGCGTCCGGCCACTCCGACGGGATGTCCTGCACCAGGGCTCCGCCGCGGGCGATCACCAGCAGTTGCAGGCCACCGCAGATGCCCAGCACCGGCAGGCAGCGGCGGAGCGTGGTCCGCGCCAGGAGGAGGTCTGCATCATGGCGTCGGCGGTCCATGAGCTGTTCGGCCGGCTGCGGATGCCCGCCATAGGCGTCCGGATGGTAGTCGGGGCCGCCGATCAGCAGGACGCCCTGGACGGCGTCCAGAGCCTGATCGAGGACCGCCGGATCCGTGAACACCGGAGCGATCAGGGGCAGACCGCCGGCGGCGACGATGGGATCGCAATAGGCCACCAGCAGCCGGGTTGCGGCCTCATGGTCGTTCAGCGAGCAGGAGACGAGGATGCGCGGTCGCATGCCGCGGCATGGTGATGCGGCGTGCAGCGGTTCCAGTTCAGGCGACTGCTGCGGCGATCAGCCGTTCCCAGCGCGTCGGCACGCCGCGTTCGCGCCAGCTGCGGTTGAATCCGTCGGCGTCCACCGCGCGCAGCTGCCTGGTCATCAGGACCCGGCCGTCGTCGGTCCGCACCAGCTGGTAGTCGGCCACCGCGTAGGACCGGTCGTCGTTGAGCATGTCCATGGCCGTCGCCTCCCGCGACAACAGGTGTCGCATGGGCTACGGAACGCGACCGTCGTGCCAATCGGTGCGCTCAGCCGTCGATGTCGGCGAAGATCATCCTGCCATTGGCGGTGTGATGCAGGCGCTTGACGACCAAGGACTTGCGCTGGCCGATATGGTCCGCCCCGGCGCTGACCACGACCATCGATCCATCGTCGAGGAAGGCCACGCCCTGGCCTTTGCCCTCGCCGGCCTTCTCGATCAGGGCCTCGAAGGTGGCGCCCGGACCGAGGTCCGGGGCCATGGCGGCGGCGATGCCGCCGAGATCGACCACGCCCAGGCCTTCGGCGACCGCGCGACGCGCCAGTTCGCGATCCACCGCCAGCAGGCGGCCGTTCTCGAGGCGGGCGAGGCGGATGACGATGTCGGCCAGGCCGTTGGCGTTGGGGATCTCGGTGTCGTCGATCTCCAGCGGCGGCAGGCCGGGCTGGCGCAGCGCCTGCAGGCCGTCGAGGGCGCGGCGCGCGCGGACGCGCTCGATGGGGTCCCCGTCGGAGCTGCGTCGCTGCCAGTCTTCCAGGATGGAGCGGTGCACCAGCAGCCGCTGCGCCGCGAGGCCCGCCTTCAGCAGGGCCGGCAGCCGGGAATCGCCGAGGGTCTGCGGATCGAGGATCAAGGCGCCGCCATCGATGCGTTCGGCCCTGAATTCCACGAACGGAACGATGACGCGGAGGCGGTCCGCGCCGCGCAGCACGGTGATGACCACGAGGTAGGTGGTGATCAGCGCGATGGGCAGGTCGAGGTTGCGGTAGAGGTCCTCGTCCTGCAGCACCTGGCGCAGCACCACCAGCATCAGCGCCGACAGCAGCAGGCCTCCGCCGAGGCCGATGAGGAAGGCGACCAGGCTGCGCGAGAAGCGGCGGCGGAAGGCCTGCTCGGCTGCGACCAGGGTGATGGCGACGCCGAAGCCCATCGCGCCGCCGAACCAGGTCGGCAGGCCGGCGCCGAACACGGGGGCATAGAAGTAGTGGCCGCTGGTCGACCCGATCAGGACCGCGAGCACGACGAAGATGATGCGGACGAGGAGGACGAGCACGCCCCCATGCTGCGGGCGCCGGCTTCGCCGTCCAGCGCGGGACTGGACCTCGGCCGGGCCTGCTCCAGCATGCGCCGACCATGGCAATGCTGGTGTATGAAGGCAAGCAGGTCGAGCTCTCCGGCGAGTGCGTGATCGGCCGGCAGCGCGACTGCGGCGTGGTCATCCGCGACGGGGCGGCCAGCCGCAAGCACGCGCGCGTCTTCCAGGCCGAAGGGGCCTGGTGGGTCGAGGACCTCGGCAGCGCCAATGGCATCAAGGTGAACGGCAGCAGGTCCGAGGGCCGCCGCGGCCTTCGCAACGGCGACGCCATCCGCATCGGCGACGCCGAGGTCACCTTCCACTGCTCCGAGCTGGAGAGCGCCCCGGCGGCGAAGCCGGCGGTGGTCCGCCTCGATCCGCAGTCCCTGGAGGGGCGCACGATCTCCGGCTACGCCATCGGCAAGCTGATGGGCCGGTCGGGGATGGGGTTCCTCTATGCCGCGCGCCAGAGCAGCCTGCAGCGCGACGTCGCCTTCAAGGTCTTCTCGCGCAAGGTCTCCGAGGACGATCCGCAGTTCCCCGAGCGCTTCCGCGAGCTCGCCTCGAAGGCGGGGTCGCTGCAGCACGACGGCTTCGTGCAGATGCACGAGAACGGCGTCGAGGACGGCCTGGTGTGGTATTCGATGGAGCTGGTGCGCGGCGACACCCTGGCGCACCTGCTCGAACGCGAAGGCCGCTTCGCCCCCGAGCTCGCGCTGCTGGCCTGCGAACGCGTGGCCACCGCCATGGCCGAGGCGCACAAGGCCGCGATCGTGCACCGCGACATCAACCCGCGCACGCTCATGCTGACCACCGAGGGGAAGGTGAAGATCCTCGACCTCGGCATCGCCGCCATGCTCGGGCGCGGCCGCGACCGCATGCGGCCCGAATTCGCCTGGTACGTGGCGGCCGATGCGCTTCCCGCCGGCGAACCGCAGCCGGTCGATGACGTCTACGCCCTCGGCTGCGTCCTGCACCATCTCCTCACCGGCGCGCCGCCGTTCACCGGCGCCACCTCCGACGAGGTGCGCAAGGCGCACGCCTCGGCGGAGATCCCGTCCTTGCGCAAGGCCCTGCCGCTCCTCCCCGAGCAGGCCGACACCCTCTTCCAGGGCATGCTGACCAAGAACCGCGACTGGCGTCTGGCGGACATGGCAGCCATCGCGACCGGGCTGCGCGAGGTGCGCGAGAAGCTGAACAGCGGCGCCTCGGCGCAGGGCCAGGCCGAGCAGATGGGCCGTCGGGCGGCCGCGGCGCAGCAGCATTCCGAGCGCAAGGCGATCAAGACCACGGTCATCCTCGGCGGCTCGGGCCTGGCGGCTCTCATCGCCGTGCTCGTCGTGCCTGGGCTGATGCGTCCGGCTCCGCCGATGGAGATCGTCCCGCCGGCGCCGGTGCAGCAGCCGCCGGCGCAGGTCCAGGCTCCGGTCATGCCGGCCCAGCCCGGACCCGGCCTCCGCCCTGCGGCGGTCGCCGATCCGGCCGTCGGCCTGGTCCGCGACCTGCGGGCCAGGCT
>JAFLCQ010000188.1 GCA_017302815.1 Planctomycetota bacterium
GCCGATCGTCGCCCTGATCGCCGACGGGCAGGCGCCGCCGACCGGTTTCGACGGCTGCCTGACCCGGCCGGTGTCGGCGGAGGCCCTGCGTCCGATGCTGGACCGCTGGTGCCCGCAGGTGTGATTCAATTGAAAGCAGTCCGAGGTCCATACAGCACGCCGAAGTCTGACGTTGGGGACGCTGCCATGCCGCAGTCCGCCGCGCCCAGAGAGTGAACGTTCCCGACAGCGATGGGATGCCGGTATCCACGGTCTGCGTCGAGCATGCCGACCTCGGACCTCGGACCTCGGACTGCGTTTTCTAGGGTGATTCAGGGCCTGATCGCCAGCCGGTAGCCGACCGCGGGATGGGCGGTCCGTGCCGGCAGCGCGACCTGGTTGGCGGTACGGCAGGCGAGGAGGGGGCTGTCCCAGGCGCCGCCATGGACGGCATAGCCGCCGCCCGTGGTGGCGACCTCGGCGGCATTGCCGTGCATGTCGTAGAAGCCCGATGAGTTGGGGCGCAGGCTGCCGACGCGCTGCGCTCCGGCCGGCATGCCGGCCGCGGCATCGTAGTGCACGGCGTGGTCCTTGGCGACCAGCGGCTGCTGGCTCGACCCCCAGGAGAACAGCTCTGCGCGGCCACCGCCGCAGGCCCGGCGCCACAGCGCATCGTCCGGCAATTCCAGGTGGAAGCGCTCAAGCCGTCTGGCATCCACGACCGCGTGCACCAGTGCGGGAGCCAGGCCGGTGGCGGGCATCTCCCCGTGCTCGGCGCCGGGATCGGCCGACAGCGCGCGCCACTGGCTGGCGGTCATCTCGAAGACGGCCAGCCAGCCGCCGTCGGCGTGGAGGCGGACGCTGTCCTCCGCTTCTCCGCCTGCCGGAAGGCCGGACGCGGTGGCAGGGGCCGTCCCATGGCTGACGTAACGAAAGAGCATGTGGCTGCTGCGCCAGCGGTCGCCGGCCAGGGCGGCGGCGCTCGGGGGGGCGAGGGCGGAGACCCGGCCGGTGGCGAGCTCCAGCTCGATGTAGCTGCTGTCCTCCAGCGCCGCATCGTGCGCGAGCTTGCCGTCGCCGGCGCTGCATCCGGCGATGACAGCGGCCATGGCCAGGGCGATGACGTCAGCCGTCCGCCTCATCCGCCGGTTCCGGGATCGGAGACGATGCGGAAGGGCAGGCGTACGACAGTGTCGCCGTTGCGCAGGACGAGGATGCCGCACAGCAGCTCCCGGCCGGCGTTGCCGGCGGTGATGGTCAGACGCAGGGTGCTGTCGTCGACGGCATCCAGGGTGAACCATTCCGCCGGCGGTGGCGCTCCGCCGCGCGGATGGGCCTCGATGTCCAGCGACCAGGCCCCGGGCAGCGAGGTGCGCAGGTCGGTGCTGACGGGCAGTCCTGGTGTGACGGCGAGGGGGATGTCGCCGATGACCACGCCACCGACCGCGGCGCCGGTGGCCACGGTGGTCATCGTGACGTCGAGGTGGTCCAGGGTGGTTCCAGAGCGGTTCAGGGCGCGGACGGCCAGGCTGCGGGTGCCGGCCTGGTCCGCGAGCAGGCGCAGGTCGCGGGCGGCGAAATCCGCCATGGGGTGGCCATCCGCGCCGCTCGGCGGCGAGCACAGCGCAGGGGTTATGACGGCGTCATGCGCGATCACATGGAGGTCGGCGGGCGGCGCCGGGGTCTGCAGCAGCAGCCAGGTCATCGGAGTGGCGGGGCGGCTGTCGTACCACGCCACCGGACGCCAGGCGCAGGGCGCGCCGACGGTCAGCGGCAACGGATCGAAGCGGATCAGCGGCAGGCTCTCCTGGTCCTTCAGCGCGAGGTTGACCGTCAGGGGTGCCGATGCCGTCGCCGTCTCGCCCTCCAGACGTTCGAGGATCACGCGCACGCGGCGGCTGCTGCTGCTGGCTGCCCGCGCGAGATTGCCGAAGCAGAGCTGGCGCATGAGCAGCAGGGCATGCCCGGCGTCGGCTCCGGCTGGCAGGGTCGCGACCAGCTTGGCGCTGCCGCTGCGCAGCCCCGACCAGGTGCCGGGCAGGCCGGCGACAGTCAGCGTCAGGCCGTCGAGGACCACGCCGTTGCCGCCGCGCAGGGTCAGCAGGTCGGCGTTGGAGACGGCATAGGTGTCGCTGGGCTTGTAAAGCTCGGCACTGACGCGCAGGCCGCAGGGGCTGCCGGGCAGGGTGATCTGCACCGGCTCCCACAGCAGCGGCAGCCAGGGATCCTCGGCCATGACGTCGTAGCGCAGGACGGTGGTCGCCGGCCGCACGATCGTCGGAGCTGCGGCAGCCGCGGCCAGGGCGGCGCAGGCCAGCCAGGCGGCGCAGGTCCTCATTCGATGCCCTCGGGACGGGCCGAGGGTCGCCATGCCAGCGACAGGCCGGCGCCGAGTCCGGATCCGACCAGATCGAGGCTGCGGCCATCGTCGGCGGCGATGTCGGCCTGCCATGACGTCCAGCAGCCCTCGATCCCGATCGACCAGTGCCGCCACGGCGACCACTGCAGACGCAGCCGGGCGCCGCCGCGCCAGAGCTCGCCGCCGCCGTCCAGCGGCGCAGCGAGGGCGTCGAGGGCGAAGTCGACCTGCTGCCAGCCGGCGAAGCCCTCGCCATCCAGGCTGACGCCTTCGGCGATGGCCCAGGTGGCGCCGGCGACGACGTCGCCGCCGTAGCCGTCCATGCCGCCGCCGTCGATCGGCGCCTCGCTGCGGGTGAGATCCGCTCCGGCCAGGACGCCAAGGGGCGATCCGGCGGCGGCGAAGGCGATGCGTCCGCCCAGCCGCAGGGTGTCGATGCTGTCGAAGGCGTCGTCGCCGGAGAAGGTGCCCAGGCCGGTGCCGAGATCGTAGGCGAAGCCGCCGTCGCCGCGCTCGACCGCGACCTGCACGTCGCGTCGCGCGATCTCTGCGCTGTGGACCGCGGCCGCCAGGAGGGCGAGGATGAGGGGCCTCATCGCCGCAGCACCAGGCGCAGCCCGAGCGACCAGCCCGCGCTGTCGTGCTCCAGCGCCATGCGGTTGGTGCTGCGGGCGGTCAGCAGCGGCTGGTCCCAGGCCCCGCCGCGCGCCTCCCAGCCGTAGTCGCCGCGGACCATCTCCCAGGCGTTGCCGTGCATGTCGTGCATCCCCCAGTCGTTGCCAGCCAGCGATCCGCAGCCGATCGGCGCATCGGCGGCGCATCTGGCCTGCGCTGCCGCCTCGTCCGTCTCCAGCGCGTCCCCCCAGGCGAAGCGACTGGCGCGACCGCCGGTGCAGGCCAGCTCCCACTCGAGGGCCTCGGGCAGCGACACGGTCCAGCCGTCGGTGTGGAAGGATTCGCACGCCGTCTCGGCCTGCAGCGGCGTCATCCCGACCGCCGGCAGGCGGTCGCCGACGTAGGCGCCGAGGTCCGCCACCGGCAGGACGCCATACCAGGGCTCGTCTCCGGACAGCATCCGCCATTGCAGCTGGTTCAGCTCGTGGGCGCAGATCCACACCCGACCGTGCGCACCGTCGCGGCGCGGGTACTCGTCGACCTCGGCCAGCGGATCCGCCACCGGACGTCCGATGGTGGCCGCACCGGGCACGATCTGGCGGAAGAGCAGGGTCGTGCCCTGCCAGCGCGGGTCGGCCGGATCCACCGTTCCGCCGACCGCGGCGACCGAGCCGTCCGCGAGGTCGAGGCTGATCCACAGGCCGCTGCTGACCAGCTGGTCCGCCGCCAGCTCGCCGGTTGCGCCGTCCTGGGTCGAGCAGCCGGCTGCGGCGACGAGGATGAGGCCGAGGAGCGGGTGCTTCACCGGCCCTCCCCATGCGCCAGCGCCGGACGCGGGCGGATGCGGATCAGCATGCGCTGCTCGGCCCGGCGGCGGCCGGCGGGGATGTCCTCCTGTGCGGTGTCGGCGACCACGCGCAGGGCCAGCCAGCCGACGCTGTCAGGGATGGCGTCCCAATGGAAACGCAGCCCGGCATCCGCGCTCCAATCGACCGCGCCTGTCGGCAGCGGCTGCGCCACGCCGGGCAGCGCCGCGATCGCCACCTGCGATGGCGTGCAGGAGAAGCGCACCGGCCAGGAGGTGGTCACCCCGCGCACCGCCGCCAGGCAGGGGTCGGAGATGATGTCCATGCGATCGACGACGATACGCACATCGACCGGCACCGCGATGGCGACTCCGGGGTTGCGCCCATCCTCGACCAGCAGGTGGATGACGTCGGCGGATTCGTCCATGTCATGGTGGGTGTAGCGCATCGCTCCGGCGGCGAGCTCGCTCACGCTGCAACTGCTCGGCGCCACGGAGCCCGCGCGCGGCAGGGGTTTGGCGAGGCTGACGCGGATGGTCGCCGGATCGTCGCTGTCGGTGACGTCCAGCACGATGGGGGCGCTGCCGCCCGGCTCCACGCCCACGGCGTGGGCGCTGACGATGGGCGGCGCGTTCTGCGCCAGCACGCGGCAGGTCGCGGTGGCGGGGGCGGCGTAGACCACGTTCGCGCCGCCGTTGGGCTCCACCACGGTGAGGCTGAGGGTGCGCAGCACCGCGTCTGCCTGGCCCTGGATGCAGACATAGCGCAGCATGCCGGCGATGTTCTGGAGATCGTTCTGCGTGCCGCTGCTGCCCAGGGTGACGGCAATGCGCCGCGAGTCGCCGTCGGGGCGCGTCCACGTCGCGACGGTGGTCGAGGTGCTGCCGACACGCGCGATGCTGTTCGTAGAGACCGCATAACCGGTGATGCCGGCCAGGCTCAGCAGATCGATGCCGTCGCTGCCGTCGACCGCCGCCTCCCAGCCCAGGTAGCGGGTCCCCGCGCTGCGGGTGACATCGGGATCGACGCCGGGCAGGATGCGCAGATCGCCCTGGATCCGCACCGCCCGTCCGCTGGCGGGATCGGCGACGGCTTCATCGATCGCGGCCAGCTCGGCGACCGGCCGGTCGTTGGTGTTGGTGACGGCGATGGGGATGGCGTAGGTCGTGGGCCCGAACGCGTCGGTGACGATGAGGCCGATGCTGGCGGTGCCGTAGAAGTCGGGGGTGGGGGTGAGGGAGAGGGTGACGCTGAGTGATTGCTCGTTCTCGATGTCGACGACAACTCCGATGCACGTGCCGACCTCCCATCCCAGGGTGTCGTCAGCATCTGTAAATCTGACGGTCTGATGCGTCTCCGCAGAGTCCTCTATCAGGCTGGCCAACGAAGTGGTGGTGAGAACTGGTGGTGGATCGATAGTTAATGCAGGCAACGACTGCGTGTCGAGGATTGTGGTACCGGTCATGAGCCTGGCCTGGATTATGGCTGATGTCGCAACGGATCCGGCCTGCGCATTGATGGTGATGATGCCTCCGATGTGCGTTCCGGAGTTCGTGCAGGTCACCTTGGCCGGAATCCCAGAGAAGGAGACGGTGGCGCCGGATGGTGCTCCTACTAAGGTGTAGGTCAGGGTCGTGCTGGTACCCGGTCGCATGCCAATGCTCGCGGGTGGATCGAGCAGGATGATTTCGGCTCCGGCGATGAGCGAAACGACCAGCAAGCAGACCAGACTACGCATGACGGCGACGCAGACCCACAGCGATCAGACAGTAGGCGATCAGGCATCCGGTCAGTCCGCCGCCGCAGCCGCCACTGTCTCCGCCCTCTGAATCGTCCGTGTCCGCATTACCGGAATCAAGGTCATCGACTTGGAGGCGCAAGGGCGTCGCCTCCGACAGGCCTGAAGAGTACTGCACGAAGCAGCGGACGTTGCCTAGTGTGCGTAGGCCAGTCGGTGCAGTTGCCGGCAGAACGATGCGTAGGGAATCGTATGGATCCACGGCGACCAGGAGTGGCATCGCTGCAAGGGACAGGTCGAAAGTGTTCGATGTATTGAACTGCGATTCACTGATGACGAGTTGCGCCCCTTCGCATGGCGATATCTCCCAGGTTATCCGGATGTTCGCCGAACGATCGATGTCCGTCATCCCCCGGCACTTCCGCCACAGCTGGTCATAGGTGTATTCGACCATCGATCCTTTGACCGCACGCAGGGTGTCGAAGGAGGTGAGGGTGGTCGGATCCGCGATGTCGTCCTCCTGCACGGGCGAGACGCGTGTCGTCACGGCCACCACGGCGGACTGGCCGGCGACGCCGACGCTGTCGACGCGGAAGCGCAGGGCGGTGATGTCCGGTTCGTAGTCGCGGGTGAACACGTTGGCGGCCGGCGTCCAGGTGATGCTGTCGCCGGCCTCGTCGAGGTACTGCCCGACGCTGAGGCTCGCGCTGCCGCTGACCACCTGGGTGACGACGATGCGGAAGGGATCGCTCTCGACATCGCTGATGCCCAGGAGCGTGATCAGATCGCTGTAGGTCCAGGTGCGCGGCGTGTCCTCGGTGAGATCGTCCACCAGGCACGATGCGGCGACGGGAGGATCGTTGACGGAAAGAATTGCAGCGTCGATTGCACGACTGCCGGATACCGCTGCGTCCAGTCCAACCCTGAAGTTCATCAGGGTTGTTGTGCCGAAATAGTTTTCGTTAGGCGTGTACCGTAGATACATTCCCGACGTGATCACATCATCTGCCGCGGCGTTGGTCCACGGCCCGCTGTTTGTCATTCCGCGCTGGACCACGCCATCGCCCGCGACGCTGACGAGGATCACCCGATCCGGCGTCGCGCTCACCGTGCACTTCGCCAGCAGTTGGCTGTAGCTGAACACCAGCGGCACGTCCTCATTGGTGGTGAAGGATCCGGTGACGGTGAGGTCGAGTGCCCAGGCGGGCAGCAGGCAGGCGAGGAGAAGGAGATGGCGAAGGAGGGTGTGCATGGATGTGGTCACGGTTGTTCGATGAGGATGCGCAGGCCGACCTGGACGCTGCGGGTGCCGGGGTCGAGGGCGGCGCGGTTGGCGGCCCGCACCAGGCGGGCGGGGTCGGCCCAGCAGCCGCCGCGCACCACCCGGCGCTCCTGGTCGCCACCCTGCGGATCGATGGACGCGATGGCGGGGTAGAGGCCGTAGCGGTCGCCGCACCATTCCCAGACGTTGCCGAGCATGTCGTGCAGGCCGAGGGCGTTGGGAATGGTGTAGGTCGCTTCACTCACGAGGCTCTGCACTCTACGCAGAGCGCGCGCGGGCGGCGACTTTCCGACCGGGGCCTCGAAGAACGGCTGGGGAAAGACCT
>JAFLCQ010000189.1 GCA_017302815.1 Planctomycetota bacterium
GCGACCTCGAGGGCCGGCGCCAGGGCCGCCTCGCCATGCGCGTGCACCAGGTCGCAGCCCCAGGCCGCGGCAGAGCGGATGGCCTCCGCGCGCCCCCTGCGCCACCAGTTCCACCAGCCCAGGCGCAGGCCCAGACGCTGCGGGAACACCCCTTCCGCGCCGCCGCCAAGCGCCAGGTGGGCGACAGCGTGGCCCTGCGAGGCCAGCCACGGCAGCAGGCTGGAGGGGCCGGCGCGGACGGTGGCGGAGCTGCCGGTGTCCAGCACATGCAGGATGCGCAGCGGGATCACCGCTCCTCCTCCTGCGCATCGCCTGGCGCGGTCCGTCCAGGGATGGCATGGCGGCCGTCGATCCAGGCGCCCAGGTCGATCAGCCGGCAGCGCCGGCAGCAGAACGGGAAGCTCTCGCTACCGAGTTGCACCGGCTTGCCGCAGGTCGGACAGCGGACGTCGGGAGCGTCGTGCACGGCGGCGATGAGACAGGCGCGGAGGCGCCTGACAACGGCCGTCTACTTCACCTGGGCGAGATGCAGGACGCGCCAGCCGGTCGGCCAGCCATCGCCCTCGACACGCATGAGCAGGCCGTTGTAGGCCCCCTGCACCGGACGGTAGGGCGGACGGCCGATATCCTGCAGCATGCTGCCCTTGCGGCCGCTGAAGGGGCGCACGACCAGCCGCGTCGGCACCTCGCCCTTGTCGATGATGCGCTTGGCGAAGCTCTCGCCGTTGGCCGGTGGCGTGCCGCAGACGAGGTCGAGGACGACGGTCAGGTCTTCGGGGGAGAGGGCCAGGCGCTCGACGACCGCGCGATGGGGAGCGCAGCGGATGCGCGCCGTCGCCAGGGCCTGCACCGCTTCGGGCCCCCGGCGCTCGCCCAGCACGGTGCGGGCGCGTTCGAGATCCTTGGGCGCCAGCCACAGTTCGAGTCCGGCATCCAGGCGCAGATCCTTCAGGTCGGTCAGGGCGGCCCGGCAGGGTTCCAGCTCGATCGCGCGCTCGGGACCGACCTCGGCGTCCGACAGGTCGGTGGCCAGCATCGGACCGCCGGGCATCGACGGGGCGGAAGCCAGCCAGGCGCGCGAGCGGACGGCATCGCCCAGCACGGGGTAGCGGTTCTGCTCGTTGGGCACCGGGGCGGCGTAGTGGTCCAGGCTCTCGCGCACCGTGCTGCGCAGGCTGAACACGAACACCAGCAGGAGGACGACGACCGCGGCGATGCCGACGATCGCCCACATGCGCAGCATCTCCTGATGATGCCGCTCGCCATGGCCGCTGAGGATGGCCTTGCGCGATCCCGGCTTGCCGCCCGCCGGGACGGCGGTGCCGGCCTTGGCGATGCGTTCGCTGCGGCGCTCCTCGCGCTTCGCCACCTCGGAGTTCGCCGCCTTGGCAGCGACGTCCGCCAGCTGGGCCGCCATCTGGGCTCGGGCGGCCTCCAGCATCTCGGTCTTGCGCTTGGCCACCCGCTCCGAGCCCTTCGCCGGGGGGGGCGTCGTCGTCTTCGCCTTGGGCAGGACCTCGACCACCTCCGCCGCGGGCTCGACGTCCGTCACTGGCGCAGCAGCGGGCTCGTCGCCCAGTTCGAGCACGTCCTCCCGCGCCGCACGCGGCGGGGCCGGCCGAGATGCAGCCGGCTTGGGAGCAGGCGCCACCACCGAGATGGGCTCGATGGTCGCTGGCGGAATACGGCTTGGCGAGACCGGCGGCGGCTGCGGCTTGGGCGGTGGCGGCGGTGCGGCTGGCGCGGGCGCTGGTGCTGGTGCCGGCGCCGGAGCAGCTGGCGGCGGGTCCTCGACCTTGATCGCCACCCAATCCGGCTGCAGCACGAAGGCGTTGCGGCAGCCCTTGCAGCGCACGGGTTTGCCGATGAGCACCGGCTTTGCGGGATAGCTCATCCCGCACCACGGACAGGGGAACATGGCCGGAGGGCCGCTCATACGCCCAAGGTCCGCTGCCGTTGCCGTCTCTGCAAGGGGTTGCGCGCTTGTCCCGCACGCGGTGTCGCATAACCCTATGTCATGCGCCGGGGCTTCACCCTGATCGAGCTGCTGGTCGCCACCGGCGTCTTCCTGTTCGGCTTCACCGCCGCGATGGCCCTGTTCCTGCTGGGCACCCGCGCCCGCGCCCAGGCCGACGGCATGCTGCGCCTGAGCCTGGCCGCGAGTTCGATCGTCGAGGAGATCCGGCTGGAGGCGGGGCGGGAGGGAACCGCCTCCCCTGCTGCCCCCTCTGGGGCGACGACTCCACCATTTGCGCCAATGGACTACCTCGGCGACGGGCTGGCGGCCATCGACTCATCGGTCATCGACGGCACCACGGTCGCCGAAGATGACAATACGCTGGCCGGACGCCTGTTCCCCTACCGGCCCCAGCCGGGGATCTGGTATCGGGTGATCAGCTGCGTCGACGAGAAGGGCGATGCCACCGACAAGCTGGCGACGGCCTTGCGCTTCGACCTGCTGGTGGTGTGGAATCCCGTTCCGGACCTGTCATTGACCCTAGACGAACTGGCCCGGCGCCAGCGCCTGTCAGGCAAGCCGGAATTCACCGCTGCCACGGATCAGATACAGTTCCTGGCCGACTTCATGGCCAAGCGCGGCTTCGCCGTCCGCGAAACCGCCTGGATCATCCGCAAGCCGAGCTGGGAGCGGTAGCTCCTGCCTTGGTAAAACCGGAGCGCACCAGCGCGACCGGCCGACGGAATGGCGGTGGGCGGATACAATGGGCGAAGCCCATCCGCCCGCGGTTTGTGAGCGCTAGCGAGCAAACCGAGCCATGACCGAGGCCGAGGGGGCGTGGGGGACAACGTCCCCCACAGCAAAAAACAGAGCGGTAGCTCCTGGCCACCGTAGCGCCGACTTCAGTCGGCACGGCCGGTGGACTTCAGTCCACCGATGGGGCCATGCGCGGGCGACTGAAGTCGCCCAGCCGTGCCGACTGAAGTCGGCGCTACCTTCGACTTACCCGAACACCATACCCTGATAGAGATCGACGTACCCCTTCGCCGCGCTGTCCCACGAGAAGTCGCTGGTCATGCCGCGGCGCTGGGCGGCCTTCCACTCGGCGGGGAAATGCTGGTACAGGCCGAGGGCGCGGTCCAGCACGGCTGAGAAATGGCCGACATCGATCGGTCCGAAGGTGAAGCCGGTGCCCTCGCCGACGCTGACGTCGCGCACGGTGTCGGCCAGCCCGCCGGTGTAGCGCACGATCGGCAGGGTACCATAGCGCATGGCGTACATCTGGGTCAGGCCGCAGGGCTCGAAGCGGCTGGGCACCAGGAAGGCGTCGGAACCGGCGATGAAGCGGTGGGCCAGGGGCTCGTTGTAACCGTACCAGACGTAGACCCAGCCGGGATGGCGGGCCTGCAGGGCGTTGAGGCGGTGTTCGAGGTGCAGGTCGCCGCTGCCCAGCACCGCCAGCTGCATACGGCCGGCGATGATGTACGGGCTGACCGCGTCGATGATGAGATCGATGCCCTTCTGCTCGGTGAGGCGGCTGACCACGGTCAGCAAGGGCACGTCCTCGCGCCGGGCCAGGCCGCACTCCTCGCGCAGGCGCTGGATGCAGGCAGCCTTGCCGGCCATGTCATCGGCATCGTAGTGCGCCGGGATGTGGGGATCGGAAGCCGGGCTCCAGGCGGCCGGATCGATGCCGTTGGTGATGCCGGACAGCTTGTAGCCGTGGTGGCGTATCACCGCGTCCATGGTCCAGCCGAACTCCGGAGTCTGGATCTCCTCGGCATAGCGGCGGCTGACGGTGGTGACGCGATCGGCGAAGGCGATCCCCGACTTGAGCATGTTGAAGCGCCCGAAATGCTCGCAATGCATCGGGTTGTACAGCCACGGATCGAGCCCGGCCAGGCGCATGTCATGGGCCGGGAAGGCGCCTTGGAAGGCGATGTTGTGGATGGTGAAGACCGAGCGGGTCGCCGGCAGGGCCTTGCAGAAGCCGCGCTGCAGCAGCACCGGCACCAGGCCGGTCTGCCAGTCGTGGGCATGCACGATATGCGGAGCCCAGCCGATCGCGCCGGGCAGGGCCAGCGCGGCCTTCGACAGCACGGCGAAGCGGCGCGCGTTGTCCTCGTACTCCTGGTGGGCGCTGGGACCGTACAGTCCATCGCGGTCGTAGAGCTCGTTGCAGGCCAGCAGGTAGACCGGCATCCCATCCAGCTTCACCTCGGCGATGCCGATCTTGTGGTCGACGCCGCCGCTCTCGATCACCATCGGGGTCGACAGCCAGGTGGCGCCCAGGCGCTCGGCCTCGAGATAGGTCTTGCGGTAGCAGGGCAGGCAGACGCGGGCGTCGTGCCCCAGGCGGCGCAGGGCGGCGGGCAGGGCCTGGGCAACGTCGGCCAGACCACCGCTCTTGATCAACGGCGCGACCTCGGAGGCGACATGGAGGATGCGCAACCCCGGCCTCGCCTGCGCTGCCACCGGCTCAAGGGCGGTGGCGGTCGAGGGCTTGGCGCGGCGGGTGGTGGTGGCCATGCGGTCTCCGTGGGGATGCCCATGATCGGGACGGGGCCGCAGGCGGCAAGACGGCCGCCGATCGACAGGGTTAGGCGGTACCGGGAAAACGTCGAGCCATGCGGGATGGCCGGTTGGCTGGCGGCCGCCCCCTCCTATGGTCCGCCGCGCATGACACGGTCGGTATTCATCGAGACCTTCGGCTGCCAGATGAACACGGCGGATTCCGAGCAGATGCTCGGGCGCCTCGGGCAGGCCGGCTGGACCCCGGTGGAGACCCCGGAAGAGGCCGATCTGGTGGTGTTCAACACCTGCTCGGTGCGCGATCACGCCGAGGGCAAGATCCGTTCCCGCCTGGGCGTCCTGCGCGAGCAGAAGAAGCAGCGCCCCGCCCTCAAGATCGCCATCGCCGGCTGCATGGCCCAGCGCGAGAAGGACGAGATCCTCCGGAAGTGGCCGCAGGTCGACATCGTCGTCGGCACCGACCAGTTCGCCCGCCTGCCCGAACTGGTGGAGCGGGTCGAGGAGACCGGCCGCATCTGCGCCACCGACTTCGGCGACTGGGAAGACGACCGCGGCGTGCACGCCCTGCGCACCGAGGGCGTCAACGCCTGGGTCCCGGTGATGCGCGGCTGCAACTACAACTGCACCTACTGCGTCGTGCCCTTCACCCGCGGCCGCGAGAAGTCGCGCCGGCCGGAGGCGGTCGAGGACGAGGTGCGCAGCCTGGTCGCCAAGGGCTTCCGCCAGGTCACCCTGCTGGGCCAGACCGTCGACGCCTACGGCAAGACTCTGGGCGACGGCAGCAACCTCGCCTGCCTGCTGCGCCGCCTGCACGGCATCGAGGGCCTGCTGCGCATCCGCTTCATCACCAGCCACCCCAAGGACATCACCGACGAGCTGCTCGACACCGTCGCCGCGCTGCCCAAGGTCGCCAAGCACCTGCACGTCCCCGCCCAGGCCGGTTCCGACCGCATCCTGCGCCTGATGGGCCGGCGCTACGGCCGCGACGAATACCTGCGCTTCGTCGAGCGTGCCCGCGCCCGCATGCCCGAGGTCGAGCTGCTGTCCGACTTCATCGTCGGCTTCCCCGGCGAAACCGATGCGGAGTTCGAGGAGACGGTCGCCCTGATGCGCCAGGTCCGCTTCGGCGGCGCCTACGTCTTCACCTACTCGGTGCGCCCCGGCACCCCGGCGGTGCGCCTGCCCGACGACGTCCCCGAGGCGGTCAAGAAGGAGCGCTGCAACCGGCTCCTGGCGCTGCAACTGGAGCACCAGGAGGAGGACCACCGGCGCCTGCACGGGCGCGAGGTCGAGATCCTGGTCGAGGGTGCCAGCAAGACCGATGCGGACATGCTGCACGGTCGCACCATCGGCAACCGCAACGTGGTGTTCCCCCGCCAGGGCCGCGACGGCATGGTCGGGACCCTGCAGCGCGTGCGGGTGACCCGCAGCACGGCGCTGACGCTGTTCGCAGACTGAGGTTTGGGGTCGTATCGGCCGCCAAGGCGCCAAGGACGCCAAGCCCGCCAAGGTGGGCCGGTTGCTGTGATGTCTGGACTCAGCCCCCTCCGCGATCTTGGCGTCCTTGGCGCCTTGGCGGCAGATCCCCCCCATTCCCGGACAGGCCGCGGGTGATCACGGCTCCCGGGTTGCGCCCTGGGCATCCGGCCCACACTCCCGGCACCGCATGCGCCTGAGGCGTCTCGAAACCTACGGATTCAAGTCGTTCGCCGACCGGATGTCCTTCGACTTCGAGGATGGCATCACCGCCATCATCGGGCCGAATGGCTGCGGCAAGTCGAACGTCGTCGACTCGATCAAGTGGGTGATCGGCGAGCAGTCGGCCAAGGCCCTGCGCGGCGCCGAGATGACCGACGTCATCTTCAACGGCTGCGCCACCCGCCGCGGCATGCCCTTCGCCGAGGTGACGCTGGTCCTCGACCAGCTGTCGGCCGGTATGGTCATCGACACCCCCGAGGTGGCGATCACCCGCCGGCTGACCCGCGACGGCCTGTCCAGCTACTTCATCAACGGCAAGGCCTGCCGCCTGAAGGACATCAAGGACCTGCTGATGGGCACGGGCATGGGCACCAGCGCCTACGCCGTGATCGAGCAGGGCCGCGTCGGCTTCATCCTGGAGTCGAACACCAAGGACCGCCGCATGGTCCTGGAGGAGGCCGCGGGCATCAGCCGCTACCGCGCCCGCCGCCGCATCGCCGCCCGCAAGCTGGAACGCGTTGAGATCGACCTGCAGCGCATCGCCGAGGTGCTGGCCGAGGTCCGCCGCCGCGCCCGCCAGGTGCGCAAGCAGGCGCAGGACGCCATCCGCTTCCGCGACCTCACCGCCCGCGCCAAGGAGCTGCGCCTCGCCTTCGCGATGGAAGAGCACGGCCGGCTCTCCGCCGAGCTCGCCCAGCTCGACAGCCAGCTGCAGCAGCTGACCGCCGACGAGGCCGCCGCCAGCGCCGAATCCGCCCGCCTGGAGGCCCTGGTCGCCGAGGAGGACGCCCGCCTCGCCCCCTCCGAGGACCTCATCCGCGAGCGCGAGCGCGCCCGCGCCGACGCCCAGTCCGCGCGCGACGTGGCTCGCGCCCAGACCGACGAGTGCGACGCGCAGCTGACCGAGCTGGACCGCACCGAGGCCGAGGACCGCACCGCCCTGGCAACCGTCGCCGAACGCATCGCCGCCCTCGACCGCCAG
>JAFLCQ010000019.1 GCA_017302815.1 Planctomycetota bacterium
GGCCGACGTCTTCCTCAACGTCTACAGCACCGAGACGCTGCAGACCCTGGCCGAGCTCGGCGCCAGCGACGCCGTCCTGTCCCTGGAGCTGTCGGGACGCGAGGTCGCCCGCCTAGCCGCGCGCTGCGCTGACCTGCCCATCGGCCTGGCCGTCCCGGTGCACGGCCGCGTACCAGCCATGCTGACGCGGCAGGATCACGGTCTGGCGGTGGGCTCGGTTCTGGACATCCGCGCCGTGCCCGAGGA
This sequence comes from Planctomycetota bacterium, assembly GCA_017302815.1. GTDB lineage: Bacteria > Planctomycetota > UBA11346 > UBA11346 > UBA11346 > UBA11346. The sequence goes on from JAFLCQ010000019.1 coordinate 247, forward strand.
GGGCGGCCTGCCCTACCAGCTGCAACGGCGCAGCCACGACACCGTGGTGTGGGAGGGCCGCCGCCTGTGCGCGCCCGAGCCAGCCCTGGCGACGCGCGGACTGGTCGACTGGTGGCTGCTGGAGCTTGCGGATCTCGGCCCCGAGGCGGTCGCCGCGGTGACGGCGGCCTACGCCGGCCTGCTGGCGGGGACCACGACCCCGGACGTGGTCGAGTCCATCGCCGCCCGCCACGCCCCCCTCGGCCTGTTCACCGGCCACCTCGTGCGCGGGGCCCGCGAACTGGACGAGATCGCCGAGCTGGTCGAATCCTGAAACACAGCGGCCCCGGGTGTGATCCCGGGGCCGCATGCGGCGATCGGCGACGACGGCTCAGGACGCGTTCGGCGCGACCTTGCCCAGGAGGGCCAGCTCGGCGCACTGCACGGCATTGAGGGCGGCGCCCTTCAGCAGCTGGTCGCCGACCACCCACAGGTCGAGGGTGTTCGGGTTCGACTGGTCGACGCGGATACGCCCGACCTGCACGTCATCCTTGCCGGCGACATCGAGGGGCATCGGCCAACGGTTCTTGGCGCGATCCTCGACCACGCGCACGCCAGGGGCGGCGCGCAGCAGCTCGTAGGCGCGGGCGACGCTCAACGGCTTGACGAACTCGACGTTCAGGGCCTCGGAGTGGGCGCGCAGGATCGGCACGCGGACGCAGGTCGCGGTGATGCGCGGGCTGGTGTCGCCGAGGATCTTGTGGCCCTCCTTCAGCAGCTTCAGCTCCTCTTCGCAGTAGCCCTTGTCGTCCATCCACGGGCTGTTGTGCGGGAACAGGTTGAAGGCGTAGGGGACGGGGATGACCTTCGGGGTGAAGGGCTTGTTGTCGAGGAAGGCGCGGGTGCCCTCCTGCAGCTCGACCATGGCGGCATGGCCGGCGCCCGAGGACGCCTGGTAGGTGGCGGCGACCAGGCGCTTGATCCCGGCCTCGCGGTGCAGCGGGGCGAGGACGACCAGGGCGATGATGGTGACGCAGTTGGGGTTGGCGATGACGCCCTTGCCGCCGTTCTTCTGCAGGGCCTTGGCGGCCTCCTGCGGGTTGACCTCGGGCACGACGAGGGGAACCCCCTCCTCCATGCGGAAGGCGCTGCTGTTGTCGACCATCAGGCAGCCGGCCTTGGTGCAGGCCTCGCGGTACTGCTTCGAGACCGAGGAGCCGGCGCTGAACAGGGCCAGGTCGTAGCCCTTGAAGGAGTCGGCGGTCAGCTCGGTGACGGTGTGATCCTTGCCCTGGAACTTGAGCGTGGTGCCGGCAGAGCGCTTGCTCGCCAGCAGCGACAGCTGGGACACGGGGAAGTTGCGGCGTTCGAGCACCTGCATGAACTCGACGCCAACGGCGCCGGTGGCGCCAACGATCGCGACCTTGAAGGCCATGACGGATCTCCTGCCCGAGAGGGCGGCGGGAGGCTAGAGCGCATGCCCCCGGTCGCAAGCCGTTCTGCCCGGCCGGGTGCAATCCCGGTTGTCCGGCGGTCTACGGGCCCTCTAATGCGGTTTGGCATGAACGCCCACGACCCGCTCCTCGCCGCCGCCCGCCATGGGGGCCTCCATCAGGGACAGCCCTACGAGGTGCGCCTCGAACGCCGCTCCCCCGGGCTCTGCCTGGTGTTCCAGGGCCCCGTGCCCGCAGCCGTACCCGCGTCGGCGATGACGGCGATCCAGCGTGCGGTGCAGGGCATGCCGGGCCTGCGCGCCTACGCCGACCTGAGCCAGTGCAGCTACCTCGGCAGCGGCGCCATCGCCTGCCTGATGGAGTTCCTCCGCCTGGTCAGCCCGCGCGGAGCCGGTCCGGTCGCCATGGTCAACCCGCACGCACGCGCCATGACCGTGCTGCGCATGCTCGGGCTCAGCAACTTCTTCGTCTCGCTCCCCGACGACGACGCCGTCCTGCGCTGGCACGCCGAACAGCACCGCTGATCGGCGTCGGCGACGTTCCCTGGCCGGCATCGCACGCCAGCGAGCGGCATGCTACACTGACCGAGAGTATCCTACACGAACGTTCACAGCGCAAGCCGGGCCGCAGCAGCAGGCTCGGCAAGTAGCAGCCGATCATGGTCGGGCTGGACAGATGAAACCTGACGCTGCATGATATGCACTGTGCCATCACCGCGCAGCGATGAATACTTGCCGTCCCAGCTGCCTTCAGCTCAAGCACCAGCTCAAGCACCAGCTCAAGCATCAGCTCAAGCACCGGCTCAAGCTCACGCAACCCCAGCGCAGGCGACCCCCATTGGCGAGCGCGGTGCATCCGCGCCGCAGGCCCGCAGCGACGGATCCAGCGCCAGACGACAGTCGGTCGCGCCGGTGTCGGTCCTGGTCGTCGATGACTCGCTGATCATCCGGGCCCTGGTGGGCTCGCACCTGCAGCAACGCGGTTTCGTGGTGGTGCAGGCCGCCGACGGGCGCGAAGCCGCCGCCGCCCTGGCCGTACGGCGGTTCGACCTCCTGATCACCGATCTCGAGATGCCCAACATGGACGGCCACGAGCTCCTCGAGCTGGTGCACGACCAGTATCCCCTGATGCGCCGCGTCGTCATGACCGGCTACACGACGATCGAGAACGCCCTCGACGCCCTCAAGCTGGGATCGGTCGGATTCGTCCCCAAGCCGATCGAGCTGCCGGTGCTGGACGAGGTCCTCGACCTCGCGGTCGCCGAGATGCGCTGCTGGATGCGCCAGCTGGCCGCCATCCGCCGCCTGCGGCGGGAGGATGCCTGAATGGGCATGGATATCGAACAGGATCCCGAACTGCTGGCCGGATTCCTCGACGAGGCCGAGGATTCGCTCGCCTCCGTCGCCCGCCTGTTCGTCGAGTTGGAGCACGACCCGACCGCCAAGCAGACCGTCGAGGCCATCTTCCGCCCGGTGCACTCCCTGAAGGGGAACGCCGCCTTCTTCGGGTTGTTGACCATCAAGCGCGTCGCCCACGAGATGGAGACGGTGCTCGACCACGTGCGCAAGGGCCGCCTCACCGCGGACCGCCCGGTGATCGACGCCCTGCTGGCCGGCCTCGATCTGCTGGTCGCCCTGGTAGACAGGGTCAGGGGCGGCGGCAGCGATGAGGATCCGGCCGCGGTCGAGCCGCTGTCGCAGCGGCTGAGCGAGCAGGCTGGACGCGCGACCGCGCAGACCGCCTCGTCGGATCCCGAGCAGGACCTCCGTCTGATCGAGGCCGCCATCCCCGCCGCAGACGCCGTGGCCAGAGGAGCCCTCGATCGCCTGCGCGCCAGGCTGCACCTCGAGGCCCCCAAGCCCCCCTCGCCAGCCACCGAACGGCGCGTCATCGCCGGGCGTCTGGCCAAGCTGCTCGAGATGGCCCGCACCACCACGCTGTCGGACGAGGACGCTCGGCAGGTCATGAGCGAGCTGGAGCGTCTGCGCGACAAGGCTCCGGATGAGGCCGGCAAGGCGGTCGCCCAGGAGGCCATCGACGGCATGCAGGTCTTCGTCTCCGCCATGGGTTTCGAGGCGGCCGGGGCCGAGTACGTCGGCGAACGCCTGGCCCGGATGCCCTGGGCGCTGACGACCGAGCCGATCCCGCCCCCAGTGGCGGCCCTCGAGCCGCGTCGCGCCGAAGCACCACCTGCGGCCCACCACGAGACCGATACCCGCCGCAAGGACACCGAGACGCATCGCAAGGACTCCGAGGCGCACCGCAAGGATGGCGGCGGCAAGAGCATGCGCGTGGCGGAAGGGGCCATCGACACCTTCCTGCATTACGTCGGCGAGCTGGTCGTGGTCGGGGACATGTTCCGCCACCTGCAGACCAGGGTCGTCTCCACCCCGGGGATGCAGTCCCTCGCCCGGGAGTTCCGCCGGGCCAACGAGACCTTCAGCGGCCTGTCCAACCAGCTGCAGACCTCGATCATGGGCATCCGGCGGGTGGCGGTGAAGCCGCTGGCCCAGAAGGTCCCACGCCTGGTGCGCGACGTGGCCCAGGCGATCGGCAAGGAGATCGACGCGGTCATCGAAGGCGAGTCGGTGCAGGTGGACAAGAGCCTCCTCGACCTGCTCGACGCGCCGCTCACCCACATGGTCCGCAACGCCGTCGACCACGGCGTCGAGATGCCCGACCGTCGCGAGGCGGCCGGCAAGCCGCGGCGGGGCACGGTGACGGTGTCCTTCGCCGAGGCGGGGAACCATGTGACCCTGACCGTGGCCGACGACGGTGCAGGGCTCAACCTCGACGCCATCAGGCGGAAGGCCGAATCGCTGGGGCTGATCTCGGCCGGCGCCCCGATGGGTGAGCAGGACATCATCAACATGATCTTCGCCTCGGGCCTGTCGACGGCGCAGCAGGTCACCGACATCAGCGGCCGCGGCGTCGGCATGGACGTGGTGAAGCGCGCCCTCGAGGACGCCGGCGGATCCATCAGCGTCACCACCGAGGCCGGCAAGGGATCCGCCTTCCGCATCAAGCTGCCACGCGGCGTCACCACCCAGATCGTCGGCGGCTATCTCGTCCGCGCCGGCGGCAGTGACTTCGTCCTGCCGCTCGACCGCGTGCGCGAGACCTTCCGGTGCCGTCCGGAGGAGCGCCAGGCCATGGTCGGCAAGGGTCAATGCATCATGCGCCGGGACCAGGTGCTGCCGCTTGGCGAGCTGTCGGCCCTGCTTGCCGACCGTCCCAGCGTCTGGCCTCCACGCGGCCTGCCCGTCATCATCGTCGAGTCGCGGCGCCGGCGCATCGCCCTGGCGGTCGAGGCCGTGCTCGGAGTGCAGAAGGTGGTCATCCGCCGCCTGTCGGGCCTGCCTCCCGGCGCGCCCATGCTCTCGGGAGCTGCGTTGCTGGGCGATGGCCACCTCGCGCTCGTCCTCGACCTCGACCAGCTGTGCATCGGAGACGAGCCGTGACCGGCCGTCAGCGCATCTTCCTGCTGCCGGGCGAGATGGCCTTCGTACGCGAGGCGGCCAGCATCGAGACCCTCCTGGGCAGCTGCGTCGCCGTCACCCTCCATGATCCGGCGCGCGGCTGGGGCGGCATGAACCACTACATGGTCCCCAGCCAGACCAGCAGCATGGACCCCGGCAAGGTCGGCGACCTCGCCATTCCGCAGCTCATCCGCATGGGCGAGCTGTCGGGATGCAGCCCGCGGCAACTCAAGGCATCCATCCTCGGCGGCGGAGCCGTCGTCGGGCACCTCGCCGCCGCCGCGACCTCGGGCGGCCTGGACATCGGCCGGCGCAACCTCGCCTGCGCCGTGCAGGCCCTGTCCAAGGCCGGCATACCGATCGTGAAGCAGGACGTCGGCGGTACCGAGGGCCGCCGCATCAGCTTCGACACCCAGAGCGGCTTCACCACCGTCACCCGCATCGAGGCCAGCACCGATCGCGCCGCCAGGGCGGCCAAGGCGAACGAGCTGCAGCAGCGCAAGGGCCGTGTGCTGGTGGTCGACGACAGCTCCACCGTGCGCCGCATCCTCTCGTCCGTGATCGCCCGCAGCGGCGACCTGGAGGTGTGCGGCGAGGCGGCCGACCCCTTCGAGGCGCGCGACGCCCTGCTGGCGCAGGATCCGGACGCGATCTGCCTGGACATCATCATGCCGAAGCTGGACGGGCTCTCGTTCCTGCGCCGGCTCATGCAGTACAAGCCCATCCCCACCGTGGTGGTCAGCACCATCGCGAAGGCCGGATCGGCGATGGAGAAGAACCTGCAGGAGGCCGGAGCCGTCGCGGTGATCGACAAGGACGCGCTCGAGATCTACAAGGGATACGATGTCGCCGAACGGGCCCTGCTGCCGGCGCTGCGCAAGGCGGTGGCATCCGTGGTCCAGAAGCGGGGGCCGGGATGAGCCCTCAGGATCGCGAAGCCATTGCCGAGGCCGCGCTGCTCTTCGATCCGGCCGATGCCGCGGCTCGGGCCGCCCTGGCGAAGCGCTTCGGGGACGCGGCCGCCGATGCGGATCTGCACGACGGTGCGCGCGCGGCCGCGTCAGAGGGGGCGGCGCTCCTGGCAGGCCCAGCCCAGGACGCAACCTTCGCCCAGCGTATCGCCACCTTGTGCGAGACGATCCTCGCCGAGCCGCTGCCGCAGGCCCAGCCGGTGGATCGCTCAGCCCTCGAGGAGTTCCTCACCCGCGCCGCCGGCGACGGAGACGAACTGGCCGGCCTCGTGCTGGGCTGGTCGCATGGGGACGGCGAGGCGCAGGCGGATCTGCGCCGCCGCTTCCACACCCTCAAGGGCGACGCCGGGATGCTTGGCCTGGCTCCGCTGCAGGAGGTGTGCCATGCCGCAGAGGACGCCCTGATCGGCAGCGCTCCGCCGGTGGATGCCCTCCTGGCGGCCTGCGACTGGATCGGCATCGAGGTCGCGCACCTGGCCGGCGGTCCGCCGCCCCAGCGGAGCGAGGAGGATGTGATCGGGCTGTTCGCCGAGCCCAGGCGTCAGCTCGGCGAGATCCTGGTCGAATCCGGTGCGGCGCAGCCCGAGACCGTCGCCGCCGCCCTGCTCGAGCAGGCCAGGACTCCGGGGCGCCGGATCGGCGAACTGCTGGTCGAGCGCGGCGCCGTGCACGCCAGCGACGTGTCCGCAGCCCTGGCGCAGCAGAACGGCGGCAGCCGTACCCACGCCGCCACCATGCGCGTCGAGGTGGACCGCGTCGACCAGCTGTCCGACGCGGTGGGCGAGCTGGGTATCGCCTTCGCCATGCTGGGAGGATCGGTCGACCGTGGCGACCGGCGCATCGCCACCCTGTTCGGCCGGATCGAGCGGCTGCTGCGCACGGCCCAGGATCAGGCCGACCGGTTGCGCATGATCCCGGTCAGGCCGGCATTCCTGCGCGCCGAGCGCGCGGCCCGCGAGGCCGCGGCGCGGCTGGGCCGCCAGCTCGAGGTGTGCATGAGCGGCGCCGGCACCGAGCTGGACAAGGCCGTGGTCGAAGGCCTGGCTGACCCCCTGCTCCACCTCGTCCGCAACGCGGTGGCGCACGGCATCGAGATGCCTGGCGATCGCGGCACCAAGGATGTGATCGGCAGGATCACCCTCAGCGCCGTGCGCCGCGAAGGCCGGGTCGAGATCGCGGTGCAGGACGACGGCCGTGGTCTCGACCGGGCACGCATCCTGGCGGCAGCGGCAGCCAAGGGCCTGCCCCAGCCGCCGGCGGAGGCCAGCGATCGCGAGGTCTGGGAGCTCATCTTCCTGCCGGGATTCTCGACCAGCGAACGGGTCGACGGGATCAGCGGCCGCGGGGTGGGACTCGACGTCGTCCGCAACGCCGTCACCGATCTGCGCGGACGCATCCGCATCGATTCGAGTCCCGGCACCGGCACGTCGTTCACCCTCGTGCTGCCCCCCACCCTGGCCGCGGTCGATGGGCTGTCGCTGTCCTGCGGCGGGCACCGCTTCATCGTTCCGACCAGCTCGGTGCGCGCCTGCGTGCGCCCCCGCCAGGGCGACCTGGCTCCGGCCGCCGGACACGGCCGTCTGCTGCCGCACCAGGGCAGGCTGCTCCCCTGGCGGCCGTTGCCGGATCTGCTCGGCATCGGCGCCATCGCCAGCAAGCGTCCGCAGGCGGTGGTGATCGGCAGCGGCAACCGCCAGGCCGCCCTGGCGGTCGACCAGATCATCGGCCGTTCTCAGGCCATCCTGAAGCCCGTCCCCGGCCTGCCCGAGATTCCGGGGATCGCCGGCGCATCGATCGGATCGGACGGCCGCATCGAGCTCGTACTGGACCCCGAGGCGCTGCTCGACGCCTGCGACCATCCCACGCTGCGAGAGGCATCATGACCGACCATGTCACCGCACCGCGCTCGCGCACACGCCGCAACGCCAACGACACCTTCCTGACCTTCTCGCTCGGAGACGAGAACTTCGCGCTGCCCATCCTGCGGGTGCGCGAGATCATCGGCATCTCCGACATCACACCCGTGCCGCGCATGCCGCCGCACGTCCGCGGAGTGCTGAACCTGCGCGGCAAGGTGATCCCGGTCATCGACTTGCGCCGTCGCCTGGGCTTCGATCCCGTGCAGGACCACAAGCGCACCTGCATCGTCATCATCCAGGCCGGCAGCGGCGCCGACGCTATCCTCGTCGGCACCGTCGTCGACCGCGTCAGCGAGGTACGGGACATTCCTCCCTCGTCGGTCGAACCTCCGCCCAGGCTGGGCTCCGGCGTCGACCTCGCCTGCATCACCGGGGTCGGCAAGAGCGGCAAGCACGTCGTCATGCTGCTTGATGTCGACAAGGTCGCAGGCCGCGACGAACTCACCTCCGCTTCCAACAAGGGCTGAACCATGAGCCTCAGCGTACGCACCCGCGTCCTCCTCATCTCCGCCGGCATCCTGGTGGCGGCCATCATCATACTCAGTTTCGTCCAGGCGCAGCGCACGCGCCAGAGCGCCATCGAGCAGCTGGTCGACAAGGCCCGGGCCATCTGCCTGACCGCCGAATCGACCCGCGAGTCCATGGACGAGAAGTGGCAGATCGGCGTCTTCACCAAGGAGGACGCCAACGCCTGGGCGAAGGAGCCCGATGGGCTGCGCAAGATCATGGCGACGGTGCCGATCGTCGCCTCGATGCAGGCGGTCAGCAAGAAGGCCGAGGAGGCGGGTTTCTCGTTCAAGGTCCCCAAGTTCCAGCCGCGCAACCCGAAGAACGCTCCTGACGACGCGGAAGCGGCGATCCTCAGGGAGTTCGAGGCCGGTCTCGCCGAGAAGTTCGTGGTCAATGCCGACAGCGTCCGCTACTTTAGGCCGGTGAAACTGACCGCGAACTGCCTCTACTGCCATGGCGACCCCAAGGATCCGAAACACAACATCTGGGGAACGACGAACGGCCTCGACATCACCGGCGGTCCCATGGAAGGCTGGAAGGAAGGAGAGGTCCATGGCGCATTCGCCATCACCATGCCTCTGAAGGCGACCGAGGAGCGCATCGCCCAGGACATGGTCACCACCGCGATCATCGCCGCCTGCCTGGTCCTGGTGGCCATCGCCATCCTGACGGTGATGCTGATCCGCTGGCTGGAGCGGCCCCTGCTGCACTTCTCGGCCATGGTGTCCACCGGGACCGACCAGATCGCCTCCGCCTCCGGACAGGTCAGCAGCAGCGCGCAGACCCTCGCGCAGGGCGCCAGCTCGCAGGCCAGCAGCCTGGAGGAGACCAGCGCGGCGCTCGAGCAGCTGTCCGCCGGCACGCGGCAGAATGCCGATCACGCACGCCAGGCCGACGCCCTCGCCAAGGAGGCGCAGCAGGCCAGCTCGGCCAGCGAGCAGGAGGCCCGCAAGGTGGCGGCCGAGGTGACCAAGCAGATGGCCACCCTGGCCGAGGCCGTCATCGCCATCCGCAGCGCGACCGACCGCACCGCCTCGGTGGTCGAGACCATCGACGAGATCGCCTTCCAGACCAACCTGCTGGCCCTCAACGCCGCCGTCGAGGCCGCCCGCGCCGGCGAGGCCGGGGCCGGATTCGCCGTCGTCGCCGACGAGGTCCGCGCCTTGGCGCAACGCAGCGCCGAAGAGGTCAAGAGCAGCAACGCCCTCATGCAGGAGGCGAAGGCCGCCACCGAGCGGGTGCAGAAGTCCAGCGCCCAGATCGAGGCCTACCTGTCCAAGGCGGTCGGCCAGGACATCGTCAACGCCTTCCACGCGGTGGTCACCAGCACCGGCAGGGTGACGCAGCTGATGGCCGAGGTCGCCGCCGCCAGCGACGAGCAGGCCAAGGGCATCGGCCAGGTGAACTCGGCCGTCTCCGACATCGACAAGGTGACGCAGTCGAATGCGGCTGCCGCCGAGGAATCCGCTGCCGCCAGCGAAGAGCTGAACGCACAGGCTGCCGAACTGCGCACCAAGGTGTCCGAGCTCGTGGCCCTGATCCGCGGCGACAACGCCCAATCCTGAACATCAGACGGAGCATCAGATGAGCATAGGACTCACCCGGACCATCAGCATCGCCATGGTGCTGGCCGTCATGATACCGGCCACGGTCGTCGCCGCGATCGGCTATGCCAGCCAGCGGTCGACGATCGCCCATGAGGTCGCCGTGACCCTGCAGGTCTTCTCCTCGCAGCTGGTGGAGAAGATCGACCGGAACCTGTTCGAACGGGATGGCGACGTCCGCGCCTTCGCCCAGGGGAAGCTTCCGCTGGCTGGAACCCCAGAGCAGGTCACCGAACGCATTGACAGCCTGATGCCCCTCTATGGCATCTACGACGTCATGGCGGTGGCCGACGTGGCCAGCGGACGCATCATCGCCGTGAACACCGTAGGCCATACCGGCATGCAGTTGCGCGGGACATCGCTGATCGGCCGGGATGTCAGCGCTGAGCCCTGGTTCCTGGGATGCCGCAGCAATCCGGCGGGGACCTGGACTCAGGATCCCCACCTCGACCAGCTGGTGGCTACAGCCACGGCGGACAAGGGGTTCTGCATCACCTTCGCCCACCCGATACTGGACCCCGAGGACCAGCAGGTGCGCCGCATCTGGGTCAATTTCGCCAGCGTGGATCGCATCGTGACCGCCATCGCCGACGACCTTGCCGGCGACCTGCGGCGGGCCGACATCGCGGGAGCGCATATCCAGCTGGTCGACAGGACGGGCCGAATCATCTATGCGAATGACGGAACCGCACTGTTGGCTGACGCCTCAGCGGATTCGGCAGTCCGTCTCGCGCTCGGCTCGAAGCAGAGCGAGGGCAGTCTCATCGAAGGCGACCATACCCATGGTTTCGCCCATTCAGTCGCCATACCCTCGCTGGGCAACTACCCCGGCCTCGGCATGGCGGCTGTGATCTACATGCCGACGGATGCGGTGCTGTCCATGCTGAACCCCCTGCGCAACGCCCTGCTGTTCGCGCTCTTCATCGCTGGCGGCATAGCCACGCTTGCCGGGATCCTGCTGGCCCGCCGACTCTCAGGCCCGGTCAATGCGACATCATCGAAGCTGGTACTGGCCAGCGCCCAGATCGCCGACGCATCGGGCCAGGTCAGCAGCAGCGCCCAGACCCTCGCCCAGGGGGCCAACGCTCAGGCCAGCAGCCTCGAGGAGACCAGCGCAGCCCTGGAAGAGCTGGCCGCAGGAACCCGTCAGAACGCTGACCATGCCCGCCAGGCCGACGCGCTGGCCAACGAGGCGCGTTCCGCAAGCTCCAAGGGCGAGGATGAAGCGCGCAAGGTTGCAGAGGAGGTGGCGCGGCAGATGGCCGTCCTGGCGGAGGCGGTGCTCGCCATCCGCAGCGCGACCGACCGCACGGCGACGGTCGTCGAGACCATCGACGAGATCGCCTTCCAGACCAACCTGCTGGCCCTCAACGCCGCCGTCGAGGCGGCCCGCGCAGGCGAGGCAGGAGCCGGGTTCGCCGTCGTCGCCGACGAGGTCCGCGCCCTGGCCAGCCGGAGCGCTGAAGAGGTCAAGAGCAGCAACGCCCTCATGCAGGAGGCGAAGGCCGCCACCGAGAGGGTGCAGCAGTCCAGCGAGCAGATCGGGGCGTTCCTCGCGAAATCCGTCGGCGAGGACGTGGTCAAGGCCTTCCAGGCCGTGGTAGCCTCTACCGGGCGCGTCACCCAGCTGATGGCCGAGGTCGCAGCGGCCAGCGATGAGCAGGCCAAGGGCATCGGCCAGGTCACCGCGGCAGTTGCGGACATCGACAAAGTCACGCAGTCGAATGCCGCCACCGCCGAAGAGAGCGCCGCCGCCAGCGAGGAGCTCAACAGCCAGGCCATGGAGCTGCGTGGCATGGTCGAGCAGCTGGCGCGCATCGTCAACGGCCGCGGACATCAGGACGGGCGGCAGAAGGCAGCGCCGACCGCGCCGCAACCGACGGTGCTGAAGACCCCGACCGCAGCTCTGGCACCGGTCCGCACCACCGCGAAGACGACACTGAACCTCACACCCAAGCCGACGGGCCGCACGTCGCTGCAGCTCGATGCCCAGGCCAAGGCGCGAACGACCGTCAACCTCGATCCCAAGCGGACCACCCAGATCCCCAAGAAGACGACGCAGAATCTGAATCCACCACCAGCCCCGCCTGGCCGGAAGTCGGCCGAGGACATCCTGCCGCTGGGCGACGCTGCCACCGGCGACGACTTCTCCAAGTTCTGACCGGCATGTGCAGACATGCCTGACCTGGCCATCGCCACCTATGACCGCATCCGCCGGCTCATCCACGATGAGGTCGGCATCGAACTGGGCCCGTCCAAGCAGTCGCTGGTCGAGTCGCGGCTGTCCAGGCGCATGCGGCAGCTCGGCATCGAGTCGTACGAAGCATACCTTGAGCACGTGCGCTCCGACAAGTCCGGAGACGAGCTCGTGCTGCTGCTCGATGCGATCAGCACCAACGTCACCAGCTTCTTCCGCGAACGGGCCGGCCTGGACGAGATCGCGCGCAGGCACGCCGCGGCGGTGCAGCGCGGCCAGACTCGGCTGCGCTACTGGTCGGCAGCCAGCAGCAGCGGACAGGAGGCCTACAGCCTCGCCATGCTCCTCGCCGAAGCCGCTCCGTCGGGCAACCTCGACCTGGCCATCCTCGGCACCGACATCTCGACCAATGTCCTCGGCATGGCGCGACGGGGCCGCTATCCCGCCAGCCAGCTGGAGTCCATCCCCGACCAGCTGCACGGCTACGTGCACGACCAGGGCGAGATGTTCGAGATCGATGCCAAGCTGCGGAGCTGGTGCGTCTTCAACCGGCTGAACCTCATCAAGCCCCCCTTCCCGATGAAGGGTCCCTTCGATGCCGTGCTGTGCCGGAACGTGATGATCTATTTCGACCAGCCCACGCGTCTGCGCCTGATCGAGGAGATCGGCAGGCTCCTGCGTCCCGGCGGCCTGCTGGTGACCGGGCAGGCCGAAAGCGTCACCGGACGCGCCGGCGGGTTCCGGGTGATCAAGCCCTCCATATACGAGAGGATCTGACATGCCCCGCGTCCTCATCGTCGACGATTCAGCCGTGGTCCGCCAGGTGCTCAGCACCGAACTCGCCAAGCATCCCGGCATCGAGGTGATCGGGGCCGCCCCTGATCCCGTCATCGCCCGTGACATCATCGTCCGCGAACGACCCGACGTCATCACCCTGGATCTCGAGATGCCGCGCATGGATGGCCTGGAGTTCCTGCGCCGCATCATGGCCCACCTCCCGCTGCCGGTCATCGTCGTCTCTTCCCTCACGCCCGCCGGCAGCGCGCTGGCGCTCGAGGCGCTTGAGGCGGGAGCCATCGACGTGCTGTGCAAGCCCGGCGCCGCCTACACCGTCGGATCGCTGGCCAGCGACATCGCCGCACGCATCAACGCGGTCGCCGGCAAGCCCATGGCCGTCCGTTCGGCCTCGATGCCGCGCCCGACCGTGGGCATGGCCATGCAGGCCACCACCAACCAGATCATCGCCATCGGCGCCTCCACCGGCGGCACCCAGGCGCTGTCGGAGGTCCTGGAATCGCTGCCCGCCTCGTGCCCCGGCATAGCCATCGTGCAGCACATGCCGCCTGGCTTCACGCGCGCGTTCGCCGACCGGCTGGCCAAGACCTGCAAGGTCTCGGTCAAGGAGGCTGAGGACGGCGACACCCTGACGCCAGGCCGCTGCGTCATCGCGCCTGGAGACCGGCATCTGCTGGTGCGCCGCAAGGGCGGCACCTATGTCGCGGAACTGCGGGACGGACCCCGGGTCGGCCTGCACAAGCCGGCGGTCAACGTGCTGTTCAAATCCGTCGCGGCGTGCGCCGGCGCCAATGCGATCGGCGTGATTTTGACGGGCATGGGCCGTGACGGAGCCGATGGCATGAAGGAGATGCACGACGCCAAGGCGCGCACCATCGCCCAGGACGAGGCGAGTTGCGTCGTCTTCGGCATGCCGAAGGAGGCCATCGCCATCGGAGCGGTCGATCAGGTGCTGCCCCTGCCGCGCATCGCGGCCGAGATCTGCAACCTGGCTGCTGCGCACGACAAGCGCATCGCGGGAGGCTGATGCGGCCCAGGCCACGCCGCAAGTCGGCCCCCAGACCCCTGCATTGCGGCGCAGTGGAGCGACGTGCCGCCCGTGCCGAATCGGCGCTGGCCGCCGAGCGAAAACGGCGCAAGGCCGAGGCGCGGCGTTCCCTGCTCTCGGCGATGGTCACCGACCTGGCATCAGGGTTCGTGAACGCACCGTCCGATGCAGTCGATCGTGCGATCGCCCAGGCGCTACAGGAGCTGTGCCACGCCGTTGATGGCGATCGGGTGCTGCTATCAATGTGGGATGCCTCGAACTCTCGCCTGCGTTGGGGTGCTTCGTGGTCCCGCTCAGGCATCCCCTCCGCATCCGGACGGGGCGCGGAGACGCCGCTCGGCCCTATCGAATCCTGGAAGGAATGCGCAATAGAGGGGAGGATCCTTGAGATCCCCTCGCTCGCGTCGCTACCACCACACGACCCGCTGGCAGCGTATATGAAGGAAAACGCGATAGGATCGATGCTCGCGCTGCCTCTCATGGAGGAGGAGCGTTGTACCGGATTCCTCGTACTTGAGACGCACCAGCGGACGACGACCTGGGGACATGATGAGTTCAGCGCCCTGGTCGTGGCCGCCGAGCTATTCGCCAACAGCGCGATGCGCCGGCAGCACGAAGCCGCCCTGGAAAAGGCACTAGGCGATGCGCGCAGCGCCCTGCGCGCCCGCGACGCCTTCCTAGCTAACCTGTCGCACGAGCTACGGACTCCGATGAACGGCGTCCTCGGCATGGCGCAGTTGCTGCAGGGTGCCAATCTGCCGCGGGCCCAGTACGAGCAGGTGGAGGCCATCCAACGCAGCGCCGGACAGCTGCAGCGCCAGCTCGGCGATCTCCTGGAATTCACACGGCTCGATTCGGGGGATGCGCAGATCCACCGTGTTGCGGTGGACCTGCGTCAATTGATCTCACGGGCCATCGGCGCAGCGCCGCAGTCGGAGGACAGGCGGACGCCGCACATCACCACCGCCATCGAGCAGTCCGTACCGCGCCTGCTGCTGGCCGACGGCGAACGGCTGGCCTCGGTGGTCAGCGCCCTGCTAGACAACGCCTGTACACACGCCAGTGGCAGCCGGATATGCGTTGCCGCTTCTTACGCCCGGCCGCTGTTGCGGATCTCCGTAACCGACACCGGCGCTGGCATGGACGAACATACGTATGCTCGCTTGTTCGAGCCGTTCGTACGCGCCGACACTTCGGACTCCAGGCGTACCTACGGGCTCGGGCTTGGGCTCGCAATCGCGAAACGGTCCTGCCGACTGATGCATGGCGATCTGCAGGCCACGTCAGTACCAGGCAAGGGATCCTCCTTCCTGATCGAGTTACCGGCAGATGAGGTGGAGGAAGCAGTGGCCGGCCCGGAAATGGCCAAGCCTGGGATAGGAATCCGTGTGCTGGTCGCCGACTACGGCGCCGTGAACCGGATTCAGCTCCAGCGCATGCTTCTCGAGCTCGGGTGCTCCGTCGACACGACGGAGGACGGCATCGATGCGGTGCAGAAGGCTCTCGCCAGTCCCTATGCGATGATCTTTCTCAATCCCGCCATGCCTCGAATGGACGGGTTGGCGGCGGCTCGCGCCATCCGCGGTGGCGAAACGCGGATGGCACGCCGGCGCGCACGGATCGTGGCTCTGCCCAGCGCATCCGGTCCGGAGAGCGATGAACGGATCCGCGCCGCCGGCATCGATCTCAGGCTCGAACGGGAGCCGACGCCCTCCATGCTGGCAGGACTCCTTGCGGAGGGCGCAGTCGGAACCTCCGCAGGACCGGGCCGGAAGTCCACCGTCCTGATCGTCGACGACAATGCCGTGAACCTGCGTCTGCTCAGCCTCATGGTCTCGCAGGCCGGATACCCGACCGAGACCTGTTGCGACGGACGTGCCGCCGCCGAACGGGTCGCAGCCGGCGGCATCAGCCTGGTGCTGATGGATTGCCAGATGCCGGTCATGGACGGCTATGAGTCGACGCGGCTCATACGCAGCGATGAGGGCAAACGCGGCTTGCCCCGCACCCCGATCGTCGCGGTCACCGCCCACGCCATGTCCGAGAACCGCCAACGCTGCAAGGAATGCGGCATGGACGGATTCCTCACCAAACCCATCGATACCAAGCTCCTCCTGTCCACGGTCGCGACGTACCATCCGGGTGGAGCCACCTCCCAGCCGACCAGCCGAGCAGCCGCGGCCCGGGCAACGTCCGACCCACCCATCGATCTGAGCACGTTGCGCCAGCTTGAGGAGGCGTCGCCAGGAGCCGGACGCGACATCGCCAGGACCATGGTCGCCGACCTCGCCGCAGCCCGCGACCTGCTGCCCGCGCTGCTGCGGCAGCAGGATCTCGGCCGCCTGGCCAAGGAGGCGCACAAGCTCAAGGGCGCCGCCGGCAGCATCGGCGGCGGCGACGTCGCCAAGGCCTGCGCAGCCCTTGAGCAGGCGGCGCGCACGTCCGATGCCGACGCCTGCGCCACCGCCCTGGACGCGGTGATCATGCGATCGCACCCGTTCGCAGCCAGCCTGGCGGATTATGCCGGAGGCCGTTGCTGACGGCGCGAGCGGGCCACAATCCCCGCCCGCCGATGCCTGCTTCCTGTCCCGAGCGCCGCCGTCATCGTGGCCGAATGGCCGGCTGAATGCCGACCGGACATGGACCTGTTCGGCCGGGCTGGACCGCGGCCGTCGTCATGGCGCTGCTGGCCATGGCGGTGGCGCCAGGCGCAGCCTGCATGCTGCTGGCGGACGCTGCGGATTCCCCCATGGCCGGATGGCGCGCCCTGCTGTGCGGCATCGCCATGGCGGCGGCGCTGCTGCTGCTGACCCGCCGGATCTGGCTCAATGTGGCGTTCTGCCTGCCGCTGCTGCTCTTCCAGCCGGTGGAGTGGTACGCCGTCCACACCTACCACAGCCAGGTCAGTCCGGCGATGTTCGCGGTGTTCCTGCTCACCAACGTCGGCGAGGCCTCGGACTTCCTCGCCCATCTCTGGCCGCTCATCCTCGGACTCTATGCCGCCTGGATCGCCGTCCTGGCCGGCGTCATCTGGAGCCTGCGCCGCTGGCGCAGCGAGCTGCCCCTGGCGCGGCGGCTGGCCATATCTGGACCCCTCCTGGTCGCCGCCGTGGCGTCGGCGGTCGCCGCCGACGGCCTGGCCGGCATCCGCATCCATGCCGCCGCCGCGCCCTTCGCCGGCAGCGCCATCCGCTGCGGACAGATGCTGTCCCAGCGCGGCGAGGTCGAACGGCTCGCGGCGCAGCGCGCCGGCTTCCGCCATGAGGCGGCATCCGCACGCGAAGGCGAGCGTCAGCTGGTCATCCTGGTCATCGGCGAGTCGCTGCGCTGGGGAAACCTGCAGATCAACGGCTATGCCCGGGAGACGACGCCGCGCCTGTCAGCCCGCGACGGAGTACTCTCGCTGGGCGACGTCGCCGCGTGCAGCCACCTCACCACCCTCGCCCTGCCGCCGGCCCTCACCGGCTGCAGCCCCGACGACCATGACGGCATGCTGCGGCGCACCTCGCTGGTCGCCGCCTGCCGCGAAGCCGGATTCGCCACCCGCTGGCTGTCCAACCAGGCTCCGACCGGACGCTGGGACGAGCTGGTCGCCTCGTATGCGCATGAGTCGGAGGCCGTGCGCTGGATGAACCCGGCTCCCCTGGTCTCGGAATGGGGCAGGGTCCAGGTCTACGACGACAAGCTGATCGACGCGCTGGCCTCGGAACTCGCCGGCCTGCCCGATCGGGCCCTGATCGTGCTGCACATGCAGGGCAGCCACATGCGCTATGAGCTGCGCTACCGGCCCGAGGAGGCCGTGTTCCTGCCCGCGGCCTCACAGGGATCCGGCGAAGACTACCGCCAGCAGCCAGATCGCATGCGCAACGCCTATGACAACAGCGTGGTGATGACCGACCGGATCATCGACGCCTGCATCGATCTGCACCTGCGCAGCGGACGCACCGGATTCGTGATGTTCGTCGCCGACCACGGCGAGAGCCTGCTCGACGACGCGCGCGGCTTCCAGGGCCATGGCTGCCTGCCCCCGCCCGAGGTCGAACTGCGCGTCCCCTGGCTGGCCTGGCCGTCGCCAGCCGAGATCGCCGCCCATCCCGCCCCCTGGCGCAGCCTGGCGGAGAACCGCATGCGCAAGGCGAGCACCCGCGATCTCTTCCAGACCCTGCTGGATCTCGCCGGGGTGCGCACGCGCGACAGCGATCCGGAGCGCAGCCTCGCCTCCCCGACCTATCGTGAACGCGCACGGGCCATCATCGACTCGTGGCAGCGGCCCCTGGACTTCGACCGCGACGTGCTGGGACGCTGACGCTCAGGGCACGCCGACGACTTCGCAGCGGCCGCGCAGGCCGCAGAGGATGTCGTAGGGGATGGTGCCGGCATCGCGTGCCAGCTCGGTGACGCTGAGCACGTCCGATCCCTGCTTGCCGAAGAGCACGACCGGCTCGCCCGGGCCGACCGGCGACGGGAGGTCGGTGAGGTCGACGATGATGTAGTCCATCGTCACCCGGCCCAGCACCGGGCAGCGGCGTCCCTGGACCAGCACGCAGCCCTTCCCCGACAGCGCGATCGGGTAGCCATCGGCGTAGCCGACCGGCACGATCCCGGTCACCGAGTCGCGATCCAGGACCTTGGTGCGGTTGTAACTGACGCCATGACCCTTCGGCAGGCGCTTCACCAGCGACAGCGAGCTGACCCAGCGCACCGCCGGTGTGAGACCGGGATCGGGGCATCCGGCGGGAACGGTGCCGGTCAGCATCAGGCCGACGCGGACGACGTTGGTGCGCGACATCGGACGCAGCAGCAGGCCTTCGCTGTTGTGCCAGTGGATCCAGGCGTCGCCGGGCAGCGGCGGCAGGCGGTCGAGGAGCGACGTCATCGCCTGCTCCTGCGCTCCGGCGACCTCCGGCCGGTCGGCCATGGGATAGTGGGTGCTGATGCCGGCGAGGCGCAGGCTGTTCCATGACAGGACCTCGCGCACCATCGCCTCGGCTTCGTCGGGCAGGGCGCCGAAGCGCCCCATGCCGGTGTCGATGTTGACGTGCACCGCGAGCGGGGCGCGGGGGCTGGCCAACTGCGAGAACTCATGCACCTCGTCGAGGGTCGAGAGGCACGGCTCGTAGCCGCCCGAGACGGCGGCGTGGCGCTCCTCCGGCAGCGGGCTGCCGAGCAGGATGATGCGCGCGTCAGGGACCACGCGGCGGATCTTGTCCGCCTCGCCGATGGTCGCGCAGGCCATGGCGATCACGCCGGATTCGTGGTAGATGCGCGCACAGCGCTCCAGTCCCAGGCCGTAGGCGTCAGCCTTCACCACCGCCACGACCGCGCGATCGCCGGCGGCGGCGCGGATCGCGGCGACGTTCTGGCGCAGGGCCCCGTAGCTGACCTCGACTCGGTTTCTCCAGGCCATCGCTCAGGTGGACGATGCTTCGCGCGCGGCCGCCCTCTGCAAGACCGGGGCCGGCTCCTGGTGGTACAGCGGCAGCACGCGATCCCAGGCGATGGGCGGCATCTGCCCGGCGAGCCTGGCCACCCCGACGGCGTCGGGGCCGGCCGCATCGCCGATGCCGACCCCTGGCAGCCAGCGCCGGGCGAGATCGGGTTTCTGACCCAGCGCCGGCCCGATGGCCGTGGCCTCGCGCGTGCGCTCATGCAGCGCGGGATTGGCCGCGTCCGCGCATGCCATCGTCGCCTGCAAGGTCGTCACCTGGCCGCCGACGACCTCATAGAGGCCGTGGAAGGTGGTGTCGCGCTTGAGCGGCAGCAGCACCCACCAGAGGCCGTCGCCGTGGCCTGCAGCGCAGGCGGCCAGGCTGTCCACCGCATGCACCGGCAGGGCGTCGATCCAGGCCAGGGTCCGCGCCGCCAACGCCGCGACCCGCAGCCCGGTGAACGAGCCCGGACCCGTCGCGACGGCGAGAGCGGACACCGGCCCGTGCCGGCGCATGAGCCGATCGAGCAGCGGGACGAGCTGCGCCTCCGCCTGGCCCTGGCAGCGCTCGAACTCAACCACCGCGCCATCGTAGGCGCAGGCTGAGCCGATGCGATCGACCGCCTCGAACGCGATGAGCATGGCGCGGATGCTGGCCGCTGGGCGCGCTGCGCCAGCCTCAGCAGTGGGTCGAGAAGGCCTGCTTGAACAGGTCGGCGATCTGCTGCGGCTGCCGGCCCTCGATCTGGTGGCGGTGCAGCATCCACACCACCTCGCCATCCTTCAGCAGCGCCGCGCTGGGCGAGCTGGGCGGGTACTCGGCAAAGTGGGCGCGGGCGGCCGCGGTGGCCTCCTTGTCGACCCCGGCGAACACGGTGACGCAGCGGTCGGGGCGCTTGGTCCCCTCGCGCAGGGCGCGGTCGAGGCCGGGCCTGGCGCCGCCGGCGGCGCAGCCGCAGACGCTGTTCACGAACACCAGCGTGGTGCCAGGCGCGGTCAGAGCGCCATCAACCTGTTGCGGGGAGGTCGCCTCGGTCAGGCCCATGGCCTTGACCTCGGCGCGGATCGGATCGGTCAGTTCAGTCGGGTACATGCCTGCATGCTGGGCGGGCCGGCGCCACGGCCAGCACCGCCCGGCCCAGCTTCCGCACGCTCAGGCCGGCTGCGCCGCCTCGGAAGGCTCGACGACCTCGGCTGGGCGCTGCTGCACCTGGCGCACGCGGGCGCGGCGCCCGGCGATGCAGTGCCAGCTCATCCAGGCGAAGCCGGAGAGGTAGATCGCCAGCAGCGGGGTGACCCAGGTGTGCGAACCGATGAAACCGATGGTGATGCCGACGAAGGCCCACAGGGCGCACAGCAGCTCGGGGATGCCGCTGTGGGTGTTGGCGCGGTAGCTGCTGGTGCCGGCCGAGCCCGCCTTGGGCGTACGGATGAAGGCCGACTGCTTGCCGCGGATGGCCTGCCACACCGCCTGGCCGTTGCTGATGGCGATGCCGGTGCCGATCGCGCACAGGATGGGCAGAGCGCGCAGGTTGCGCCAGCCGGCCTTGCCGTGCAGGGTGAGCTGGCTGGTGACATAGACCGCGATGGGGGCGCTGGCGCCGACCACGAAGCTGAGGATGCCCAGCATCAGCACCCAGATGGGAATCTGCCCCTGCTCGACCAGCAGCAGCGCCAGCGGGGCGCAGAACAGCGACAGCAGGATGAGCGGGTGCACCATGTAGTGGGTCATGTGCAGCGAGCTGCACAGCTTGGCGTGCAGGCTCCAGGTGCTGCGCCAGATGCGCGGCAGCAGCTTGATGGCGGTCTGGATCGAGCCTTTGGCCCAGCGGAACTGCTGGCTGCGCCAGGCGTTCACGTCGGCCGGCACCTCGCCGGGCACGCCCAGGCCGATGCGGTAGGTGCAGCGCCAGCCGACCAGCTGCGCGCGGTAGGACAGGTCCATGTCCTCGGTCAGGGTGTCGTGCTCCCAGCCGCCGGCGTCGACGATGGCGGTGCGGCGCCACATGCCGCAGGTGCCGTTGAAGTTCATCGGCAGGCCGGACCAGGCGCGGGCGCCCTGCTCGACGGCGAAGTGCCCATCGATGCCGACGGCCTGGGCCTTGGTCAGGATGTTGTCGTCGCGGTTGCAGTGCTCCCAGCGGCCCTGCACCAGGGCGAGGCCGGGGTCGGCCAGCAGCGGCTTGATGGCGATGCGCAGGAAGTCCGGGTTGGGGATGAAATCGGCGTCGAAGATGGCGATGTACGGGGCATCGCAGTGCTTCATGCCGTTCTCGAGGGCGCCGGCCTTGAAGCCGGTGCGGTCGACGCGGTGGATCGACACGGCGTCGAAGCCGCGCTGGCGCAGCTTCTCGCACTCGGTCCGGCCGATGTTGACGCTGTCGTCGGTCGAGTCGTCGAGCAGCTGGATGTGCAGGCGGTCCTTCGGCCAGTCGAGGCGGCCCATGGCCTCAAGCACACGCACGACCACATCGCGCTCGTTGTAGACCGGCAGCTGCACCAGGACGTGCGGTAGATCGGCGTCGGCCGGAAGGGCGGTCACGGCCTCGCGATCGGCCTGCGCCTTGGCGGCCTTGCGATGCTTGAGGAAGAGGGCGAGCAGCCACAGGCTGTGCAGCCCGTAGAGGGCGAGCAGCCCGACGGCCAGCACGTAGAGACCACCGGCCAGCCAGGTCAGCGGAGCGATCGCCTCGGCGACCTGCTGCGGAAGGATGGAATCGCGGGCGGCGCCGGCGACGAGTTCAGCGTGTGCGGGGTCGAACATGAAGCGCGGGAGTGTGTCAAACAACCGGGTCTTCGCAAGACCCCTCGCCGTCCCTGGACGACCTATGCAATTCCCATCTCAGCAGCCATTTGCACCAGCACCAAGGTGTAGCCGCCCGGCCGTCGCCGCTGCTCCCAACGCAGACCACGCTCGGCCGCGAGGACCGGCAGCTCGGGTTCTAGAGTGCTGCGCGGGTCGACAAGCCAGGCCTGCGACGCGGGCCCCAGGGCACTGCGCACGGAATCCAGGAGGACGGGGAAGCTGGCCGGTCGGTAGAGGATGTCCCCGCCGAGCAGGACGTCGCAGCGCGGCAGCGCCTCGCCCCAGAGGTGCGGGAGCGCCACCGCCCGTCCATCGGCGGGGACCGATGCCAGCGCCTCGGCGGAGAGGTCGGCGAAGACGACGCGGGACGCGCCGTGTTCGAGGGCCCAGCGGCCGAGACGCCCCTGACCGCAGCCGAGATCGATGACGTCGCGACCGCGCACATCGACGAGCTCGGCAATCTCGTTGAGGAAGCGAGTCCCCGCCGGCC
>JAFLCQ010000190.1 GCA_017302815.1 Planctomycetota bacterium
GGCGCGGACCTCGGGCCCGACGACGTGCGCCAGGCCCTGTCCGCCGCCATGCGCGCCGGCTGCTTCACCGCCATCCGACCGGAGCCCGCATGATCCCCGACCGCATCCGCAGCCTCCTCGTGCGTGCCCAGCCCTGGGCCGCCGACGCCGCCGCCCTCCTCGCCCGCCTCACCATCGGGCAGGCCTTCGCCCTCGCCGGGCTGGGCAAGCTGCGCAACCTCGACCGCACCGGGGAATTCTTCGCCAGCCTGGGCATCCCCGCGCCCGGCGTCCATGCCGTTGCCATCGGCGGACTCGAACTGGTCGGCGGCTGCGTCCTGGTGCTGGGCCTGGCCACCCGCCCGGCGGCATTCCTGCTGCTGGGCACCATGGCGGTCGCCATCCTCACCGCGCATCGTGGCGAATTCGCCGGCGCCCTGGCGATCGCGCCCGACACCGGCCTCACCGACGTGGTGCCATGGATGTTCGCCATCATCCTGCTGCCGCTGCTGGCGCATGGCGGCGGACGGCTGGCGATCGATCGCCTGCTGTGCCGGCATCCGTGCGCCGCGGCCGCCTCACCCTAAACGCAGCGGTCCGAGGCGAGACCTCGGACCTCGGACTGCGTTTTCGAGGCTCACTGCTGCTGCGGGAAGCCCGGCGGCAGGGTGATGTTGGGGGCGTGCTCGCCGCGGCCCTGGAAGATGTGGGCGCGGGTGGTGTCGAGGTGGATGCGCGCGACCTGGCCGACCGCCAGCTCGACCGCTCCCGGCGCCTTCATGATGATGGTGTCGGGCAGGCCGTCGGCGCGCAGGTAGACGTACTGGTGGTCGCCCATGTGCTCGACCACGTCGATCTTCATGTCCATGCTCGGGCTCCCGGCCGGCGCGTTGGCGGCGACGTGCAGGTTCTCCGGGCGGATGCCCATGACGATCTCGCTGTCGCGCGCCTTGCCCAGGTTGTCGCGGTTGGGCATGGCCAGCGGCACGGCGTGGCCGGCGATCTGCGCCGACCACGAGCCGCCCGCGTCCTTGAGGATGCCGGGCAGGAAGTTCATCGGCGGGGTGCCGATGAAGCCGGCGACGAAGCGGTTGAACGGCCAGTCGTAGACCACGCGCGGCGGCGCCACCTGCTGGATCTCGCCCACCGACATGACGGTGATGCGGTCGCCGAGGGTCATCGCCTCGATCTGGTCGTGGGTGACGTAGACCGCGGTGGTGGCCAGGCGCTGCTGCAGGCTGCGCAGCTCGTAGCGCATCTCGCCGCGCAGCTTGGCGTCGAGGTTGGACAGCGGCTCGTCGAAGAGGAAGGCCTGCGGCTTGCGCACGATGGCGCGGCCCAGGGCCACGCGCTGGCGCTGGCCGCCGGACAGGGCCTTGGGCAGCTTCTCCAGCTGGCTGGTGAGGCTGAGCATCTCGGCGGCCTGCACGATCTGCTCGTGGATCTCGCGCGGCGGCACCTTGCGCAGGCGCAGGGCGAAGGCCATGTTCTCGTACACCGTCAGGTGCGGATACAGGGCGTAGCTCTGGAACACCATGGCGATGTCGCGGTTCTTCGGCTGCACCTCGTTGACGCGCCGTCCGCCGATGCGGATCTCGCCGTCGCTGATCGACTCCAGGCCGGCGATCATGCGCAGGCTGGTGGTCTTGCCGCAGCCGGACGGCCCGACCAGGACCATGAACTCCTTGTCGTTGATCTTCAGGTCGGACGGCTTCACGGCGACGTAGCCGTTGTCGTAGACCTTCTTGAGCTTGATGAGTTCGATGTCGGCCATGGCGTCAGCCCTTCACGGCGCCCGCGGTCAGGCCGCGGACGAACATACGGGTGGAGAACAGGAACAGGACGACGAGCGGGATCGCGGCGATCGAGTAGCCGGCCATCAGCTCGCCCCACATCTTGACGTATTCGCCGTCGAGGCGCATCAGGCCGACCGGGATGGTCAGCTTGGCGTCGTCGCGCAGCAGGATCATCGGCATGATCAGGTTGTTCCAGGTGCCGAGGAAGTTCATGATCGCCAGGGTGCCCAGGATCGGGCCCGACAGCGGCAGCATGATCGACCACATCTGGCGGAAGTGCCCGGCGCCGTCCATCTCGGCCGACTCGAACAGCTCCTTGGGGATGTCCTCGATGAACTGGCGCAGGATGAAGATGCAGCTGATCTGGCCGCCCACGCCGCCGAGGATGACCAGCGCCCACAGGCTGTTCACCAGGCTGAGGCTGCTCATCATCTTGAAGGTGGTCACCAGCGCGGCGGCGCCGCCGGGCAGGAACATGGTCAGGATGAAGCCGTAGTAGACCAGCTCGCGGCCGCGGAAGCGGTAGCGCGCGATGACGTAGGACGCCGGGATCGCCAGCGCCAGGCACAGGATCACCGCCCCCAGCGAGG
The DNA here is from genome assembly GCA_017302815.1 of Planctomycetota bacterium. Classification (GTDB taxonomy): domain Bacteria; phylum Planctomycetota; class UBA11346; order UBA11346; family UBA11346; genus UBA11346. Next base: position 2,366 of record JAFLCQ010000190.1, read on the forward strand.
TGACGATCGAGTTGGCGATGTAGGGGCCGACGGTGTTCCAGCCCTTGATCCAGTTCTCCCAGTGCCAGCTGGAGATGGCGTCGGGCAGCCAGGGGTTGGCGACGAACTGGTCGTTGTCCTTGAAGCTGATCACCAGCATCAGGGCGAACGGCACGAAGCTGAAGAACAGGATCCCGAGCAGGATCGCGTGCTTCGCCAGCTCCTTGAGGGTGCGGATGCGTTGCGGGCTCATCGCGGGGTTCCTACTTGTCGACCTTGACGTGGCGCTGGTAGAACACGGTGATGTAGAGGATGATGAGGAACATCACCATGCCGAGGGCGCAGGCGTAGCCCAGGCGGCCGTTGACGAAGGCCTGCTGGTACATGTACAGGCCCGGAGTCAGGCCGGCGCCGTCGGGGCCGCCGCTGGGGCCCAGCAGGATGAGGAAGAAGGCGTAGTCGTTGAGGGTGCCGATGGTGAGGAAGATCAGGTTGATGCGCACCTGGGTCATGATCAGCGGCACTTCGATGCGGAAGATCTTGCCCCAGAAGCCGACGCCATCGAGCTCGGCCGCCTCGTACACCTCCTGCGAGATGTTCGACAGGCCGGCGAGGTAGATCAGCACGCCGACGGTGCCGATCCACGGGAAGCCCCACAGGATGACCGCCGGCAGCACCAGCTGGCTGTGGCCCAGCCAGGCCGGGCGTCCGAGGTCGAAGGCGTTGGTCGGGTGCGTCCACACCTTGGTGACCATGACCAGGATGACGCCCACCGCGACGCAGGCCCAGCCCAGCCAGGCGATGCGCGTCGGCGCCTCGTGGATGTCGCGCGCGCGCAGCCAGGCGCCGACGCCCCAGGCCGCCAGCGCCAGCGGCACGCCGCGCAGCAGCGCCGTCACCGGCCCGTCGCCCCAGGCCAGGAAGGCCAGCGCGCCGATCAGCGGCCACAGCAGCCACAGCTTGGCGAAGGGCTTCACCCCGCGCGCCAGCATCAGCACCAGGCCGCCCCACAGGGCCAGGCCCCAGGGGCCGCCGAAGAAGGCGGTGATCGCCTTGAACGGCAGGGTCAGCACGTTCACCGCCATGCTGCCGCCATCGTTCCAGTGCATGACGCTGCCGTTCATGAACGCGGTCATCGCCGGCCAGGCGTGGTCGGCCCAGGCCAGCACGTCCATCATGCCGGTGGCGCGCAGGAAGCCGTTGAAGATGCCGACGTTGGCGTCGAAGAAGCTCTTCCACAGCAGCAGCGCGACCAGGCCGGGGATGACCATCGGGATGACGAACATCACGCGATAGAGGTACTGCGACTTCTCCGACTTCATGCGGTGCAGCACGATGGCGGCGAAGATCGACGGCCACATCTTCACCAGGTTGGCCGCCAGCAGGATGAGGATGAGGAGGAAGGTGCCCCAGAAGCGCGGATCGCCGCGGAAGGCCTCGCGGAAGTTCTCGACCCCGATGTACTCCTCGATCATCGCCCCGTCCCACTTGTAGAACGAGTAGATGACCGATTCGATGTTGGGGATGTAGGTGAAGGCGATGAGGCCGGCCATGGCCGGGATCATCAGCATCCACAGCACGGTGGTGAACCGCGCCCGGGTCAGCCAGCCCTGGAAGCCGCCGCCCTTGGGGATGATGGGCTCGCTCACTTGCTGCCTCCGTCCGTCGTCGCCGCGCCGGCCTTGGGCAGCTCGCGCTCGGCGCAGCGCCGCATCGCCTCATTGACCATGCCGTTCAGGCCCTGGCTCTGGGTCGAGACCACGGCGCGGTAGTTGTTCTCGCTGCCCGCCTTGTCCGGGGCCAGCAGGCGCAGCAGGGCCTGGGTGCCGATGCTGCGCTCGCTGGCGCGCAGCTGGTCGCGGCTGAGTTCATCGCTGCGCTGGAAGACCTTGGGCGCGCCGTAGTCGGCGTCGGCGATCGCCTCGGCCATCTTGGCCGCCATCTTCTCATGCGTGATCTCGCCGGTCTGCACGCCCAGCATCTGGCCTTCCAGGGTCAGGCGGATGGCCTCGCCTTCCCAGGTCGGCAGCCAGGCGGAACCGCCGTAGATGCCCTCGATGCGCGGGGTGAAGGCCTTCATGCCCTCGGTCAGCCTCGTGCCGACGATGCACGGCACCCAGTCGGCTTCCTGGTTGAAGCGCTGGTTCTGCGCCTGGCTGGTCCAGTAGCGCAGGAAGTCGATCGCCACGTCGAGGTTGGGCGACAGCTTGTAGAGGCCGTAGCTGCACGCCGCGGTCATCGCCGCCTCGTTCACCGGGTGCTTGGGGCCCCACTTCTCGCCCTTGCCGGGCATCACGCTGCCCATGATCTTGACCTTGAACTTGCCCTCGGCGAGGCGGTAGACCGTGCCCGCGTCCCAGGCGCCGCACTGGAAGAAGGCGGACTGCTGCTGGGTGAAGAGGAACATCGCCGCGTCGCGGTCCATGGCGGTGAAGCCGTTGGGGAACTCGGCCGACAGCGCGCGCGTCGCCGCCACCAGGTCGGCCATGGCCGGGTCGCTGAAGCTCCACACCCCCTTCTGGCTGGCGGTGAGGAACTCGTGCATGTTCACCGAGCCGTCGCGGTCGGCGTCCACCGCCCGCTGCGATTCGCGCAGGAACGGCGCGATCATGCTGGTCCAGTTGTTGGTGTTGTAGCGGGTGGCGGCGATCGGCCACACCTCGCGGCCGTTGGCCTTGCCCCAGGCGCGCAGCTTGGCGCAGGCGTCCAGCAGCTGGCCGAGGGTCTGCGGCAGATCCTCGCTGCCGGTGGCCGCCTTCAGCATGTCGACGTTCACCGCCAGGCGGCCGCCGGGCGCGAAGGTCGTGCACACGCCGTAGTAGCCCTGCAGGTCGCGGTCGAAGCCGCCGATCATGCCGTCGAGGAAGGTGTCACGCCACGGCATCACCGGCAGGGCGCGCTTGGTGTCGGCGTCGAGCTCGGGGCTGAGGTACTGCTCGGCGTTGTAGGGGTTGGGCAGCTCGGCGAGGCTGCTGATGTTGACGAAGTATTCCGCCTTGTAGCCGCCCGAGACCATGCGCGAGAAGCCCATCTCGATGATGTCGGGGGCGGTATGGGCGATGAGGTTGGTGTTGATCAGCTGGGCGTAGGTCTTCTCGGACACCGGCAGCTGGATGACCTTCACCCGCTTCTTGATCTCGCCGCGCTTGAAGCGCTCGTCCTGCATCGCGTTGTAGTCGTCCATCAGGCGCTGCAGGGCCTGGCGGTAGCCGAGTTCGAGCTGCCAGTGCGAGATGCGCACCACCGCCACGTCGTCGGTGTAGAGCTGCTTCTCGGTGCTGGTGACGCGCCACAGGCTGATGCCCAGGGTGGCGGTCAGCAGGACCAGGCCCACCGCGTTCCACCCGTTCATCATCCCCTTCATGCGCGACTTGGGCGGCGCGATCGCGGCCGCCAGCTTGGTGCTGTGCGCGTTCATGCCTTCTTCTCCTCCGGCATGACAGCCAGCTTGATCGGCGGCGGCTCGACCCCCAGCTCGCGCATGCGCTGCTGGGCGTCCCACGCCATGCCGCTGTTGGGATGCCGCTCGATGATGCGGCGGTAGAAGCCCAGCGCCGCGTCGCGGTCGCCGGACTCGTCCGCCAGCTTGGCCGCGCGCCACACCGTCAGGGCCGCGCGCGAGGGATCGGGATGGCCCGCCTCGATGCAGCGGCCCAGGCAGCGCACCGCGTTGGCGCGGTCGCCGAGGTTGACCCACCAGGCGTCGCCGGCCTGCTTCCACAGGGCGCCGGCCCACGGCTCGTTGGGGCGGGCGGCGCGGGCTTCGAGGATGGCGATGCCGGCCTCGACGTCCTTGCGCTCCAGCGACTGGATCCAGGTCACGCCCATGCGCAGGCTGGCCTCGCCGGCGATGGCGGCGTCGGGCCAGGTGTCGACCACCTGCTTGTACCAGCGCCGCGCCTCCTCGAGATCCGGGGTGTCGGCGCTGGTGTCGCGCAGCTCGGCGATGCGGCCGAGGTTCAGGCAGGCCTGCGCCGCCAGCGGCGACGCCCCGCCCTTCTCCACCACCTCCTTGAACAGCGCAGCCGCCTCGGCGACGCGCGGCAGCTCGATCGGCACCTCCTGCTGGCGGCACACCGCCAGGCCGAAGGTCGCCTGCAGCCAGGCCTCCGAGCCGGCCGGGGCCAGCATGCGCGCGGCGGCGAAGTGCTCGGCGGCGCGGTCGAAGTTGTAGCTGGCGCACAGGCCGGCGCCGGCGGCGATGGCCGTGGCCGGGTCCTTGCTCGTCGTCTCGCCGCATCCGCAGAACACGGACGCCAGGGCGGCGGCGAGGATGAGACGTGTGTGCATGCGTGCTCGCGTGCCCGCATCCGCGTCCACGGCGGATGCTGATGGTGATGGCTGCGACGGGGGCATCCCCGCGTGGACGGTCCGCAGCCGCGAGGCGGCCACTGTGGGCCGGTCGATGCCGTTTCCAGTCCTGATCCCCCGGCTGCGGAAGGCGTGCGCTCCACGCGCCAGCGCCAGAGTCGGTCTTTCCCGTCGATTCGCTTTTTATTGCCAATGACAAACCTTTGTATCGTCATTCCCTGCGCTGTCCGGCTTGCTGGTCACGGATCGCCGCAATGCACGCTCGGTATGTACCGACCGGCGCCCGCCCCCTGTCGCGCTGCGGGCCGCAACCATGATCGCCCCCTCTGGAGACTCCATGATCGCTCCCCTCCGCCACGCCGCCGTGCGCCTCGCCGCCCTCCTCCTCGCCTTCCGCCGCGTGCCCGGGCTGGTCGCCGACGGCCGCGACATGGGCACCGTCGTCTTCCCGCAGGCGTCGCTGAAGGTGTTCCTCACGGCGAGTGCCGAGCAACGTGCGATACGCCGACATAA
>JAFLCQ010000191.1 GCA_017302815.1 Planctomycetota bacterium
CCGCAGCCGCCGCCGGATCCGCCGCCGGAGCCGCCCCCGCCGGAACCGCCTGCGGTTCCGCCGCCGGGTCCGCCGCTGGAACCACCGGATGGCGGCAGCACGGTCGATACCGGATTGGCGGCGCGCCAGTCGATACCGGACGCCATGGTGTAGGGCGCCGCCGGCAGGGCGCCGGTGGTGACGATGGCCCGCGAGCGGAACGGCTGCACCGTGAGCGGACCCGACAGCGGGGTGCCGTCGGCCAGGCTCCAGGTCCCGGCCGGCAGCGGCATGGCGGCGGCATCCTCGGTGTCGTTGATCAGCAGATGCACCTGGCCGGTGGCCAGTCGGGTCGTGGCCGCGGCCCACAGGGGGTTGCCTGCGGCCCAGGTCGAGAGGGTCGTCCAGCTGCGGTCCGGACCGGTGGCGGCGAAGCGGCCGGTGCCGCTGGCCGGCGCCACGAAGGTGCTGCCGCCCATGCTGCCGTAGTCGATCGCCCCCTCATGCTGCACCAGCACGCTGGCCGGCGGGCTGTAGGGGCTCAGCCACCACAGGTTCAGGTTCTCGGGCCGCGCCAGGCGCCGGCTGTCGGCGGCCACCGCGATGAGGTTGCCGCTGATGTCGTGGCCCTGGTCGCGATCGTCGTCGTCGGCATCCTCGTAGACCCCGTAGTCGTTCAGCTCGTGGGCCGTGCTGCCCTCGGCGCCGAGCAGCAGCCCGGCGATCCGGTTGTCGACCAGGACGTTGCGGGCGACGCTGCAGGTGTACTCGTTCACCAGCATGATGCCGTCGCCGTTGCTGCCGAAGACGGTGTTGTCCTCGATGACCTGGTCGTGGAAGTCGCTGAGGAACTCCGGCCAGATGCCGTGCCCGAGCGGCCACCAGGGATGCGAGTTCGAGAGATCGCCCAGGGTATCGAGGACGATGTTGGCGGTGATGGTGGTGCCGCTGCAGTTGGTGTAGATGGCCGCCCCGTCGTTGAGGGTCTGCATCGTCCGCACCAGGATGTTGCGGTCGATGGTCTGGCCGTCGGAGCCGGCGATCACCCCGCAGTAGCCGGTGTCGACGATGCGGTTGAGGCGCACGGCCACGGCATTGCCCACGCCGAGGATCATGCCCGCCTGGTGCCAGGTGCCGCTGCCCCCGTAGCCCCGCTCGACGCCGATGCGCTGCAGCAGGTTGCGCTCGATGACGGTGCCGGTCGGACCGGCGGGATCCTGGTTCACGTAGATGCCGACGTTGCGCACGTCGCGCAGGATGCAGCCCGACATCACGGTTGGACTGCTGCTCCAGGTCATGAGGACGCCGCCGTCCTCGGCCTCGTCGATGATGCAGTCCGAGACGGTGCTGGGCTGGTTGACGCTCAGCGCGGTGCCGCCGAAGCGGCTGAAGCGCACGCCGCTGAAGGTGGCGCCGTTGCTGACGATGCCGCTGCTGCTGCCGGTCCATTCCACCGTCGTGCCGGCCGTGCCGGCTGGTGGATACACGTAGAGGGTCGTCCCGTCGTGGAACCATTCGCCGGCGGCGTCGAGCTCGTCGAGATCGTTGTCGATGTAGTAGCACGAGCCCTGGCCATCCGGGCTGTTGCCCAGGGCCTGGCTGGCTGCCAGCCAGGAGGTGCCGGAGGGCATGTCGTTGGCGAGGGTGAGGGTCGCGGCGCCATCGTCGGCGGTGATCTGCCGTGTCTCGTACCACCAGCTCCAGCGCCGCCAGCGCACCTGCGCCCCGGCGAAGCGGCCGGCCGCGCGCGCCTTCAGCCCGCTGTCGACGATGCTGACGTTGGTCGTGCCAGCCTCGATGCGCAGCCAGGCCGGGTCGGCATCGATGTTGGGGTAGCGGGCGCGGCGGCAGAAGACGCCATCGACCCACACCGCGCCGACGCTGCCCGCGACCGCCACGGTGCGCACGGCCGGATTGCTCCAGGTGCCGGTGAACGCCGCCTGCTGGCTGGCGGTCAGCATCGGGGCGTCGCCACTGCCGTAGGCCGCCACGGTGCGTCCGCCGCCGATGGTGAAGGCGCCGCGCCAGGTGCCGCCGCGCAGCAGCAGGATGCGATCGCCGGCAGCGGAAGCGGTCAAGGCATGGCCGATGCTGCGCCAGGGTTCGGCCTCGCTGCCGGCCGCGGCGTCATTCCCGCCAGGGGCGACGTACCAGTCGGCGGCGGGGATGAGGCCGGCCAGCAGCAGGCAGGCCAGCGCATGGCGGATGGAGTGCATGCCACGTACTGGATATCCCCCGCGGTCCGATTCCACAGACGCGATCATCGAAACCGTTGAATGGTCCCCGGACCATACCGCGCCCCATGATCAGCCGCGCAGGTCGGTCGCCATCTTGGACAGCGCATCGGCTGCGGACCGGGTCTGCTCGGCGGCCTCCCCAGCCGAGCGCACCGCCGTGGCCACGGCATGGATGCCAGCGGTGATCTCGGTCACGCCCTTGGCCGCCTGGCCGACGTTGCCGGTGATCTCGCGGGTGGTCGCGGCCTGCTCTTCGACCGCGCTGGCGATGGTGGCCTGGTGCGCGCCGACATCGCGGATCCGTCCGGCGACCAGGCGGATGGCTTCGATCGCGGCGGCGATGTCGCGCTGGATCTCGGCCACCCGGGCCTGGATGTCCCCGGTCGAGCCGGCGGTCTGGCGCGCCAGCTCCTTGACCTCGCCGGCCACCACGGCGAAGCCGCGTCCGGAGTCGCCGGCCCTGGCCGCCTCGATGGTGGCGTTGAGGGCGAGGAGGTTGGTCTGCGCGGCGATGGCGGTGATCACCTCCACCACCTCGCCGATGCGCTTGCTGCTGTCGCCGAGGTGGTCGACCAGGCGGCTGGCCTCCTCGCTGCCCTGCACGGCCGCATCGGCCGCCCGGGCCGCCTCCCCGGCGGTGCGGGCGATCTCGGCGATGGCGGTCGACATCTCCTCGGCGGCCGCGGCCACGGTCTGCACGCTGCGGTTGACCTCTTCCGACGCGGCCCCGACCGTCGCGGCCTGGCCGGCGGCGGACTGGGCCGAGGTGGCCAGATGCCCGCCGGTGGCCCCCAGGCCACTGCTCGCCTGGACCAGGCTGCGGACGAGGTCCTGCCTGGTCTGGGTCTGCCGGCCGATCGCCGCCCAGTCGACGCGCTCCGCCCCCAGGGCCGAGCGCATGCCCGCCAGGGCGCTGGCCAGCGAGCGGTTCATCGCCGCCAGTTCGCGGATGCGGGTGTCCGCAGGCTGCTGCGCGAGGTCTCCCTGCGCCACGGCGTCGAGGATGGCAGCGGTCCGCCGCACCGGGTGGGCGATGGCGACGGCCACCAGCCAGGATGCGACCGCCACGGCGCACAGCGCCACCAGCGAGGTCAGGATGATGCGATCGCGCACCTCCAGGGCGGGGGCGACGATCTCCGCCACGGCGGCATAGCCGACCACCAGCCACGGGCATCCGGCCACCGATCGGACCGCGGCGATGGCCGGCCCGTCGGCATCGTCGAAGCGGGCGATGCCGCCGATCGCCGACTTCACGGTCGCGCCGTGCGGCAGCTTGGCCAGCGACGACTCGGGCTTCATCAGCCGGCTCGGATCGGGGTGGGCCATGCACGCCCCCGTCCCGTCGTAGAGCTCGGTGATGCCGCGTTCGCCGAACTTCAGTCCGGCCACCGTGCGTTGCGCGAAAGTGCCGAGATCGACCACCGCCTCGATGGCGCCGATGACCGGTCCGTCCGGCCGGGCCCGCATCGGCTGCGCCAGGGCGCACACCGCCTTGCCGGTGCGCTTGGAGACGAAGGCGTCCGACAACGAGGGGGTTCCGGCCAGCGCCGCCTTGATGAACGGGCGGTCGCCCACATTGAGTTTGCCTACCGATTCGGCATGCGACGAGGCGATGGCCAGCCCACTCGGGTCGATGACGTGGATGGCATCGAAGTCGGGATAGGTCTCGCGCATCGCGGTGAGGCGGGCGTTGGCGGTCTGGCGCTGGGCCTGATCCGTCAGGGCCGCCAGCAGGGTCTGCTCGTGGCTGCAGAAGGCGATGTCCTTGCGCGCCCCGTCGACCCAGTCGCCCAGGCGTTGCGACAGGGTGTCGACCCCTTGCGACAGTTCATGCTCGGCGTTGGCGACCAGCCTGGACTGGGCCACGGTCCCGGACGACCAGGCCGACAACCCGAGGGCGATGACGAGGACGGTCAGGATGGGGACGAGGATGCGTCCCAGTATGCCGAAATTGCCGAAAATGCCGATTGCTGACATGCGGCCTCCGGGCGCCGTTCGCCGGCTCCGGGGCCAGTATACGCCATCCTGACGCGCAGGGCAATCGCGGCGGCAGGCTCAGCGAACCAGCCCGCGCTCCTTCATCCAATTCGCGTACTTGCGGTCCTCGACCAGGATGTGGCCGGCCAGCCAGTCCTTGAGGAACTGCATGACCTCGGCCGACAGGACGACGCGGCCGTCCATGTACTGGTTGTGGAACTCCAGGACCCGCCGCACGAAGGCGTGGTGCTCCATGCGGTGCTCATCGAAGACCGGATAGCCCTTGGCCGACAGCAGCTGCTCTTCGCTCTCGAAGTGCACCTTGGTGTAGCTGATCAGGGTGTGGATGGTGCGTTGCACCGCCTCGCGGTCCTGTCCGGACAGCATCGCCTCGTGCAGGTTGTTGATCGCCTCGACCAGGGTCAGGTGCTGGCGGTCCATCGCCGGGACGCCGAGCTCGTAGGTGGGAGACCAGGAGAAGAGGGGCATGCAGGGATCCTGCGAACGGCAGCGGCCGTCTCAACCCTTGGCCCCTGCGCCTTGTTCAGGCGAGTGCGCCAGCCAGATCAAGGTCGAGGGGGAAGAGCTTGTCGAGCCGGAGTATGCGGAACACCGCCTTGATGTTCTCCTTGAGGCCGGCGACGCGGATCTCGGTGCCGCTGGGGCCGCAGCGATGGCGCAAGGCGACGATCTGGGCGATGTTCAGCGAGTTGATGAAGGAGACATGCCCGAAGTCCAGGACGACCCGCTTCTTCCCCTGCGCGACCCAGGGCTCGACGGTCTTCCACAGGGCGGCGCAGTTGTCGGGGTCGACCGTGACCACCACGGCATCCCCTTTTTCAGTGGCCTGCATGGAGCCTCCGACGTCGCAAACTGTGCGCGCCTCCGGCAGCGGCGCAAGCCGGCAGGGTGGGCAGGATGGGACGTGGCGGAACGCGCCGGACGAGGCACCATCCCAGCCGTGCCAGGATACGCCCGCAATCTCGCCCCCCATCTCGCCTCCTGCTTCTCGGGGGCGGCGGTGGACAACGTCTTCCGCGTCGCCGCGGTGGCGGCGCTGACCGCCGCGGCCGCCGCCGGATCCTCGGATCCCGCCGCTGCCGAACGCCACGCCACGCACCTGTCCAGCCTCGCCATGCTGGCCTTCACCATCCCCTTCGTCGCCTTCGCCCCGCTGGCCGGGGCGCTGGGTGATCGGCTGCCCAAGCACATCCTCATGCGCTGGTGCCGATTCACCGATCTGCCGGTGCTGGCCCTGGGTGGTCTCGGCCTGTGGGCGGGCCAGAGCTGGCTGCTCCTCGCCGCCCTGGCCCTGCTCGGCACCACCTCGGCGTTCTTCGGGCCGGTGAAGCTGTCGTGCATCCCCGAGCTGGCGGGCTCCGGCAAGCTGCCCTCGGCCAACGCCTGGGTGCAGGGCGTGACCATCGTCGCCATCGTCGTCGGCATGGGCCTGGCCAGCGTCGCGGATCCCAAGACCCTGCAGGCCCTCGGCATCGCTCTGCATCCGGCCCTGGTCGTCACCCTGGTGGGCTGCGTGGTCGCGGCGATCGGCCTGGTCGGCGCCTTCCTGGTGCCGCGACTGCCTGCCCAGGATCCGGCCGCCCCGGTGCGGCCCTTCTCCTTCATCAGCCAGGGCAAGGTCCTCTTTGAGCGCCCTGGGCTGGCCGTGCCCGCCTTCAGCCTGGCCGGGTTCTGGGGCCTCGCCGCCGCGGTCGGGGTGCTGATCGCCCCCATCGCCAAGTTCGGCTGGGGCCTCGATGCTTTGGGACCCTCGCTGCTCGGACTCTGCCTGATGATCGGCATCATCGTCGGCGCCGCCCTGGCGCCGCCGCTAATGGTCGCCGCCTTCCCAGCGGGTCTGCCGCTGTTCGGCGCCGTCCTTGCTGGCGGCAGCCTGATGGTCGCCGGCTGGCTGGCGAGCGGAGTCCTGGCCGCGCCGGAGATCTGGACGGTCGGCCAGCCGCTGCCGGGAAGCCTGCTCGCGTTCGGCGGGCTGCTCGCCCTGGCGGGGGTCGGCAGCGGCCTGTGGGACGTGCCGATGAACGTGCTGCTGCAGGAGCGCAGCGAGCCGGCCAGCCGCAACCGCGTCATGGCCGCGGTGGGCATCACCACCGCCGTCGGCATGGTCGCCGCATCTGGCCTGTGCAATCTGCTGACCGAGATCGCCGGTCTCACCTCGGCGCAGCTGGTGCTGCTGCTGGGCGGCATCGCCGTCGCCCTCGCCCTGGGCGGGATCTGGCTCTATCGCGGCCAGATCCTGTGCTGGCTCGCCGCGCTCTGCGTGCGCGTGCTCTTCCGCATCGAAGTGGAGGGGCTGGAGCGCGTCCCGCGCGAGGGCGGGGTGATCGTGGCTGGCAACCACACCAGCCTGGCCGACGGCGTGATCCTGGCCGCGGTGCTGCCACGGCGGACGAAGTTCATGGTCTTCAAGTGGTTCTGCGATCTGCCGGTGGTCGGCCCCATGCTGCACGCCTGGGGCGTCATCCCGGTGGACGCGCGCATGGGCGCGCGGGCGCTCATCGCCGCGGTCGGCGCCGCCACCGCCGAGGCCAAGGCGGGGCGCTGCATCGGGGTCTTCCCGGAAGGCAAGATCACCCGTTCCGGCGTGCTCGACAGCTTCAAGGGCGGCATCGAGCGCATTGCCCGCGAGTCGGGGGCGCGCATCGTCCCCTGCGCCATCGAGGGCCTGTGGCGCACGCCCTACTCCTACGCCGAGCGCAAGCGCCGCTGGCCGCTGATCCGCATCCCGGTGCGCATCCGTTTCGGCGACCCGCTGCCGGCCGACACCCCGGCCAGCGAGTTGCGCCAGGCGGTGTCCACCCTGCAGTGCGAGCTGGCGATCGCCGCCACCCTGCGCGACCGTCGCACCCTGGGCACCGCCGCCCTGGCGTGCTGCCGGCGCAACGCCCGCGAGGCGGCGGTGGTCGATGC
>JAFLCQ010000192.1 GCA_017302815.1 Planctomycetota bacterium
GCTCGCGGTGCAGGCGGGGGGCTTCGGGGCTGGCGAAAGCGCCGGGTTCGACGCGGAAGGCGACGGCATCCGACCAGGGCGACGCGTCCTGCGCCGCGCTCCAGGTCCGCACCCGCCAGCGGTAGGTTCCGGCCGGGAGGGGATCACCGGCGTAGGCCAGGGCGGGGTCGGCGGTCGCGACACGACCGGAATCCCAGCACACGCCGGCGTGGTCCTCGACCTGCACCTGGCAGGCGCCCTGGTCGGCACCGCGGACGATCCAGGCGAAGCGCGGGGATGACCCCACCGGCGCTGCCACCGCGTCGCGCAGGAGGTCGGTGAGCATGCCGGTCGGCGGGTAGGGGGTGGCCATGCCGGCATCATCCGCCGGCGCGACCGCCTCCAACCCTGGGCCGATCGCGGCTTGCGGCGCTGATCAATCCCGTCATAGTGAGAGACGAAGCATATGCTTCCCGGTCGCCCGACGTGGGCGGAGTGCGGTAGCAGGCCGATGTTCGGCCTCCCGCGCCCGTCCCCGGGACCGGTCCCCAGGACGAAGTCCATTCGTTCGAACCTAGGCAGGTAGCCATCATGGCCACCCACATCCTCATGAACGTGCTCGACGAGCACGAACTGCGCGTCGGCGTCATCCGCGACGGCCGCCTCGAATCGCTCATCCACGAGCGGCTCGGCGACGGGCAGCATCTCGGCAACATCTACAAGGCGCGGGTCGCCAACGTCGAGCCGTCGCTCGACGCCGCCTTCCTCGACCTTGGCAGCCAGAAGAACGGCTTCATCCACGTCGAGGAGCTGATCCACGACAAGGGCAAGAACGCCCGCATCGAGCACATCCTCAAGAACGGCGATGAGATCATCGTCCAGGTCACCAAGGAGGCGATCAAGGAGAAGGGGCCATGCATGAGCATGTACCTGGCCCTCCCCGGTCGCGATCTGGTGATGATGCACAGCGACCAGGCCAAGGGCGTGTCCAAGCGCATCGAGGACCCGCTGGTGCGCAAGCGCCTGAAGAAGCAGCTCGACGCCTTCGAACCGCCTGAGGGCTTCGGCTTCATCGTCCGCACCCACGCCGCGCATGCGAGCGAGGCGGACATCAAGCTGGACTACGAGTTCCTCAAGCGCATGTGGGGCGAGATCGACGCCCTGGGCAAGCGCGTCCGCGCCCCGGCCTGCCTCTACCAGGAGGCCGACGTCGTCGTGCGCACCCTGCGCGACGTCGCCGGGCCCGACACCGAGCAGATCGTCATCGACAACGAGCGCATGTACGACGAGGCCCGCGCCTTCGCGCAGGTCTTCATGCCCGAGCTGTGCGACAAGATCAAGCACCACCGCGAGGAGCTGCCGCTCTACACCTACTACGGCCTGGAAGAGCGCCTCGCGGCGATCTACGACCGCAAGGTCGATCTGCCCAGCGGCGGCGCCATCGTCATCGAACAGACCGAGGCGCTGGTGTCGATCGACGTCAACTCGGCGAAGAACCGCGATGCCGGCGACGTCGAGACCACCGCCCTGATGACCAACCTGGAGGCTGCGCAGTCGATCGCCGAGCAGCTGGTGCTGCGCGATCTCGGCGGCCTCATCATCATCGACTTCATCGACATGGAGAAGCGCGAGAACCAGCGCCTGGTGCAGGTCGCCCTGCGTCGCGCCCTCTCCGTCGACCGCTCCAAGATCCAGGTCGGTCCGATGTCGCGCTTCGGCCTGGTCGAGATGACCCGCCAGCGCCAGCGCCCCAGCCACAAGCTGGTCGCCTCGGCCGAGTGCCCCTACTGCTCGGGCACCGGCGCGATCAAGACCGCCGAGTCCTTCGAGATCGACGTCATGCGCGGCATCCGCCAGATGCTGCACAGCCGCAGCCTGCAGCGCCTGGAGGTCGTCGTCCCCGCCGACCTCGCCACCGGCATCCTCAACAACCGCCGCAAGGAGCTGGCTGCGCTGGAAGAGCGCACCGACTGCCGCATCGTCTTCAATCCCGATGCGCTGATGAAGGCGCGCGAGTTCCGCCTCAACCCCACCTTCCGCAAGGGCGAGAGGCGCAAGGACGAGAAGCACCAGCCGGTGCGCCCGTCGCTGCTGGCTCCGCTCATGATCGAGCAGGCCAAGGCGATCAAGCTCGCCAAGGAGCTGGCGGCGATGAAGGCCGAGGATCTCGAGCGCGAACTGACCGCCGATCCGGTGCCTGGCGAGGATCGCGAAGGCGCCGCCAAGCAGGGTTCCGCCGCCGAATCCAAGCCGGCTGATGTGCCGGTCGCCGCACCGGCGCCGCGCAAGGCGCCGGATGTGTGGGAAGAGGCAGCCGTGCTGCGCCGCCTGCTGTTCTCGGCCAACCTCCCGGTCGCCGTCGCCCCGTCGTCGCAGGTCCACGGCCAGACGGCACTTGCCACGGCCCCGGCAGCAGCTACAAACCCGCCCCGCAACAATCATGGGGGCCGCCGGCGCCGTCGCCGTCGTTGAACCCGTCTGGAGTCCACCGTGTACGCCGTCATCAGCGATCGCAACCGTCAGTACCGCGCCGCCCCCGGCGACCGCCTCTCGTTCGACCTCGTCGACGCCGAGCCGGGCGCCGTTCTCGAGCTGCCCGTCCTCCTCGTCGCCGATGGCGCCGCGGTCAAGGTCGGCTCGCCCTTCGTGGCTGGCGCCACCGCCAAGGTGAAGGTCCTCGCCCACGAGAAGGGCGAGAAGATCATCATCGGCAAGTACAAGCACCGCAAGCACATGACCAACCGCCGCAAGGGCTTCCGGGCCCAGATCACGACCGTCGAGGTCGTCTCCATCAGCGGTTGATCATCCGCCCGTCCGGCAATCGCCGGATGCGCACTGGCAGGCCGTCGCGGCGCTTCAAGCTGCGGCGGCCTCGTCGTTTACCGGAGCGTCCATGACCCTGTCCCGCGTCATCCTCGGGTCCATGCTGGCCTGCGCCCTGCACGCCCTGCAGCTGCAGGACGTCGAACTCGCTTCGCCGGTCACCGGCGAACGCTTCAATGTCGTGGTCATCGGCGGCCAGCCGGGAGCCGTGGGCGGCGAATCCGACATGGGCACCGACATCGACGGCTGCCGCCATTCATCGGGCCCGTGCGAGTACGACTACTACGTCGTCGTGGATCCCTACAGCTATTTCGCCGCCCTGTCGTCGGAATGGGACATGCGGACCGGCCGCTTCCAGGCCGAGCTGCCGCAGCCGGTGGTCGCCTGGGTGCGCAAGGAGTGGGGCAGCGAGCGAGAGATCGATCTCAACCACTCCTTCCAGTACGCCCTGCAGACCGCGCGCTCGACCGGCAGGCAGCCGCCTGACCGCAAGACCTTCCGCATCCCGCAGGACGCGGTCTCGATCGACAAGCGCTACCGCCTCGCCCTCACCGCCTATGAGCGCCGCGGCGCCCGCCACGCGGTGCTGGCCAAGATCGCCCTGACCGGGGCCTGGGCCCTGCGCGTGCGCGCGCAGGTGCCGGTCGCGCACCCCTCGCTCGCCGCCGGCTTCGAAGAGGTGAACGGACGCATCAGCCGCCAGCTCAAGGACGGCGAGGCCTTCGATCTCGACAAGTGGTCGAAGATCTACAGCGGCATGGTCGAGAAGGATGGGCTCACCCGCGAGGGCTACACCATCGCCGCCTCGACCAGCTTCGGCTTCCTCCTGCGCCAGGGCGAGCTGCAGAAGTGCCGGGATCTCATGACCGCCGCCGGCGAGCGCCTGGGCAAGGACGACAAGCCCGACGCCCTGCGCGGCCTGCTGCGCGACCGCAAGCGCCTGTTCGAAGAGCACAACAAGCTCCTGCAGTCCGCGGTCAGCGAGTTCACCGCCGCCCTCGGATCCGAGGAGATCGTCCGCTCGCGCATTCCCGAGGTGCTGCTGGTGGTGGCCGAGTCGTACCGGCGTCTGGGCATCTACGATCGCGCCGGCGACTGGTACCTCGCGCTGTCGCGCCTGCCCGAGACCCAGCCGGCGGCGCGAGCCGCCCTGCGCTTCGAAGGCAAGATGCGCGCCCTGCCGGCCGACAAGCCCTACCACGTCCAGCTGGGCTGGATCGCCGACGAGCAGCGCGAGAAGGTCGACCGCATCGCCATGGCCCACAGCGGCGAGCTGTCGGGGCCCGACCGCGGCCTGCTGACCGCGATCATCAACGAGGGGCTGGGCACCGCAGCCTACAACGCCCCGGGCTGGAAGCCGATGAGCGGCGCGACCCAGGCCGACAGCGCCCTGGTCCTCGATCTCGTGGGCAAGGGCGTGATCGAGTACGCCTTCCGCCTCGGCGGTTGGCCCAAGACCCTGGGCGAGCTGTGGGAGACCGAGGTGGTCAAGGACCGCAACCGGGTGAACCGCTTCAACTGCCCGGCGACCGGCAAGCCGCTGCTGTACACGGTCCCTCCCGGCGACCTCTCCTCCATCGCGCCGTCCACCGTCCTGGTCGCGACCTCAACTCCGGTGGAGACCGTGGATGGTCCGCGTTTCGGCGCCTTCTGCGCCAACACCAAGCTGGTCTGGCTGGCGCAGGCCCCCGTCCTCGGCCAGCCGCTGCCCAAGCCCTGAACGATGTCCGCCCGGCTGACCGCCCTGCGCGACATCATCGGCCACGGTGGCACCGTGCGCCTGCTGGCGCGCCTGGTCGACCGGGGGCGTCTGCCGCATGCGATCGTCCTCGAGGGTCCCACCGGTTGCGGCCGCCGCACCCTGGCGCGCGCCCTCGCCGCGGCCCTGCTGTGCCCGGAGCGACGTGACGGGGATGCCTGCGGGGTCTGCGCGCATTGCGCCCAGGCCGCCGCCGGCACCCACCCCGACATTTCCGAGCTGCCCGGCATGCGCGAATCGCCGAGCGGATTGCCGGTCGATGCCGCGCGCGAGACCGCCGAGGCGGCGGCAAGCTCGCCGCTGCTGGGCGTGGGCAAGGCGATCATCGTGCCCGATGCCGAGCGCTTGCGCGGCGCGTCGTCGAACGCACTGCTCAAGATCCTCGAGGAGCCGCCGCCGCGGACCACCTTGATCCTCACCGCCGTGGCCTCGGCCAGCCTGTTGGGGACGATCCGCTCCCGCGCCCAGTCCTACCGCCTGCAGGCGCTGACCCAGAACGAGACCGCAGCGCTGCTGCAGCGGCAAGGCGTGCCGCGCGAGCGTGCTGCGTCGATCGCGGCCGGCGGCGGCAGTGTCCGTGCGCTGTCCGCGTCGGCTCCGCCCCCGGCCCCCGTCGCCGATCTCGAGCGCATCCTGGCAGGCCTCGACCTGGCGGCGATCGCGGTGGTGCTGGCCAAGCTGCCCAGCAAGGCCGACGACGATGGCGAGGATGGCGAAGGGGGGCGGACGCCGGCCGCGGTGCAGCGGGCGTGCCTGCGCGAGTGGCTGCTGGCGCTGGGAACGCATGTGCGGCAGGGGTTGCGCAGTCCTGACGCGCGGGTCGCCGGGCAGGCTCTCGACCGCCTCGAACGGGTGGCACGGGCGATCGCCGATCTGGATCGCAACCATCCGCCGCGCCTGGCCTTGGAAGCCCTCGCACTGTCCCGTTGAACATCGGATCCGAATCCGCTAAGACCCAGCCCAACGTGGCCCGCGATCCGCTCCTGTCGATGTACCTGGACGAGGTATCCCGTTTCCAGGTGCTCACCCGCGAGCAGGAGGTCGAGATCGGCCGACGCGTGCGTCGGGGCGACCGCAATGCGCGGCAGGAGCTGATCCAGGCCAACCTCCGCCTCGTCGTGTCGGTCGCCCACCAGTACGAGCACCTCGGCCTGCCGCTCCTCGACGTCATCGAGGAAGGCAACATCGGCCTCATGCGCGCGGTCGAGCGCTTCGATCCCTCGCTGGAATTCCGCTTCTCGACCTACGCCGTGCACTGGATCCGCCAGGCCATCCGCCGCGCCCTGGCCGACAAAGGGCGCAACGTCCGCATCCCGACCTACATGGCCGAGCTGGTCTCGCGCTACCGCAAGCACGAGCGCGAGCATCCCGACCACGAGGACATGGAGGAGCTGGTCCGCGCCCTGCGCCTGCCGACCGCCAACCTCAAGCTGATCGAGCGCGTTGTCGCCACCGCGCAGCAGGGCACCAGCTCGGTCGACGAGGCCTCCTTCGAGGCGGCCTGCGAGGTCATCGCCCGCAGCACGCCGGACGCTCCGCTGCTGGACAACGAGGACACCGCCGTCGTGCGCTGCCGCCTGGAACGCATGCCCGAGCGCGAGGCCGAGGTCCTGCGCTACCGCTTCGGCATCGACGGCTACCCCGTGATGACCCTGGAGGAGATCGGCGAGATCTTCGGGCTCACCCGCGAGCGCATCCGCCAGATCGAGGCGCAGGCGCTGGAGCGCATGCGCAGCATGATCGGGTCTGACGCCGTGCTGTAGCGTCTAGGGGGCCGACGCCCCCTAGGACCCCCGGCCTCGGTCGCGGCTCGGTTTCTCCGGCTGCGCCGTCGAAACCGCGGCGGCATCGGCTGCGCCGATTATATGCCGCCGTCGCCGCTTCCTCGGCCGGTCGCGCTGGCGCGCTCCACTGGCGTCTAGGGGGCCGACGCCCCCTAGGACCCCCGGCCTCGGTCGCGGCTCGGTTTTCTCGCTGGGGCTCGAAAACCGCGGGCGGATGGGCTTCGCCCATTGTATCCGCCCGTCGCCGCTTCCTCGGCCGGTCGCGCTGGCGCGCTCCACGTTCATGTGGGGCTGCGCCCCACACCCCACACCCCGCACCCCGCACGACCCCCGGGGGTGCGCACACGGGGGATTGGAAAGGTCGGCGGACATGGCGGCTGCCGCTACCTGGGGCGGGGATCGGCGATAGCGTGCGCGGCATGCGCGCGATCTGGATCCTCATGTGTGCCGCCGTGGCGTGGGCGGGCGAGGCGGCGCCGACGCCGGTTCAGGCTCCCGCTCAGCAGCCGGATCCCATCCAGGCGGTGGTCGCGGAGGGGGCCTTCCTCTACCGTCAGCGCGATCTCGACGCCCTGCTGCTGGTCGCGCTGCGCCACGCCCGCGCCCGGGAGTTCGCGGCCGATGGCAAGGCGACGGTGCTGTCCGGGGCCGAGACCGAGCAGATCCGCCAGGCCCTGATCGCGGCCCTGCCTGCGCGCGAAGCGCTGGCTGCCGCCCTCGCGGCGCTGCCGGAACGCGTGACGCCAGCCGCCCGCGATGCCATCGCCCTCGACATC
>JAFLCQ010000193.1 GCA_017302815.1 Planctomycetota bacterium
GGCGGTGGTAAAGTAACTCTGGTCGGATTTGGTACCTTTACTGTGTCCAAACGCGCCGCCCGCAACGGACGCAATCCCAAAACCAAAGAGGTGGCTCCTTCCCCGCCGCGTCCATCACCGTGGTCAGGCGTTCGGCGAAGTCCTCGCCGATGCCGGCCGCCGAGGCCATGCGCTCGCCCGGTGCGCCGAAGGCGGCCAGCTCGGGTCGCTCCAGGGCCGGCCGGCCGGCGCGCTGCGCCGCCTCCAGGGCGTCGCGCGGGATCATCCATGCCGAGAGGTTGCTGTAGATGATGGTGTAGTAGCGGGCGTGGTTGCTGAACGGCCAGCGCGGACGCGGCGCCTGGCTGCGCACGGCGCCGATCTCCATCTCGGGCGGGCGGTTGACCACCTCGTCGGGCACCAGCGGGTCGGGCTTGGCGAAGTAGTCCAGCGCCATCGGCATCGATGAGGAGGCGCCGTCCTCCAGCAGGATGATGCGGGTGTAGTCCGGGTTGCGGATCAGCATCTCGAGGAAGCGGAAGGCCTTGGCGGGATCGCGCGCGCTGCTGGTGATGAAGGTGCTGCGGGTGTTCATCTGCGCGATGTAGCCGCGGTCCTGGTGCGCCACGTCGCCCCAGTCGCCGTCGCGCTGCCCGGGCCCCCTGCCCTCGCGCTGCCAGCGCGCCCATTCCTCGTAGGGCACCCAGCGCGGCATGCGCACCATGCGCCAGTCGAAGGCGGCGTTGGCGCGGATCTGGCCGAGATACCAGCGGCCCATCGTCATCATGCCGGCGTTGCCGGCGAGGAACTGGCCCTGCACCCCGGCCCCGGCATAGCCGGCGCCGCCGGTCGCCATCTGCTGCATGTCGCTCTGGGTCGGCACCGCGCGCCAGGCGTGCTGGATGTCGTAGGTGAACTGCAGGGCCTGGGTGATGGCGGCGCGGTTGGGCCACGGCTGCAGGGTGCCGTCCGGCCGGCGCACGAAGGGCGCGATCGCCTCGTCCCAGCCGAGGCCGTCCAGGCCGCGCTCGCGGCGCTGCTCGGGGGTCAGGGCCTCGAAGGCGGCGCGGTCCTCGCCGCGCATGCCGGCGCCGATCGCCATCGCCAGGGTGGTGGTGTCGGGCGGAGCGCCGCCGAACGACTGGAAGCGCCCGTCCGCTCCGCGCCGGTTCATGATCTTGGCCACCGCGGCGTAGTCCCACCACGTCCAGCCCAGCCACGGCTCGGGCGGCACCGGCTGGCCGGCGGCGCGGCGCTCGGCTGCGACCCGCTGGTAGAGGGTGCGGTTGAAGTAGATGAAGGCGTAGTCGACGTTGTTGGGCAGGGCGTACCAGGTGCGCGCGTCGATCGGATCGTCGACCCCGGGCCGGTAATCGGGATTGGGCCGGCTGATGTTGCCCAGCAGGGCCGGCCAGGTCTCCTTGGCCGGATCGATGCCGGCCGCCTTCAGGTGCGGGTTCAGCGGCGTGGCGATGCCCTTGGCGATGTAGGCCGCCAGGTCCTCGGGATTGTAGACGTCGATGCAGTCGGGAGCGTTGCCCGCCGCGCTGCGGGTGACGATGGCCTGGGCGTCCGAGCCGTTGGGCACCACCTGCACGCGCAGGCCGCGGTCGCGGTTGGCGCGGTTGAAGATCGACACCTGCTCGGCCCGCGCCGGGTTGGGGTCGGTGCCCCAGCCGATGACGTGGATGGTTCCGCCTTCGGTCGGATCAGCGGGATAGACCTGCAGGACGAAGCGGTTGACCAGGTACCAGCCGACCAGCAGCACGGTGATGCCGCCGACCAGCCAGGGCACCTCGGAACGTCGGGTCAGGTTGGCCATGGGCGGCGGCCATGCTGGGCGGCCGAGCCGTCCGGTCGAGGCGCGGGCCGGCCGCGACCGCCGGCCTGTATCACGCGAATCCGTTGAATCGCGTCTAGAATTGCGAAAAAGCGCGCGAAATCCGCGGGCTCCGGCGTCGCGCTACTTCAGCCCGGCCTTGTCGAGATTGGCCTGGCGGATGAAGCGCTCCAGCAGGGTGACCACGCGCAGGTAGTGGTCCTTCGACTCGAAATGCACAGTGATCGCGCCCTTGCCGTTGCGCTCGCGGATGCCGACCTTGCTGCCGAAGAGGTGCTGCAGGTTGGCCTCCAGCTCCTTGATGTGCGGCGGCTTGCCGGCCGCGGCGGCCCCCTCTGCGTTGGCCACCGGCTGCTTGGCCAGGCGTTCGACCTCGCGCACGCTCAGCCCTTCGGCGATGGTGCGGCGGGCCAGCTCGCGCAGCTGCGCCTGGTCGGCCACCGCCAGCAGGGCGCGAGCGTGGCCGGCGCTCAGCTCGCCGGCGGCGACCTGCTTCTGCACGTCGTCGGGCAGCGACAGCAGGCGCAGGGCGTTGCTGATCGTCGCGCGCTCCTTGTTCAGCCGTATGGCCAGCGCCTCGTGGGTCAGCTCGTGCTCGGACAGCAGGGCCTGGTAGGCGCGCGCCAGTTCGAGCGGGTTCAGCTGCTCGCGCTGGATGTTCTCGATCAGGCGCAGCTCGGCCTGGTGCTGCGGGTCGGACTCGTCGCGCACCACCACCGGGATGCGGTCGAGGCCGGCCAGCTTGGCGGCGCGCCAGCGGCGCTCGCCCGACAGGATCTCGAAGCCGACCTCGCGGCGCAGGACGACGATGGGCTGCAGCAGGCCGTGCTGCTTGATGCTGTCGGCCAGCTGCTGCAGCGCCTCCTGGTCGAAGTCGGTGCGCGGGTTGGCCCGCGGCGGGGTGATCAGCGACAGCTCGACCTCGAGGTAGCCCTTGCCCCCCTCGCGGCGCGGGGTGCGGGCGAAGACCTCCTGCAGGCTGCGGCCCAGGCTGTTGTCGGCGAGGCTCATGCGGGCACCTGGCTGGGGGTGGTCAGGCCCAGGCGGGTCAGCAGCTCGCGGGTGGCGGCGAGGTAGGCCAGGGCGGCGGGGCAGAGGGGATCGTGGTCGGGCAGGGCGCGGGCGTGGCTGGAGGCGACCGCGGCCATCTCGTCGCGCGGGATGACGGCGTCGAAGACCCCCTGGCCGAAGTGGCGGCGGACCTCGGCCTCGACCCCCTGCGCCAGGGGCGAGCCCGGGGTTGCCATGGTCAGCAGGATGCCGCACAGGTTGAGCTGCAGTTCGTGGTCCTGGCGCAGGCCGTCGACGTGGGCCAGCAGTTGCGACAGGCCCTCCAGGGCGAAGTACTCGCTCTGCAGGGGCACCAGCAGATGGGTGGCGGCCAGCAGAGCGTTGGTGGGCAGGCAGGTCAGGTTGGGGGGACAGTCGACAACGATAAGGTCGAAATGGACCCGGTGGGCCTTCAGCCTGTCGCGCAGGGCGAGCGAGCCACCAACGGCTCCAGCCAGGCGGCGCTCCTGGTCAGCAAGGTCGGCGCCAGATGGGACCAAATGAACCCCATCGGCGGAGGTCGGTACCGGCTCGGCGCCGCTGTAAATGGAGTGTTCAAAGGCGGTTTTGTTGAGGGCGCTGCTGGCGTTGGCCTGCGGGTCGTTGTCGACAACCAGCACCTTCTTGCCAGCCAGGCCGGCGAAGGCAGCCAAGTTGACGACGGTGGTCGTCTTGCCGACGCCACCCTTCTGATTTGAGACCACCAGGACGGGAGCGAGACGTTCCACGTGGAACAGAGCTGTATGGGGGGGTGACGGGGAAGCAAGTGATGCCGGGTGCTGGGGGCGGGGAGCCGCCAAGGCGCCACGTGCGCCAAGATCGCAGAGGGTGAGGGGCGAGTTGGGGGAAGCCAGGGAGACTTGGCGTTCTTGGCGCACGTGGCGCCTTGGCGGCCACCCACCCCTATTGGTTCCACGTGAAACACAAACGGCCACCCCCGTGCGAGGGTGGCCGTTGCCGCAGTGGGGCGACAGGGCGGATCAGAGGCGGCGGTAGCAGACCGTCGGGGCAGCGGTCAGCTGCTTGCGGTCGATCTCGGCCACGGCATCCAGGAAGTCGCCGCCGCGGGCCGGATGGGTGACCAGCTCGATGGATGCCTGACCCTGCGCATCGGCCTCGCCCTGGAAGATGGAGCGGATCGAGATCCCCTTGCTGCTCAGGATCTGGGTGATGCCAGCCAGGATGCCCGGCTTGTCGGGGGAGACGAAGCGGGCGTAGGAGGCGGTGCGCTCCTCGGCCTCGGGCAGGAAGCTGGGGGGAGTCGGGTGGTGGACGAATCCAAATGAACCGAAGGTCTGTTCGGCCCTGCCCAGGGCGACATCGATGACATCTGACAGCACAGCGCTGGCGGTCGGCAGGGCTCCGGCGCCCTGGCCGGTGTAGAGCTGTGGCCCGGAGTTGGAGCCGACGACGTACACACCGTTGTAGTTCATATGAACCGCAGCGAGCGGGTGGTCAAGGGGGACCAGGGTGGGGGCGACGTGCAGCTCCAGGCCCTCGGGGCGCTGGGTGGCCATCGCCAGCAGCTTGATGCGGCTCCTCAGGCGGGCGGCCGAGGCCATGTCCTGGGCGGTGACGTTCTGGATGCCCTCGATGCGCAGGGCGGCCAGGGGGACGCGGATGCCGAAGGCGATGCGCGACAGGATGGCCAGCTTGTGGGCGGTGTCGGTGCCGTTGACGTCCAGGGTGGGGTCGGCCTCGGCATAGCCCAGGCGCTGCGCCTCGGCCAGGGCCTGCTGGTAGCTCCACTGCTTCTGCTCCATCATGGTCAGGATGAAGTTGCAGGTGCCGTTGAGGATGCCGGTGATCGACTCGATGCGGTTGGCGGCCAGGCCGTCGCGCAGGGCGCCGATGATGGGGATGCCGCCGGCCACCGCCGCCTCGAAGGCGATGGCGACCTTGTGCTCCTTCGCGACCGCGAAGAGGGCGTCGCCGTGCTCGGCGATCAGGGCCTTGTTCGAGGTGACGACGTGCTTGCCGGCCTTGAGGCAGGCCAGGCACATGTCCTTGGCGAAGGTGGTGCCGCCGACCAGCAGCAGGACGATGCGGATGGCCGGGTCGTTGGTGATCGCGGCCAGGTCCTTGCCCAGCGAGGCGCCGAGGACGTCGGTGCGCTGGTAGGGGGGCAGCGAGACGACGGCGCGCAGTTCCAGGTCGGCGCCGGTGCGGGCGGCGATGACTGCGCGGTCCTTGGCCAGGACGTCGACGACGCCGCCGCCGACCACGCCGAATCCGATGATGCCGATGCCGACCGTAGCCATGGGGGCCTCCGAGGGCTGCGGATATATTGATTGCCCCCACATTGCCACTGGGGGTTGGGGGTGGGCATTGCCGCGCATTGCCACTGGGGGTTGGGGGTTGGGGGCGCGAGAGCGGTGATTGGCGACTCGCGCGGCGTCGTCCGGCGCATTGCCCCCGGGGGTTGGGGGGGGGCGGCCTCCAGCACGACGATGCGCGTAGCATGACGCATCCCCAACCCCGAGTGGCAATGAACCAGACTGAGTCGCGCAGGTCGTCCACCGCCGAACCCGCCACCCCAACCCCCAACCCCCAGTGGCAATCCCTCTAAATGCCCTCGCCCAGCCGCTCCGCCAAAAACTCGTTCAGCCCGGCCTTGCGGATCTTCTCCTGCGTCGTGCGCAGGTCGTAGTCCAGGCGGTGGAAGGTCAGCACTTCGCCGTCCAAGGTGGCGAAGCTGGTGCGCACGTCGCGGTCGCGCGGCTGGCCGACGCTGCCGACGCAGACGTAGGCCTTGTGGCCCTTGGGCAGGCGGAACTGGCGATGGCCGTCATGCGGCACCATGGTGCCCATGGTGGTGGCCATGAAGGGGGTGTGGTTGTGGCCGGCGAAGCAGATGTCGAAGCCGCTGAAGTCCTTGTTCAGCGTGTCGATCATCTGCTGCGCCTCGATCGGATTCTCCGGCTCGTCGACGTAGTCGTGCACCGGATCGTAGATCGAGCCGTGCACCATCAGCAGGTTGCCCTTCACGGCGAAGGTCTTGCGGGCCTGGAACCAGCTCCACAGCGTCGCGTCGGGCTGGATCTGCTGCCGCGTCCAGTTGATCGCCTGGGCGGCGTGCGGGTTGAAGCGGTGCTTGCCGCTGACCATCGCCTCCTCGTGGTTGCCCATCAGGCTGACGGTGAAGCGGCCGGAGGCGATCTTGGCCACCGGCAGGGGGTCCGGGCCGTAGCCGATGACGTCGCCCAGGCAGAGGTACTGCGTGACGCCAAGCGCCTCGCAGCGCTCCATCACCACCGACAATGCTTCCCAGTTGGCGTGGATGTCCGACAGGATGGCGATCATGGCCTACCTCAGCGCCTTCTGCGGACCCGAGCCCACCGGTCCGGCATAGCCGGGCAGCGAGCCGGTCGCCACCTCGCGCCACAGCTTGGCGACGGTGGGCACCGACAGTCCGATCACCGTCTCGATCGCGCCTTGCAGGTCGACGACGAAGCGGTCGGCCTGCTCCTGGATGGCGTAGCCGCCGGCCTTGCCCACGCCCTCGCCGCTGGCGGCATAGGCCTGGATCTCGGCGGGCGACAGGGTGCGCATGCTGACCCGCGCCATGGTCAGGGCGACGGCCTCGGCCTCGGGCTTTCCGCCGGGCCCCATGCGCACCAGGCAGTGGCCGGTCAGCACCTGATGCGTGGTGCCGGACAGCTTGGCCAGCATGGCGGCGCAGCCGGCGGCGTCGGGCGGGCTGCCCAGGATCTCGCGGCCCAGCGACACCACGGTGTCGGCGCCCAGGACGATGGCTCCGGGCGGGGCCTGCCCGCCGGCGGCCTTGGCGCGGGCGCGCTCGATGGCCAGGGCCTGCGGCACCGGGGCGGTGATCGCCTCCTCGTCGCAGCTGCTGGCGGTGACCTGGAAGGTGACGCCGGCCCTGGTCAGGAGCATGGCGCGTTGCGGGCTTCGGCTGGCGAGGTACAGCACGGGCCCGACAGTAGCCACGCCCGACGTCCAGGGCAACAGGAGGCTGGATGCCGCTCAAGACACCGTCCGCTCGTCCCGTCGCCGGAGCGCGTTCGCGCCGCGCCTTCGCCGCCGCGCAGCGGGTGATCCCGGGCGGGGTCAACAGCCCGGTGCGGGCGTGGAAGCGCCTCGGCGGCAATCCGCCGGTGATCGCGCGCGGGAAGGGGGCCGTCATCACCGACGCCGACGGCCGCGCCTACATCGACTACGTGCTGTCGTGGGGCCCGCTGCTGCACGGCCACGCCCACCCGCGCGTGGTCG
>JAFLCQ010000194.1 GCA_017302815.1 Planctomycetota bacterium
GGCGATGAAGCTGAAGCGGTCGAAGAACTCATGGCCTGCGGGCAGGCCGGCGAACAGTTCGACCATCGTCTCGGCGACCTTGCGGCCCATCGCGACGAGTTCGGCCTCCATCCCCTTGGCGCGCAGCACGGCCAGGAGGTCGTGCGCGGCGCGCTCCACGTCGGCGTTGACCAGGAGGTAGTCGTAGTCGCGCCAGCGCGCGACCTCGCGCTCGACTTCGGCCAGGCGGCGGCGCACCACCTCGTCGCTGTCGGTGCCGCGTCCGCGCAGGCGGCGCTCGACCTCGGCGTGGTCGGGCGGCACCAGGAAGATGTGCACGGCGGCCGGGAAGCTGGCGCGGATCTGCGCTGCGCCCTGCACGTCGACATCCTTGATCACGCTCTGGCCGGCGGCCAGGCGCTCCTCGACGAATGCGCGCGGCGTCCCGTAGCTGGCCTTGCCGAAGACCACCGCGTGCTCGATGAAGCCGCCGGCGGCGGCGCGGGCGTCGAACTCGGCCTGGGTCAGGAACCAGTAGTCCACCCCGTCGCGCTCGGCCCCGCGCGGGGCGCGGGTGGTGCAGCTGAGGCAGCGCACCAGCGCCGGTTCCAGGGCGCAGGCGCGCTGGATCACCGTGCTCTTGCCGGATCCGCTCGGACCGGAGATCACCAGCAGACGGGGGGCGGGGGGCAGGCGCGGCCAGTCGGGCATGGGGGTATGGTGCCGGGCTTCGGCGCCTGGGAAGGCCGTCCCGCCCCAATGACACGCATGCCGCGGCAGGGCCGGCCGGGACTTCATCGCGGGGGGTGGCCTGGGGAGCATGGCGGCGTGATCCAGGCCCTCCGCACCGTGCTCTGGTTCGTCGTCGTCACCCTTCTGCTGGTGGTGGCGGCGGTGAAGCTGCCCGAGCAGCTGGCGCGGGCGCAGGTGCCGGCCGAGTTCGACGACCAGAGCGGTCTGGTGCCGATGACCGGCGTGTGGCTGGCGCCGCCGCCATTCGCGGCCGGCGACGTGGTGGCGTTCCGCTTCGGCGACGGACCCGACGACGTCGGCTTCGGCGTCGTCCGCGCCCTACCGGGCGAGCAGGTGCGCCTGGTCGGCGGCGAGCTGCTGGTCGACGACAACGAGGTCAACGGTTGGAAGGATGCCGGGCTGTATCAGGGCATCCACGATGTCGGCCCGATGACCGTACCGGCAGGGCACCTCTTCGTGGTCAGCACCAACCATCGCTATGACAGTCTCGCCCGTGGCGTGATCGGCCCCGACCAGGTGCTGGGGAAGGTGCGCGAATGACCTCCGGACAGCGTTCCCTGGTCGGCATGTCCATGCTGGCCGCCGGCCTCCTCCTCGTCCTCGCCGCCGCCGGGATCGCCTGGTCCGGGGTGCAGCGCTGGTTGGCGGTCAGCGAGACCCGCGACGCCCTGGAGATGCTGCGGCGCGACCGCGTCGCCGACGCGCGCAAGCTGGCGGCGAAGGCCTCGGCGCGGGTGCCCGACGAGGTGGCGCCGGCGCTGCTGGCCCTGGACACCGCCGATCTGGACGCCGTCGAGCGTATCGAAGCCATCGCCGCGCGTGGTACCAGCCGGGCCGATCGCGAGACCGCGCATGCCGCCATGGCCCTGGCGCGGGTCGCCAAGGGCAAGGCCGCCGGCTTCGATCTCGAAGGCTCCGCCGACGGTCGCTTGCTGGCCGCCATGGCGGCGGCGAATGCCGGACGCGATCCCGGGCGGTTGAAGCCCGTCGACGGCGAGGCGCCCCCGCATCTGAACGTCCTGCGGGCCGCCCACACCGTGCTGCTGCGCCGCGCCTGGCAGGCCGGCAAGGTCTCCGAGGTGCGGGCCCATGCCGGAGCCCTGCTGCTGCTGCGGCCCAGGGCCCCGGAGGCGCCGCTCATGCATCTGCTGGTCGGCGCCGGTTCGGCGCTGCTGCCCGACGCCGAGGCGATCAAGCTGTGCGAGGCGGTGAAGCAGGAGCAGGAGGCGGCGATCCGGGCGGTGGCCGCCCTGCTGCCGCAGCGCCGCGCCGCCATCGCCGCCAGGTGGCCCAAGGCGGTGGAGGGCCTGCCATGATCCCCTGCCAGGCCTGCGGCAACCAGAACCCCATCGGCACGCGCTACTGCCGGCGCTGCGGCGAGAAGGTGCACGCCGACCAGCAGCAGGTCATGCAGGCGGTGCAGAGCACCAACGACGACCTCGCGTCGCGGAAGTGGCTCGAGCGCGGCCGCTCGGCGCTGGTCATCGGCGCCTTCCTCCTGGTCTGCGCCCTGGTCCTGCGCTACGCGGTGGTGCCGCCGATGCCGTCGGCCGAGGTGCCGCCGGTGGATGCGGGGCCCTTCATCCCGGCTGAGCTGCCCAAGGTCGAGGCCAAGGCCGAGGCGGCAGCGCCAGCGGTGAAGCCGGCCCTGGCGCGGTAGCGCCGTAGCGCCGACTTCAGTCGGCACGGCCGGTGGACTTCAGTCCACCGCGGGGCGATGGCGAGTGGCGAGTGGCGCTTAGCGAATAGCGCGCAGCGAATAGCGATCAGCGAGTTGCTAAGGGTGGATTGGTGTCACGGTGTACGAATGCGCTTTTCGCTTTTCGCTTTTCGCTTTTCGCTTTTCGCTTTTCGCTTTTCGCTTTTCGCTTTTCGCTTTTCGCTGCAGCGCTGCGCTGACGGCGGTGGGTCGGGGCCACGGTAAGGCTCCTTGTGCAGCCTACCGTACCCCCCGTGCTCGGCGTCAAGGCTGCCCGGGCTTCGCCCGGCGCGCTGCGCGCGGCCTTGACCCCTGCGCGCGCGGGGTGCGGCAGGCTGCACAAGGAGCCTTACCATGGCGACGATCCACAACCTCCGCGTTCTCGAAGCCGCCTACGCGCAACTCGCCGCAATCGCGGCGATGGATGTCCGCTTTGGCGATCTGCAGTCGCAACTGCGCCGCGCGGCAATCTCGGTCTGCAGCAACATCGCCGAAGGCGCGGGGCGCGGCAACGATGCCGACTTCGCCCGCTTCCTCGCCATCGCCCGCGGGTCCAATAGCGAGATCGCCGCCCAGTTGCGCATCTGCGCCGCGCTGGGCCTCGCGGTGACGGAGGCGCTGAAACACAACGACGCTGTCGGACGGATGCTGACGGGATTCATCCGCAGGCTGAGGGGAGGCGGGTGATCGCTGTCCGCTGTCCGCTGTCCGCTGTCCGCTGTCCGCTGTCCGCTGTCCGCTGTCCGCTGTCCGCTGTCCGCTGTCCGCTGTCCGCTGTTTGCTTTTCGCACGCACCCCGATCCCCACGTGCAACCTGGTGGGGGTGCGGGGCGCGAGCCCCGCGTGACCCGGAGCGCGCAGCGCGACCGGGCGCCGAGGGGTGGTGGCGGCATACAATCGGCGAAGCCGATGCCGCCACGGTTTCGGAGGCGCAGCCGACGAAACCGAACCCCGACAAAGCCTGGGGGTCCTAGGGGGCGTCGGCCCCCTAGACGCTGAGCCGCGCCTGGATCTGCGCCACGACCTCGGCGACCGGCAGCTTGACCTGCTGCGTGGTGTCGCGGTCGCGCAGGGTGACGATGCCGTCCTTGACGGTGTCGCCGTCGACGGTGATGCACCACGGGGTGCCGATCTCGTCGTGCTTCGCGTAGCGCTTGCCGATCGAGGCCTTCTCGTCGTACTTGGCGTTGACGCCGGCCTTCAGCAGGGCGGCGATGATCTCGCGCGCCTTCTCGGGCATGCCGTCCTTCTTCACCAGCGGCAGCACGGCGCACTTGATGGGAGCCAGGCGCGGGTGCAGCTTCAGCACCGTGCGCGTCTCCTTCTCGCCGGTCGCAGTGGTGCGTTCCTCCTCGTGGTAGGCGTCGAGGAGGAAGCACAGCACCGCGCGGGTCGCGCCGGCGGCCGGCTCGATGACGTAGGGCTTGTACTTCCAGGGCTTCTTGCCGTCCGGGCCGGCCTTCTCCTGGTCGACGTACTGCAGGGTGACGCCGCTGTGCTTCTCATGCTGCGACAGGTCGTAGTCGGTGCGGCTGGCGATGCCTTCCAGCTCGCCCCAGCCCCAGGGGTAGTCGTACTCGACGTCGTAGCAGTCGTCGGCGTAGAAGGCCATCTCATCCTTGCCGTGCTGACGGAAGGTGAAGCTGGCCGGGTAGTTGGCGAAGCGGCGCCACCACGACATGCGCGCCTCCTTCCAGAAGGCCATCCACTCCTTCTGGGTGCCCGGCTCGCAGAAGAACTCCATCTCCATCTGCTCGAACTCGCAGGAGCGGAAGATGAAGTGCTCGACCGTCACCTCGTTGCGGAAGCTCTTGCCCATCTGCGCGATGCCGAAGGGGGGCTTGAGGCCCTGGCTGTCCATGACGTTCTTGAACTGCACGAACATCGCCTGCGCGGTCTCGGGGCGCAGATAGGCCAGCGAGGCCTGCGAGAGCTGTTCCATCACCGCGCGGATGATGCGCGTACGCTCGCCCGACTCCAAGGCCTTGGCCAGCGGGCCTTCGTCGCAGGCGCGGCCGAACTGGCTTTTCACGGCGGCGGCGATGTCGGCGGCGGCGGTGATCTCGCCCACCACCTTGGCGATGTCGCCCATCTGGTCGACCGGGCCCAGGCTGGTGCGGAACATCAGGTTGAACTGCTTCTCATCGGTCAGGAAGGGGCTGCCGAAGGTCGGCCCGACGTAGCCGCGGAAGGGCCAGATCTTCACCGGCGCATCCGCGCCCTTGGGGAAGAACCCGAACTCGGAGGGCGAGATGCACTTCAGGCCGTTGAGGACGTTGCCGTCGCGCTCCAGCTCGACGCCGAAATCCTTGGCGATGCGCTCGGCCCAGTCCTTGGCCACGCCCTTGTCCGGGCAGGTGATCGGCAGGGCGTCGCCGGGCTTCGGGCGCGGCGCCTTGTCGGCGCGGAAGCGCTCCTTGGAGATCTTGCAGTCGACCAGCGGGTCGGCGAAGCCGGCGGCGTGGCCCGAGGCGCGCCACACGTTGGGGTGCATGATGATCGAGGCGTCGATGCCGACCACGTTCTCGCGCGTGGTGACCATGTCGCGCCACCACTCGCCCATGACGTTGCGCTTCAGCTCGGCGCCGAGCGGGCCGTAGTCGTAGGCGCTCTTGAGGCCGCCGTAGATCTCGGACGACTGGAAGACGAAGCCGCGGTTCTTGCACAGCGCGACCAGCTTCTTCATCACATCGGCGGGATGGGCCTTGGGGGCGTCGGACAGGGCCATGGCGTAACCTCTCGGAGGGCGAGCAGGTTAGGAGCCCCCGCCGGGGTGCAATCGCGGCCCGTCAGGCGCGCAGGGCGCCTTCGTACAGCTCCAGCTCGTCCATCGACTCGAACATGCGCGAGAGGACGGTCTCGAGATCGCCGGTGCGCAGGTTGAGGCGCGACAGGGTGAGATCGTCCAGGATCGGGACGTAGGCGTCGCCGGCGGCGGTGAAGCCGGCGGCATGCGCCAGGATGTGCGCGACATGCACCAGCGAGACGAGTTCGAGGTGCTTCGGCGCCGCGTTCGGGGTGCGCCAGCACGCCATCGGGATCGACAGCAGCGAGGGCAGCGACCAGGAGGCGGCGGCGATGGCGGCGAGGGGGCCGGTGCCGGCGCCGATCTCGGCCGCGACCAGGCGCTCGAAGTCGGATTCGCCGGCGTGCAGCCGGCGGGCGGCGGCGGTGTACTCGCCGGGGAACTGCGACAGCGCGAGGACATGGCCGAGATCGTGCGACAGGCCGATGAGGTGCAGGGTCTCGTCGTCGAGTTCGCGCGGCATGAGGTGCCGGCGGTAGTCGTAGAGGATGGGCAGGAGGACGGCGACGGCGTTGGCCTGGGCCCAGCACGACGCAAGGGCGGCGCGCTGGTCGTCGGGCACCGGCACGGCGCTGTTGGCGGTGCTCATCACCACGCCCAGGCCGATGCGGCGGATCGCCTCGGTCAGCTGCGTGGTGCCGTGACCGGCCGCGTTGGCCTGGCCGATGACCAGGGTGGCGATGGCGGGGTCGGTGGCGATGACCGATGCCACCACGTGCGGGGGCGACTCGGCCTCGACGATGAGGTGATGCAGTCGCGCGACCGTGCGCGGAAAGGTCGGCAGTCCGGCGGTCAGCAGCCGGGCCTGGATGGCAGCCTGCGAGTAGACCATCTGGCGTCAGCTCCTCCGGGCGAGCACGCGCGCGACCACATCGCGCATGGCACGCATGAAGGGATTGGCCTGCACGCGGGAGAAGCGCTCATCCAGGGCGGCGATGCGCGCCTCCCACTCTTGCTTGCCGGGGCCAGCCAGCGGGTTTCCGCGCACGACGATGCGCTTGATGCCACGGCTGATCAGCTGGCCGATCAGCAGTTCGGTGACCGGAGCGCCCTCGCCGACCAGCACCATGCGGTCGGGCAGCAGCACGGGCCTGGCCAGGGTCATGCCGGGCGCGGCCTGGGTGACGAGGATGCGCTGCTCCATGCTGGCGGGAAAACTATCAAGTGGCGTGCCAAAGTGGAGATAGGTCCCGGACCGGCTCCGTGCGCTGCATCCCCGGCGCGCTTGGCACGGCCGGCGCACCCAGGCCGTGCGGACGCCCCGGCCTGTCCAGACAGGCGACACCCGGCGTCGGGGGATGCGACATGCGCTGGTTGGCCATCTGCCTGCTCGGAGCCGCCCTCGCCGCCGGCGATGCCCCGTTGTTCACCGACCAGGAGTGGACCGGCGCCCAGCCGGCTGCCGCCCGCCCGGCCGCCGAGGCCCCGGGATGGGGTTCGATCGCCACCCTGGGCGGCGGCCTGGTCCTGGTGGTGGCGCTGGCCGTCGGCCTGGGCTGGACCGCCAAGCGCCTCAACGCCCGCCGTCTGCTGGGCGGCCGCGGCCGGTCGATGGAGCTGGTCGAGACCATCCAGATCGGCCCGCGCCGCCAGCTGGCCCTGGTCAGCGTCGCCGGGCAGTGGCTGGTGGTCGGCCTGGGTGACAAGGAGCTGACCCACATCGCCACCCTGCCGGCTCCGCCGCCCGCTCCCGCGTCCGCTCCGCCGCCCTCGCCCTTCGCCAGCGAACTGGCCCGCCTCGTGCCCGCCCCTGCGGAGCCCAAGCCGTGATCCGCCTGCTGCTGGTCCTGCTGCTGGCCTGCCTGCTGCCCGCTGCCGAGGCGGTGCCGGCCGGCGGCGTGGTCGGCGAGCCCGG
>JAFLCQ010000195.1 GCA_017302815.1 Planctomycetota bacterium
TGGAGCGCGCAGCGCGAGCGCGAGCTGCGCGCCGCCGGCAGCCCGGTGCTGATCGACTTCACCGCCGCCTGGTGCCTGACCTGCCAGGTCAACAAGCGCACCGCCCTGCACAGCGCCGAGGTCCTGCAGGAGGCCGAGCGCCGCGGAGTCGCGCTGCTGCGTGCCGACTTCACCGCCCGCGATCCGGCGGTGGCCGCCGCTCTCGCCGCGCGCGGTCGCGCCTCGGTGCCAACCTACGTCCTCGTCGCCCCCGACGGCAGCGAGGAGATCCTCCCCGACGTCCTCACCACCGGCATCGTCCGCGATGCCCTCACCGCATTGCCGCAACGGAGTTCGCCATGATCCGCGCCTTCATGCTCGCCGCCATCGCCCTCGCCGCCTTCGCCGCAGATCCGGTGCCGCCCGGCGCCAAGGCGCCGCCCTTCACCTTGACCAGCGCCGAGGGCAAGCCGGTGTCGCTCGCCGACCACGCCGGCAAGACCGTCGTGCTGGAGTGGGTCAACTACGACTGCCCCTTCGTGAAGAAGCACTACCAGAGCTCGGGCAACATCCCGAAGCTGCAAGCCGAGGCCAAGGCCGCCGGAGTGGTCTGGCTGTCGATCTGCTCCAGCGCTCCCGGCAAGCAGGGCCACTTCGCGGGCGCCGAGCTGACCGCGCGCATCGCCGCCGAGAAGGCCGTCCCCACGGCCTATCTGATCGATGCCGACGGCGCGGTCGGCAAGGCCTACGGCGCGGCGACGACGCCGCAGATCGTCATCGTCGACAAGGACGGCGTGGTGCGCTACCACGGTGCCATCGACTCGATCCGTTCGACCGACGCCGCCGACATCGCCAAGGCCACCAACCATGTCAGCGCCGCGCTGGCCGATCTCGCCGCCAACCGGCCGGTGGCGACCGCGCAGACCAAGTCCTACGGCTGCGGCGTGAAGTACTGAACCGCGATTGTCCAGCGTCCTGGACAATCGGCCGTCTGCACGCTTGTCCTGGGGCGGGATGCGCAAGCATCCCGCCCCATGCTTTCCGCAGCCCCCGGCGTCTGGTCCGTCGTCCATGGCACGCCCGAGCCCCTCACCCCGGTCGCCCTGCGCGAGGTGCCCATCGCCAGCGCGGCGCTGTCGGCCATGCCGGAGGCCGCGCTTCCGGCGTGGGCCGCCGAGCTGAAGATCGAGACCAGCGACCGCGGCGTCCTCATCCGCCTGCCGCTGGCCGATGGCGAATCGCTCTACGGCCTCGGCCTGCAGCTGAAATCGCACGAGCAGCGCGGCAAGAAGCGCGTTCTGCGGGTGAACTCCGATCCGGTCGCCGACACCGGCGACTCGCATGCCCCGGTGCCATTCATCGCCTCCACCGCCGGCTGGGGCCTGCTGGTCGACACCGCGCGCTACGCCAGCTTCCACACCGGCGGCCAGCGCCGCGCCTGCGACCTCGCCGAACCGGCGCCGGGCGTGATCGGCACCACCACCGACGAGCTGTACCGCGCCCGCGCCGGCGGCCGGCGCGAGCTGGTCATCGAGGTGCCGGTCGCGCGCGGCGTCACCGTCTACCTCTTCGGCGGGCCGACGCTGAAGGACGCGGTGCGGCGTTACAACCTGTTCTCCGGCGGCGGCTGCCTGCCGCCGCTGTGGGGCCTGGGCGTGTGGTATCGCGCCTTCGGCAAGGCCAGTCGCAGCGAGGTGGAGGGCATCGCCGCCGGCCTGCGCGCCGACCGCATCCCCTGCGACGTCCTGGGCCTCGAACCCGGCTGGCAGACCAAAGCATATCCGTGCAGCTACCGCTGGGCCGAGGAGCGCTTCCCCGACCATCGCGGATTCCTGCAGGGGATCCGCGGCAAGGGCTTCCGCATCAACTGTTGGGAGCACGCCTACGTCCATCCCAGCGCGCCGGTCTACGGCGAGATCCTGCCGCACGCCGGTCCCAGCGCGGTCTTCGACGGGCTGGTACCGGACTTCCTCATGCCGGCGGCGCGCGCGGCCTACGCCCGCCATCACGGCGTGCTGGCGGCCGAGGGCATCGACGGCTTCAAGCTCGACGAATGCGACCACTCCGACTTCATCAGCTGGCCGTGGTGCTTCCCCGAGCACGACCGCTTCCCCTCCGGCCTCGACGGCGAGCGCATGCACAGCCTCTTCGGCATGATGTACCTGCGCACCGTGCATCAGGTCTACGCCGGGCGCGGCGTGCGCTCCTACCACGAGGTGCGCAACGCCGGGGCGCTGGCCTCGCCCTACCCCTTCGTGCTGTACTCCGACCTCTACGACCACCGCGACTTCGTGCGCGGCGTGGTCGGCTCGGGCTTCTCCGGGCTGCTGTGGTCGCCCGAGGTGCGCCACGCCACCGGCGTCGAGGATCTGGTGCGCCGCATCCAGGCGGTGGCGATGTCGGCGCAGGCCCTGGTCAACGCCTGGTACATCCCGCAGCCGCCGTGGGCGAACGTCGATCGCGCCGCCAACAACCGCGGTGAATCGATGCCCGAGCGCGAGCGCGCCACCGCCCTGGTGCGCGACGCCTTCCGCCTGCGCATGAGCCTGCTGCCGGTCATCTACGCCGCCTTCGCGCGCTACCGCGCCGACGGCACCCCGCCCTTCCGCGCCCTGGCGATGGACTTCCCGCAGGATGCCGAGGCGCGCACGGTCGACGACCAGTGGCTGATCGGCGACGATCTGCTGTTCGCGCCGGTCTTCGCCGGCCAGGCCTCGCGCAGCGTCTACCTGCCGTCGGGCGACTGGTTCGATCTCGCCAGCGGCCGGCGCATCGCCGGCGGCGAGCGCATCGACGAGGACACCCCGGTCGAGCGCATGCTGCTGTACGTGCGCTCGGGCGCGATCCTGCCCCTGGCCGAGCCGGTCGAGCACGTCCGCGCCGACACCGTCTTCCGCCTCACCGTGCGGGTCTATGGCGCCGATCCGCGGCCCTGCGACCTGCACGAGGACGACGGCGAGAGCGACGCGCACGAGCGCGGCGCCAGCAACCGCGTCCGCCTGGCGTGGGATGGTTCGGGCGGCCGCGTCGAGCGCTCCGGCAGGTGGCCGGGCCGGCGCTACGAGATCGCGGAGTGGCAGCGCATCGGCGGCTGATCAGCCGCCGAGTTTCCAGGTCTTCGCCAGCGCCGTCGCCTCGTCCGCGGCCTTCGTGCCGGCGAACTTCGTCGCCACCGACTTGAGGCCGCCGGCGATCTCGGCCGCCTTGCCCTTGTTGCTGGCGCGGGCGAGGAAGGTCTCGGGATCGTCGGGCAGCCCGTACTTGTCGGCCTGCGCCTTCACCGCCGCCAGGGCCTCGGCGCCGCGCACGGCCAGCATCGCCTCCTTGTCGGCCTTGATCTCCTTCACCGCCGCGTCGAAGGGCTCTGCCAGCACGTCGCCCTTCAAGGCGCCAGACAGGCTGAGGGCGAGGCGGTAGGCCTCGGCGGGATCGCTGGCGCGCGCAGCTGTCATGGCCTGCGACTGCTTGCCGGCCCAGGTCTCCAGGCGCTTGATCATCTCGGTGGCCTCGGCCTGGGCGGCCACATCGGTGCCGGCTGAAGCCTTACGCACGGACTTCAGCGCTGCGCCCATGTTCTGGCGCTTGCCGATCGCGGCCGCCTCCTTCTTCAGCTTGGTCCAGGCATAGCCGGCGACCAGCTGGCCCGGCGAGGCCTGCACCGCCTTGGTCAGCTCGGCCTCGACCTGGAAGGGCGAACCGTCGAAGATCAGCTTGCCTTCGTGATCGAAGAGGAAGCAGCGCGGGATGCCGGTGACGTTGGCGCCCTGCAGTTCGCCGCCGTCGATCACGCTGACCTGATCGCCGCCGCCCTTCGCCAGCCAGACCTTGCGCGCGTTGTCGGCGCCTTCGCCCTGGCACTGGTTGGCGACGATGACGAAGGCGTCACGGTCGTAGCTCTTCTGCCACTCCGCCAGATGCGGGATGCTGGCGAGGCAGGGGGGGCAGTGGATGCCCCAGTACTCGAAGAGGACGACGCGACCCTTGAGATCCTCGGGCGTCAGCTTGGGGCCGCTGGCGTAGGTGCCGAGATTGATGCCATCGAGGGTCGCCGCGGCATGGGCGGCGGCGGCCAGCACGAAGGCGGACAGGATCAGGGCGGTGTGGCGCATCGGAGTCTCCGGCGGAAACCTAGGCGTCGCGGGCCGGCGGTGAATGCTCCAGATCGTCAAGGGGACAGGTCTGTAGAAGGATGGCGCTGCCGAGCTTGAGCCCGCCGGGCGGTGCGGGCAGGAACCCCAGCCATGCCACGCCGGCGCTGCGCCGTCTGCTGCCTCGTCCTGTTCCTGATCGTCGGCAATGCCGCCGTCGTCCAGGTCGTGGCCTGGGCCGGCATGATTGCGGTGCGCAGCGCCGAGAGCGGTGTGGCCGCCGCCGTCGCCTCGACCTTCTCCGGCGCAGCCCCGTGCCGCCTGTGCCGGGCCGCTGCCGCGATGGAGCGGCCCCAGGGCATTGGCACGGGCGGCGAACAGGTGCTGCAGAAGCTGAAGAAGATCGATGCCGGCCCCGCCGGGGCATCGCAGCCCGAGCCCGTCGCCGACGTCGCGTCCGAGCTCGTCGGCGCGGACGTGGTCGCAGCCTGCGATGCGTCCAGGCCGGCTCCCGAACCGCCGCCACCGCGCTGCTGAAGCGCCGGATCCCCGCCGCAGGACCGCCCCGCGCCTCCGTTGGAGGCCGCGATCCGCGCGTCTGGGCTTCCGCGCTTCCGCAATCGTGCGTGGCCGCCTGTCCCGGCGGCCGGAAGGCCTCCCATGTCATCTCCCATCCGCTCCGCCAGCCTGCTGGCGGCAGCCCTGTCGTGCCCCCTCGTCGCCGCCGAGGACCCCATCGTGGTCTCCGCCGACGGCGCCTCCATCACCACCGCCGATGCCACCGCCGCCGAGGCCGAGCTCAGGCTCGTCCCCGGCGGCACCGACGTGGTGCCTGCCGCCGAGCTGCGCGGCTCGCGTACCGCCAACTGGCGCGACGCCCTGCAATCGTCGCCCGGCGTCTACGTCCAGCCGCGCTTCGGCGCCGACGAGGCGCGCCTGTCGATCCGCGGCAGCGGCCTGCAGCGCACCTTCCACCTGCGTGGCATCCGCCTGCTAGCTGATGGCCAGCCGATCTCGCTGGCCGATGGCGGCGGCGACTTCCAGGCCACCGACTTCGCACTAGCCGACCACATCGCGGTGTGGCGCGGAGCCAACGCCCTGGCCT
This sequence comes from Planctomycetota bacterium, assembly GCA_017302815.1. Taxonomy (GTDB): domain Bacteria; phylum Planctomycetota; class UBA11346; order UBA11346; family UBA11346; genus UBA11346. The sequence goes on from JAFLCQ010000195.1 coordinate 5,173, forward strand.
GGGGCGGCGCCACCCTCGGCGGGGCCATCGACGTGGTCAGTCCGACCGGGAGATCGGCGCCGGGGATCGGCGTCCGTCTCGAAGGCGGCAGCTTCGGCTACCTCAAGGGCGTGGCGCAGGCGGGCTTCGCCGGCGTCGATGGCGATGCCTGGGTCGGTGTCTCCTGGTCGCAGCAGGAGGGCTTCCGCGAGCACGCCAGCCAGGAGAACCTGCGCGCCCAGGGCAACGTCGGCTGGCGCCTGGGAGAATCCGGCGAGAACCGCCTCTTCCTCGCCTATGCGGACAGCGATTCCGAGCTGCCAGGAGCCCTGACCCGGCAGCAGATGGAGGCCGATCCCGAACAGGCCAGCGCCGACGCGGTGCTGCGCGACATGAAGCGGGACTATCCGCTCTACCGCATCGCCGACCGCGTCGCCGGGGCGTGGGGCGACCTGCGCGCCGAGGCGTCGCTGGCGTACATGCGCAAGGAGCTGTTCCATCCCATCGCCGTACCCGGATTCGGCACCATCATCGAGCAGGATTCCGACGACTGGGTCGCTGCCACGCGCCTGGTTGACGACGGCCGCATGGCTGGTCGCGGCAACCGCATCGTCTTCGGGGCCGAGGCTGGGCTTGGCGTGGTGGATGCGCAACAGCACGCCTTCGCCGGCGCCAGCGGGCACGAGGCCGGCGCCCTCACCGCCGATGCCGTGCAGACCGCGCGCAACGCAGCGGTCTACGGCGAATGGCGGCATGAGGCGGTCGACGGCTGGTGGCTGGTCGGCGGCCTGCAGGCGCAATGGACCAGCCTCGACCACGACGACCGTCTCAACGGCCTGTCGGGAGCGAAGACCTGGCGCAGCCTCAACCCCAAGATCGGCGTACTCGGCGAGGCTGGTGAAGGGGTGCAGGTGTTCGCCAACCTGTCGCGCAGCAGCGAGGCTCCGACCTTTGCGGAGTACGTGCAGTTCGACGACACCTTCACCACCCGTCCGCAGCAGGATCTCGAGCAGCAGACGGCGTGGACCGGCGAGGTCGGCACCCGTGGCGAGGTCGACCGCCTGCGTTGGGATCTCGCGGCCTACCATGCGCAGGTACGCGACGAGTACCTCGCCTATCAGCACGGCCCGCTGGCGGTGACCGAGAACGCCGACCGCACCGTCCACCAGGGCGTCGAGGCCGGCCTCGACATCCGACTGCTCGGCGATGCGGCGGAGGGGCAGCGCGTCACCCTGCTGCAGACCTACACCTGGGGTAGGTTCCGCTTCGACGGCGATGCGCAGTGGGGCGACAACCAGCTGCCCGGCCTGCCCGAGCACGTCTGGCGCGGCGAGCTGCGCTGGGAGCTGGACGGCTGGTTCGCCGGCCCCACCGCCGAGTACCAGTGCGGCTGGCCGGTGGACTTCGCCAACACCTACGAGGCCGATGGCGCCCTCCTGCTCGGAGCGCGTGCCGGCTATGACGCCGGGCGCGGATTCTCGTGCTTCATCGAGGGTCGCAACCTCACCGACGAGATCTATGTCGCGACCACCGGTGTCGCCAACCCGGCCAGCGCCCCGGAGGGCCAGGCCCTGTTCAATCCTGGCGACGGTCTGGCGGTGAACGCCGGCGCCGCCTGGAGGTGGTGACATGGCCCAGCGTCTGCGCCGCTTCCACCGCTGGCATGCCCTGGTGATGTCGGTGGTGGTCATCATGGCCGCCGGCAGCGGCCTGGTGCACACCTGGATGTCGCATCACCAGCCCCCGCCGCCGGCCGCACGGCCCGCGGCGGGGGTGGACCTGGCCGCGGCCACGCTCTCGGTGCAGGGCAACCAAGTGACACTGCGCAGTGGCGACACCGAACCGAAGCTCGGGTCGGTGCAGCGCGAACCAGCGCGGGTGTCGTTCCGTCTGCCGGGAGA
>JAFLCQ010000196.1 GCA_017302815.1 Planctomycetota bacterium
CCCCCTCCTCGCGCAGGCGGCGGGCCGCCTCCGCCAGCGCCGGCGACCAGATCAGCGGCTGGGCGTCGATGCGCATCTGCACCACCTGGTTCCAGGTGCGCGCGCTGCCCACCACCGTCTTGGCGCGGATCAGGTCGACGACCATGTTGTCCCACACCGGCCGGTCGCGGCGGTGATCGTTCATCATCATCCACACCGCCACCTCGTCCTCGTTCGGCGAGACCGGCTCTCCGCCGGCGACGCAGGCCGCGAGCAGGAGGAGCAGGCCGGCGCGCGCACGACGCCCGCTCATGGCGTCACCAGGAAGGCGTCGAGCTGCATCGGACCGGCGTCGATGGCGAAGCGCAGGCCGGCGGCGGTCCGCTGCGCCTCCACCGTCCTGCCGCTGACCAGATCGGTGACGGTGGCACCAGCTGCGGCTGGGATGGTGACGCTCAGGCGCCTGGCGGCGTGGCCGCGGGAGGCCACCCCGACGTAGGTGCCGTTGGCGGAGGCGTAGGTCCGCACCTTCACCTCGGGATCGCCCTGGTCGACCACCGTGCCGGGGATGGCGGGCAGGGCGAGGTAGGCCTGGGCGAAGCGGCGGTGCGCGGCGGCGAAACCGCGGCCGTAGGTGTAGACGGTGTAGGCCAGGGTGCGGGCGTCGCTGTGGAAGTACGACAGCAGCTCCAGCGCCATACTGAAGGCGGGACCGGCGGGCAGGATCATGTTGCCCTCGTACTTGGGATTGATCGAACGCGCGCCGATCTCGTCGTAGGAGACGACGTTGCTGACCGCGACGCCGTCGCCGGTGCGGAAGTACTCGAGGTAGGCCGGCTTGTCGGCATAGCACAGGTAGTTGGCGGGGGCGAAGAGCTGGATGCCCGGGGCCTCGCGGTAGAGCTCGGGCCGCAGGCCGTAGTCGGCGCGGTTGACCCCCTTGCTGGCGGCGCCGAAGTTCCCCGTGCGCATCACCGCGATGTAGTCCTCGGCGGTGTAGGAGGCGCGCTGCCGCCGGTCGCGCAGGTAGGCGGCGCGACCGCCCTCGGGACCGGGCTTCACCACCGACGAGACGAAGGCCCAGGCGGTGATGTCGGGGTCGATGATGCCGAACTTGTCGGTGTCCCAGTTGAAGTAGTAGAGGGTCATGTCCGGCCGCCAGCCGGTCAGCAGACGGGAGAGGCGGATGTGGAGGTCGGCGCGCTTGCGGTGCCACCAGGCGTCGTAGCGCTCCTTGCCCTCGCGGGCGGCCCAGGCGGCGCGCTGCTCGTAACCGCCGGGCGGCAGGGCGGTGCCGGTCTCCTGGGCGAAGAGTGCGAGATCCTCGCGACCGTAGCTGATCGGCAGGCGGTCGGAGCGGATGCGCCAGTGCACCCCCTTCAGTTGCGGATTGGCGGCGGCGTGCGCGCCCACCAGATGCCGCATCAGACGTTCGAGGTCGTCCCAGGCCGCCGGCTTGAGCAGGTTGCCGCACCAGGTCGCGAAGCGGTTGGGCTTGGCCTGCTTGCCATCCTCGTCGATGGCCCAGGCGTCCTCGGGCAGGTCCATGGATCCGCCCCATTCGACGCGCGGGATGTAGTCGATGCCCTGGCCCCTGGTGGCATCGAGATAGCGCTGGTGCACCGAGGGCTTGCCGGGCACCGGCGGCGCCGCAGGCAGGCCGGCCTTGGGATCGTAGCTCCGGCGCGTCCAGTAGTTGCGGGCGTCGATGTTGACCGTGTGGTAGCCGTTGAGCGGCTCGCTGTAGTTGGCGAAGGCCCACTTGATGATGACCGGCGAGATCGCCGAGTAGCCCATCAGCTTCGCGTAGGCCACCAGGTCCGACGGCTCGCCGTCCGGCTGGCGCTCCCAGTCCAGCGACAGGACGCGGTTGGGCAGGCCGGACGGACGGCGGATGGCCGGCGCATTGCGCTCGGGGTCGAGCTCGTAGAGGCGCATCCGCCCCACCGCCGGACCGCCGGCGTACATGCTGTAGTAGGCGCCCGGCTTCTGCTTGTTCATGAAGTAGACCCAGAACCCGTTCTCGGCCGGGGCCGCGCCGGTGCCTCCCATGCCCATGGTCTCGTCATCCAGCGCCACGATCACGTCGTACCACTGCCAGCCGCCGCTCAGCGGCCAGTTGTCGTACACGTCATCGGCGCCGACGCCGTTCTTCCAGCCCACGTCCATGTAGTTCTGCCCGGTCTGGATCTCGATCGGGGCGAAGCGCGGCTTGTCCTCGGGATACTCGATGCGCAGCAGGTAGGTCGAACGCGGCTTCAGCGCGCCGCGGCCGATGCGGTAGGCGAACCAGCCGTAGCCGCACTCGCGGGCGCCGCGGCCGAGGATGCTGTGTACCTGCACGTCGACCGGCGAGCCCGGCGGCATGCGGCTCTGGTCGTGGCTGAAGCCGCTCTGGACGTAGGGATGGGCGTCCTCGCCGACCGGCGTCGCGGCGTCGATCTCGTCGACCAGGCGCAGCCTGCCCAGCGCGGTGTCCTCCCAGGTCTCGGCCAGGGGCGGCAGGCGCAGGGCGTCGCGGGCGGCGAAGCGCAGCCGGTCGAGGCTGCGCGCGCCGACGTAGAGCGGCGTCCCGGCCGCATCCACGAGCTGCAGGGTCAGGCGCAGGCGTCCGCGCAGGTAGGCCTGCTGCGCCGCCGGCGCGGCCATGGCGATCACCGCCTGGGCGGTTCCGCCTTCCGCCGCCAGCAGCGGTGTCCGGCCGCTGACGATGCGGTCGCCACCGGCGCCGCCGACCGCGTAGACCAGGGTGGTGCCGGGAGCGGCCACCTCGGCAGGGAAGGGCACGATGATCTCGAACGGCTTCCCGCGCTGCGCCGCGCTGAGGTCGTAGAGCTCGGCCGCGACGGCGGTGCCGCCCGGATCGCGCATGAGCACCGCGTAGGGGTCGAACTCGGCCGTGAGCGGCCCCTTGGCCAGACCGCTCTTGTCGCCGATGAACGACAGGTTGCCGCCCCAGATGCGGACGGCGATCTGGTTCTCCTCGCCGTAACGCACCAGCGCGGCGGGCACGGTGTAGGAGCGGGTCAGCCAGTTGTCGTACTTGTACTCGCCGCCGATGCCGCCGATGCGCTCGCCGTTGAACCAGGCGTCGTCGTCGGAGGCGATGGTGCCCAGCTCGAGGCGCAGCGGCATGCCGGCGCACTCCTTGGGCACGAACAGCCGCTGCCGGTACCAGCCGTAGCCGGCGGCGTCGACCCCCTGCTCCTGCCACGACCGGCCGCTCGCCAGGATGCGCCATCCGGCGTCATCGCAGTCGCGGGCTGACCAGCCCTGCGCCAGGCCGCGGTCGCCGGGATCGCTGGCGAAGCGCCAGTCGCCGTCGAGGCCGATCTGGAGGCGGTGCGACTTCCAGGCATCGTCGGACAGCGGCAGGCTGCAGGCGCTGACGCCGCGGACCAGCACCTCGGCGCCGGCGGCGGCGGCGGTGATGCGGAAGCCCAGGCCGGCCACGCTGCCGAAGGAGGTGAGGTCGAAGTCAGCGACCGGCAGGATGATGCGCTGCCAGTCCCCGGGCTGGACGGCGAAGGCCGCCTGGTGCGTGCCGGCGGGCTTGCCGCGCACCAGCAGGTGCAGGCTCAGTTCGGCGGCGGCGCTGGCCTTGCACAGCAGGGACACCTGGGTGGCGCGGGCCTTGGACCAGGCCTTGCCGTTCGCCCCCGCATCTCCGGGCAGCAGGATGCGCACGGTGGTGCGGCCGGGATCGCAGCGGTCGGCGTACAGGCGCAGCGCGTCCGCCCCCTCCACCGGCGCGATGGCGAAGGGCGGGGCCTCCAGCCCGGCGCGCGGATTCTCCACCGTCCACAGCGCCGCGCGCGCGGCCGACAGGCAATCGATCGGGACATCGACGGCGGCGCCCGGCTTCAGCGTCCGTGGCGGGACCTTGCTGCCGGCGCCGAAGGGCGGCAGCGCATCGGCGGCGGCGGCGGTCACGGCAAGCAGCAGGCTCAGCGCGAGGGCGGAGATGCGATGCATGGATGGTCCTCTCAAGGAGCTGGTTGCGGCGCACCGGCGCCGAAGCGGAAGGGGCCCACCGGCAGTCCGGTCGTCCCGGTCAGGGGGACGCCGGCGGGCGCGTGGGTCCAGAGATAGCGGATCGCCACCGGGTGGTCTACGGCGGCGGCGCTGACGATGATGCGGCGGCCATCGATGCGGGCGGTGGCGGGCACGAAAGCGCCGTCCTCGCCGGCCAGCTCGAAGCCGACCAGGTCGCCGGTGGCGACCACCTCGGCATCGCAGATGAGGATCGCCTCGCCGGCCGCGAAACGGAGGGTCTGCACCGCCGGGCTGCTGCCGACCACCGGCCGGCCGTAGACATGCTGCAGCGCGGCCAGGCCGGCGCGGCGGCCGATCTCGGCCTTGTTGGGGGGATGGATGGTGGTGCGCGAGCCCTGGCCGATGGTCACCACCAGGGGCTGGCCGAGATCCCGCGCCACCAGGCGCTGCGCCTCCTGCACCCGCATCCAGCCGTCGTCGGTGGGCAGTCCGAAGTCCGGCAATTGCACGATGACGAAGGGCAGCTCCGGCTGGGCGAAGAGGGCCCGCCACGAACGGATCAGCGTGGTCAGGCGCGGCCGGTAGTCGTCGCGGCTGCGCGAATTGGCCTCGCCCTGGTACCACAGCACGCCGGCGCAGCGGAGATGCCGCAGGGGATGGATGGTGCCGTTGTAGAGCGCCGCCGCGCCGGCCTCGGAGGCGCCGATCCGCGCCGCGGCGTCGGCCGCCAACCGCGCCAGGGCCTTGTCGCGCAGGGCGAAGGTCCTGCTCTGCGCGTCGTCCGCGCGCAGAGCGGCCTCCGGCGTCCATTGCTCGGCCATGGTGCCGCCCGATGCAGCCTGGATGAGGCCGAGCGCGCAGCCGACCTGCGGCTGCACGGTGGTGGCGAAATGGTAGGCCACCGCCGAGAAGTAGCCGTCACGGGCGCTGTCGAGGCGCTGCCAGGGGACCGCGCGCGCGAAGGCCCCGGCTGGCTCCATGGCATGCGTGCCCGGGAGCTTGCAGATGCGGATGGCGGGGAAGGCGCCCCGGGCGCGCACCTCCGGCCACTCGCTGGTCGAGGCGAGGGCGAAGACCATGTTGGACTGTCCGGCCGCCAGCCAGACGTCGCCGATCATGACATCGGCCAGGCTGACCACGCTGTCGCCGCTGCGGGCCTGCAGGGTATGCGGCCCCGAGGCCGGCAGCGCCGGCAGCTCGGCGCTCCAGGCGCCCTGGCCGTCGGCGACGACGGATGCCTGCCGCCCGGCGCAGGCGACCTCCACCGTCGCTGCGGGAGGCGCGGTTCCCCAGATCGTGATCGGCTGGTCGCGCTGCAGCACCATGCGCTCGCCGAAGATCTGGGCGAAGGCGCATTCCCCCGCCACCGCTGACGCCGCCAGCAGGGTCAGGAGTGCCGCACCGACGTTGCACCATCGCAAGGACACAAGGATCATGGCTGACTATTAATGATCCTTATTTGGATCTGTTACTCAACGTTTTTCTCTCTGCACAAATCTCCCGACGCGATCACATCTGCACCGCTAAACCACGATCAGACAAGCATATCGTGCAAAATATTCCGATAATGCGGTCTCTCGCCCAAGCGCCGCTCGTGGCGTCGCCCCAGCGTCAAAGCCCTCATTGCAAACAGGTCCATTTGTGGCATACTTATCAACGGAGGCGCGCATGGTGGATCCGTTCCCGTCGCACAGCCTTCCACGCCACGCCTTCAGCCTCATCGAGCTGCTGGTGGTGGTGGCGATCATCGCCGTGCTGTCGGCCCTGATGCTGGGTTCGCTGGGCACCGTGCGCGCCGTCGCCCACGTCTCGGTGTGCCAGAACAACCTGCGCCAGATGGCGGCGGCCTTCGAGGCCTACATCCAGGACAACGAGACCTTCCCGATGCCGCAGATGCACGGCGCCGCGATCCTGGAGGACTCGGTGGCCGCGACGGCGGCCGGAGCCACCTCGCGCCGCTGCCCCGCGCGCAGCGGCCGCACCGACCAGTTCGGAAGCCTGGCCGGCAAGCCGGCGCAGACCTACGGCATGAATGCGAAGCTGGCCCCCGACCAGGGCGATCAGCAGATGAACGCGATCACCCGCAAGCATCCCACCGCGCTGAAGCGCCCGTCCAAGGCGGCGGTGATCCTGGAGACGATGCAGTCCGAGCAGTGGGGCGGTTCGCAGCTGGTCGGCTTCGGCTTCTGGCTGGATCGCGCCGGCGACCTGCAGCGCCACCGCGGCGCCAGCAACATCCTCCTCGCCGACTGGCACATCGAGACCCGCACCAAGGCGGCGGTGCCGCGCAACCGCAACGCCGGCGACATCCCGGCCTTCAACTTCTGGACCGGCATCGATGGGCCGTGAGCGCTCCTTCACCTGCACCGACCTGGACATCCGCATGAGCCGCAACCGAGCGATCCCCCTCCTCGCCTGCTTCGTCGCCGCCTCCGCGATGGCGGCCGCCGACCACGTCATCGATTTCGAGAAGGGCTCGCCCGGCTGGACCTACTACGGCGGCTTCGAGTTCCCCGGCGCCACCGGCAGCATCGCCACCACCCGCGAGTCGGCCCGCGAGGGCAAGCAGGCCCTGCGCCTGAGCGGCGACTTCAGCGGCGGCGGCCGCTACGTCGCGGCCACCTGCGCCCTGCCCGAGGGCACGCCCTGCCTTGGCCTGCGCTTCTGGGTCCGGACCACGGATGTCGACAGCATCGGCATCCGCATCGTCGACAGCGGCGGCCAGACCTTCCAGTTCACCCGCCAGCTCACGCGCAAGGACGCCTGGCAGGAGGTCGTCCTGCAGGACATCACCGAACCGAAGGTGGTGTGGGGCGGCGCCGGCGACAAGGTCTTCCACCAGCCAGCCGCATCGTGCTCGTTCACCGTCGGTGTCGGCCCCAAGAAGACCACCGCCCTGCTGCTCGACGCCGTGCAGGTGCTGGGCGCGCCGGCGGCCGCGAAGCGCTGACCGGCAGCGATGCGGCTCG
>JAFLCQ010000197.1 GCA_017302815.1 Planctomycetota bacterium
GCGAGGGCGCGGGCCAGCGCGACGCGCTGCTGCTCGCCGCCCGACAGCTGGGCCGGCCGGCGGTCGTGCCGTCCGGCGAGGCCGACGCGCTCCAGCCATTGCATCGCCCGCTCCTGGGCGTCGGCGGCCCCGGCGATGTCCAGGGGCGCGCGCACGTTCTCCAGCGCCGACAGGGCGGGCAGCAGGCGATGGCTCTGGAACACGAAGCCCATGCGCCGGCCGCGGAAGGCCGAGGCCTCGGCGTCGGACATGGCGGCGAGGTCGCGGCCTTCGACGCGCACGCTGCCGCGGCTGGGCCGGTCGAGGCCGGCGAGCAGGCCCAGCAGCGTGCTCTTGCCCGAGCCGGACGGCCCGACCAGGGCCAGGGTCTCGCCCGCCTGCAGCGACAGGTCCACCCCGTCGAGGACGGTGATGGGGCCGTGCGGGGTCTCGTAGTCGCGGCCGAGGGCGTGCGCATCGAGGATCATGGCAGGGCCGCCAGCTGCGGTTTCAGCCAGGCCGCGACCCGCAGCGCCACCGCGCGCTGGCCCTCGGCGTTGGGGTGGATCTGGTCGGGCTGGTTGAGGCGCGGGTCCATCGCCACGCCTTCCAGCAGGAAGGGCAGCAGCGGCAGCTGCAGCTCGGCCGCCAGGCGCGGGTAGAGGGCGGAGAATTCGCCGGCGTATGCAGGCCCGAGATTGCCGGGCAGGCGCATGCCCGCCAGCATCGCCACCGCCCCGGCGGTGCGCACCTTGGCGACGATGCTGCGCAGGTTGGCCTCCAGTTCGGCGATGGGCAGGGCGCGCAGGCCGTCGTTGGCGCCCAGGGCGATGACCACCACGCGGGGCTTGCCGCGCAGCAGCCAGTCGATGCGGCGCAGGCCGCCGGCGCTGGTGTCGCCGGAGACTCCGCCATTGACCACCGTCCAGCGGGCGGTGGCCGGATCGGCCGTCAGGGCGGCGCCGACCAGCGCGGGGTAGGCCTCCTCGGCGGAAAGTCCGTAGCCCGCGGTCAGCGAGTCGCCGAGGAAGACGATGCTCTCGGCCCGCAACAGGACGGCGAGCAGCAGGAGGGCGGGCCAGCGCATGCGCATGCAGGCTATGAGACGCGGCGCAGCGGCCAACCCAACCGCCTGCGGCCTGGACGAGCGCATCCATGTGCGAGCATGCAGCCATGCCGCTGGACCAGGAGATGCTCGACCGCTTCGTCGTGCGCTGCACCGGCCTGTCCTGGGCCGAGGCCCACAACGCCATGCACCACAAGCGGGTGGCGGTGAACGGCCACATGTGCCAGAAGTACCACCGCCGGCTGCGGCCCGACGATCGCGTGGCCGTCGATGGCGTCGATCTCGGCGATCCGCCCGACCGCAGCATCCTGGTCTGCCACAAGCCGGTCGGTCTGGCGTGCAGCCACGCCGAGCAGGACGCGCCGCTGATCTACGGCATCGTACCGCAGCATCTGCGCCATCCAGACCTCAACACGGTCGGCCGCCTCGACCGCAACACTTCCGGGCTGCTGCTGCTGACCTTCGACGGCAAGTACCTCGTGCGCGTCGCCGCCCCCGAGCGCAAGCTGCGCAAGCGCTACCGCATCGGCTACAGCGGCGAACTGCCGCCGGATGCGGTCGAGCGCTGCGCCGCCGGCCTGATGATCGACGGCTTCGACACCCCGTGCCGTCCGGCGCCGCTGGTCCTGGAGGGGCCGGGCCGCGCCAGCCTGGAACTGGCCGAGGGACGGCACCACCAGGTGAAGCGGATGATCGCCGCCCTGGGCGGGAAGGTGGTCGCCCTGCATCGTGATCGCATCGGCGGGCTCGACCTGCCGGCTGACCTGGCACCGGGAGAGATGCGGCCGTTGACCCGCGACGAACGCAGTGCTGTTGGCGCAGACTGATGTACTATAGATAATTACACGAAATCCGCCTGCGTGCGACACGCTTTGAAATGTCACAGAAAATCTTTCAGACGTTTCAGAAACAGCATCAGACTGCCCCCACCAGGCTCGACGAAAGGCCCCTATGCCCTCCCTGACCAGGCCGACCTCGCATCTCGCGCTCGCTGGCGCGGCCCTCCTCCTCTGCCCGGCCATCCATGCCGCCGATCTCTCCCTGCGCGATGATGGCATCGGCATCGTGGTGAAGGGCATGGGCGACTTCGGCGTCAGCTACCCGGTGCTGCAGCCGGGCGACCTCAAGCCGGTGCAGAAGAAGATCACCGGCCGGCGGGTCGACCTCACCTACGCCGGCGACGTCGGCGCGCAGCTCGAACTGGCCGATGAAGGCAAGGTCAACATCCGCTTCAGCAACGTGAAGACGCTGAAGAGCTTCACCCTGTCGACCATGATCGGTTCGCAGTTCGGCGATGGCGGCACCTGGACCATGGGCAAGGGACAGCCGACGCCCTTCCCGGCTGAGAAGCCGGCCAAGCCGCACCTCTACCAGGGCAACTCGACCGGCTTCACCATCACCGACGCCTCGGCGCACGTCCTGTCCTTCGGCGGCTATCCGGAATACGCCTACCAGGAGCTGACCGACAACCGCGAGTGGGGCTGGAAGATCTTCGCCTGGAAGCTGCACTACCCCTACAACGCCGGCTGGGACGTGCACACGCTGGTGATCAGCGAGAAGCCGCATGGTACGGCGGTCTCCGCCGTGCAGGGCGGGGCGAAAGTGCAGGTCGACCGCTTCGGCCAGACCACGCGCAAGGAGTTCCCGGCCAAGGTGAAGGACGAGGCCGATCTCAAGGCCGATGTCGCCAACGAGGCCGCCTACTGGGCGAGCTACACCCCGAAGCCGGTCGACCAATACGGCGGCCTGCCCGGCAGCAAGGACAGCCTCGGGCTGAAGGCCACCGGCTTCTTCCGGGTCGAGAAGAAGGACGGGCGCTGGCTGCTGGTGAACCCCGATGGCAACCTCACCTTCCACCTCGGCATCTGCGTCTTCACCTACGGGCCCGGTGACGAGATGACCTACGTCAACGAGCGCCGCGAGATCTTCGAGTGGCTGCCGCCGACCGAGGGCGAGTTCGCCGACGCCTGGCACCCCGAGAAGTGGTGGCACAGCCAGGCCTTCAGCTTCTACGCCGCGAATGTCATCCGGAAGTACGGCAACGCGGGCGGCAAGGACGCGCACATCGGCCGCCTGGTCGATCGCGTGCGCGCGGTCGGCTTCAACCACATCGGCGCCTTCACCGGCTACACCCCGGCCTTCGGCGAGAAGAAGATCGCCCGCATGGCGCACGTCGGCTTCGGCCCCGAGCTGCCCGGTGTCCGCGGCGTCGCCGACCCCTTCGATGAGGAGGCGAAGAAGAAGTGTGACGAGTCGTGGTCGAAGAGCCTGCCCAAGAGCGCCGACGATCCCTTCATCATCGGCTACTTCTTCGCCAACGAGCAGGGCTTCGAGGACATCCCGCGCGCGGTTCCGCAGCTGAACGGCAAGCACGCCGCCAAGCGCAAGCTGGTCGAGCGGCTGCAGGCCACGTACGGCGACATCGCCGCCTTCAACACGGCCTGGAACGTGCAGGTGGCCGACTGGGCGGCGGTGGCCGACAAGGGCCTGCCGGTGACGACCAAGGCGGCCTTCGCCGACATGCAGGCCTACACCGAGCTGTTCCTCGACACCTACTTCCGCTTCCTCACCGAGACCTTTCGCAAGTACGACAAGAACCACCTGATGGTGTCCAACCGCTGGCAGCCGGGCACCGCCAACAACGAGGCCCTGTGCCGCGCCGCCGGCAGGTACATGGATGTGATCTCGATCAACTACTACGCCCTGGGCGTCGACCGCGGCTTCGTCGAGCGCCTCTACAACTGGACCGGCGGCAAGCCGCAGATGTGGAGCGAGTTCTACTACACCAGCGGCGTCGAATCGAACGCGGCGGCGACGGCGATGGACATGCCGACGCAGAAGGCGCGCGGCGAGGCCTACCGCCAGTACGTCGAGCAGGGCGCCGCCCTCGGCTTCGTGGTCGGCATCGAGTGGTTCACCCTCATCGACCAGGCGGTCACCGGCCGCTGGTTCTCCAAGCTCGACGGCGAGCGCGCCAACACCGGCCTGTTCAACGCCTGCGACCGCCCCTACGACGCCTGCCTGCGCGAGATGGCCAAGGCCCATGCCGGCATCTACGACGTGTGGCTGGGCAAGGCCAAGCCCTTCGCCATCGATGATCCGCGCTTCACCGGCGGCGCCGGCAAGACCCGCAAGCTGGTGCAGGCCGGCCGCGTCGCCCCCGGCAGCATGAGGATCGACGGCATTGCCGACGGCTGGCCCGGCCGCCCGCCCGAGCTGATCGGCAGCGACCGCATCGTCGGCGGCAAGGACGGCAAGGGCCTGGAGGCCACCTACAAGCTGGCCTGGGATGCCGAGAACCTGTACGTGATCGTCAACATCACCGACCCGACGCCGCTCAACAACGGCCGCAAGGCCGACCACCTGTGGGATGGCGACGGCGTCGAGCTGTTCATCGGCAGCGAGAAGCTGGACCAGCCCGGCACCCTGCTGTTCAGCGACCGCCAGGTCCTGCTCGGCGGCCATCCTGAGGTGAAGCCCGGCAGCACGCACGTGGTCAACGCCGCCACCCAGCCCGAGATCCGCCTGGTGAACGTCCCGTCGGTCGACGGCAGCGGCTACACCATGGAGGCCGCCATCCCCTGGACCGCGCTGGACATCAAGCCGGGCGAGAACCAGGAGCTGATCTTCGACATGGCGATCGACGACGCCCCGCAGGGCGGCGGCCGCACCCGCCAGCTGATGTGGAACGGCGGCGCCCGCAACAGCGGCGACCGCAGCTACTGGGGCCGCCTGCAGCTGGTGCCCTGATCATTGCCCCTGTCCGGGGTCCGGGGTCCGGGGTCCGGGGTCCGTGGTCCGTGGTCCGTGGTCCGTGGTCCGAGGTCCGTCGTCCGAGGTCCGGGGTCCGAGGTCCGGTGTCCGGGGTCCAGTGATGAACGGGCCTGGTGTCTATCGGTCAGCTCGCACCAGGCTCGCCATGCAGTCGGTATCCGGAGTGCGAACGAGTGGCGTGCATGGCGGACCCCGGACCCCGGACCCCGGACAGGGGCAATCATCTCACCAGCTTCGGCATCCGCGCCGGGCGCAGGCTGCTGGGCGCGACGCCGCGCAGGCGGCGGAACATGCGGCTGAAGTAGGCGGGATCGTTGAAGCCGCAGGTGGCGGCGATGTCGGCCAGGCTGCGCGAGTCGCTGCTCAGCAGCTGGGCGGCGACCTCGATGCGGCGGCGGTTGAGGGCCTTGAGCGGCGGCTCGCGGTAGCGGCGATGGAACAGCTCGCGCAGATGGTCGGCTGACAGCCCGACCCGGGTGGCGAGGTCGCGGGTGCCGGCGATGGCGTTGAAGTCGGTCTCGATCAGGCGCATGGCCTGCTCGGCGGCATCCGATGGCTCGGCTTCGACAACGACCGCCGCCGGATCGGAGAGGTCCAGGGCCAGCAGTCCCGCCAGCAGGTCGCGGCGCGCACCGTCGGCGCGCATGATCTCGCGGAAGCGCGCCGCCGCCGCCTCGGGGCACGGGCGGGCGCCAGGCTCAAGCCGTTCAGCGCCGCAGCCGGCGATGCCGACGCACAGATGCAGCGAGGACGATTCGGCATCGACACGGTGCGACTGCTCGGGACGCGACACGATCAGTTGCCCGCCGCCGATGCGCCGGCTGCGTCCGCCCTGGTGCAGGACGCAGTCGCCCTCCTCGACCAGCACCAGCTCGGTGCACGGATGGGTGTGCCACGGGCAGCGGTGGTCGGGGCCGCCGGTGCGGTGGCGCAGCACGAAGAGGCAGCGGGCGGTGGTCATGCCGGGATCGTGGCCGGCGCACCCGTTTTGTCCAAGCCGGGCACCCGCGACGTCCGTGGACGGCGCGGGCGCGGATCGGCACACTGGACGGCATGACCTCCACCACCGCCATCACCTTCACCGCCCCCGGCCAGATCGCCCTGCAGAGCGTCACCCTGCAGGAGATGACCGCCACCGACGTGCGCGTGCGCACGCTCTACACCCAGGTCTCCACCGGCACCGAGCTGCGCGTGCTGGCCGGCCACTACGGGGCGAAGGACAGGTTCCCGCTCATCCCCGGCTACAGCGCGGTCGGCCGCGTCGAGGAGGTCGGCGCCGAGGTGAAGGGCTTCCGCGTCGGCGATCTGGTGACCTGCCGCAATCCCAAAGCGCCGGTGGGCTGGAACGCGATGTGGGGCGGCCAGGTCGGCATGGGCATCCACACCACGCTGGGCGAGGACCGCCCCGTCCTGCTGCCGGACGGCGCCGATCCGCTGACCTACCTCATCGCCGAGGTGTCGGCGATCAGCTGGCGCGGGGTCGAGGCCGCCGCCCCGCGCGCCGGCGAGACCGCGATCGTCCTCGGCCAGGGCCTGATCGGCGCCTTCGCCGCCGCCTGGCTGAACGCGCGCGGCTGCCGCGTCATCGTCTGCGACCTCTCGCCCGGCCGGCTGGAGCGCGCCAAGCGCTGGTCCGCGCACCAGGTGCGCATCGGCGACGGCGACCACGAGGCGCGCCTGGCCGACCTGACCTGCGGCGGGGCCGACATCGTCGTCGAGGGCTCGGGCACCGCCGCCGGCGCGCTGATGGCGCCGCGCCTGCTGCGCCGCAAGCCGCAGAAGTACTCCAAGGAGTGGGTGGTCGAGCCGATCCACCTCTACCACCAGGACTGGCCGCGCCTGGTCCTGCAGGCCAACTACATCGAGCAGATCACCATCGATCCGTTCACCTACGTGCGCGGCGAGGGCATGACCGTGCTGGCGCCGATGGACCGCGGCATCGAGGACCGCCAGCGCGTGGTCGAGCAGCTGCGCCGCGGCACCATCGGCTGGAGCGACTTCGTGCCGCCGCCGGTGCCGGTGGCGCAGGCGCCGCAGGCCTACCTCGCCCTGCGCGACGATCCCCACCGCAACCTCGCCCTGGCCTTCGACTGGTCGGCGGCCTGATCGGAGCCGCCATGACCAGCCAGCTTCCCACCGCGGCGATCATCGGCGTCGGCGCCCGCACCGCGACCCGCGGCGGCG
>JAFLCQ010000198.1 GCA_017302815.1 Planctomycetota bacterium
CCGCCTCTCCGGCGGCCAGCGCCAGCGCGTCGCCATCGCCCGCGCCCTGCTGCGCGACGCCCCGGTGCTGCTGCTCGACGAGCCGACCAGCGCCCTCGACGCCCAGAGCGAGCAGCATGTGCAGGCCGCCCTCGCAGAGCTGATGCAGGGTCGCACCGTCGTCGTGGTCGCCCATCGCCTCGCCACCGTCCAGCACGCCGACGTGATCCACGTCCTGGCGGGCAAGGACGACCCCCAGCCCGGCACGGTGCTGGAATCGGGCACCCACGCCGGACTGGTGGCGGCCGGCGGCCGCTATGCCCAGCTGGTGCGGTTGCAGCAGCTGGCCTGACGGGCCGGATCAGCCGTCGCCGCTCGGCACCGGGGTGATCTGCACCGACTGCAGCTTGGCGTTGGCTCCGGCCGGAGCCTGGCCGAGGTCGAGCACGCCGTCGGTCACCTGCACGCGTACGGTGAACACATCGTAGGAGCTGGCCTGCGGCGTCTGGTCGATGACCTCCGTCCCCTCGACCGCGAAGCTGTTGCTGGAGTTCTGGTAGGACGGGTCGCCGGCGGCGATGTCGATGTCGTACCAGCCGTTGGCCAGGGCGATGCGCCAGGTGCGCGGAGCGGCCTTGGCGACGTGGATCAGCGTATCCAGCACCGGGTCCGGGTTGACGTTGCGCTTGCGCGTGTCGGCCGAGATGTCGGCGTCCCAGCCGTAGGTCCGTCCGTTGCGCACGGCGTAGACCGCGCCGGTGTCAGCCAGCCAGCCTGCCGGCACCGCGGCGTTGGCGGGCTGGAAGCTGATGCGGATCGACTGCGCCTGCACCGGCTCGGGCAGCACCGTGACGGTGACGTCGGCGCTGGCGCTCTGCGGCTTGTCATCCGTCACCGTCAGGCGCAGGACGTAGGTGCCGGCGGCGGTGAAGCTGGCCGTGGTCGCGGCCGAGGCGGCGTTGGCGAAGGTCGCCGTGCCGCCCGATACCACGCTCCACGCGTAGGTCAGCGCCCGGCCCTCGGGATCGCTGCCCGTCCCGATCAGCGACACCGTGCTGGTCGGCAGCGTGATCGAGGCCGGGTTGGCCGAGGCGCTGGCCGAAGGCGGCTGGTTCGGGGCGACGGCCCCCTGGCGTTCCAGCACCAGCGCCGCGACCAGGGCCTGATCCTTGCTGGCGGTGAAGCGCAGGGCGACCGTGCCCGACGCATCGGGCAGGAAGGTGGCGCTGGTCACCGTGCCGGCCGCGAACTTGCCGCCGCACACAACGAAGGGATCGATGCCGGGGGCGATCACCATGCCGTTGGCGCGCGCGTCGAAGACGCGGCTGCCGGCCTGGGTGAACCACACCTCGGTGGTCAGGATGCGCAGGCGGTAGGTCGCCGCCGGATCGAGGCCGGTGAGGGTGTAGGTGAAGTCGCCGCCAGTGCGGTTGGTCTGGTAGACCGCGTCGAGGGTGGTGGTGCCGGCGACATCGGCCGGACCCTCGGTGCGGTTCGCCGCCATGGTGGCGTCGAGCTCCCAGGTGATGCCGTCGGCGGTGATCGGCGTGCCGGTGGCCCGGCCGCTGTCGATCGCCCGCACCACCGTCCAGTCCGCGGACGGGGCCGGCAGCACCGTGATGGTGACGTCGGCGCTGGCGCTCTGCGGCTTGTCATCGCTCACCGTCAGGCGCAGCACGTAGGTGCCGGCGGCGGTGAAGCTGGCCGTGGTCGCGGCCGAGGCGGCGTTGGCGAAGGTCGCCGTGCCGCCCGATACCACGCTCCACGCGTAGGTCAGCGCCCGGCCCTCGGGATCGCTGCCCGTCCCGATCAGCGACACCGTGCTGGTCGGCAGCGTGATCGAGGCCGGGTTGGCCGAAGCGGTCGCGGTCGGCGGCAGGTTGGCCGGCTGCGTCCCCTGGCGCTCCAGCACCAGGGCCGAGACCAGTGCCTGGTCGGCGGTGGCGGTGCAGCGCAGCTCGACCGTGCCCGAGGCGTCGGGCATGAAGGTCGCCGTGGTCAGGGTGCCGGCGCTGAAGGCGGCGCCGCTGAGGGCGAAGGGGTCGACCCCGGCCGCCACCACCGTGCCGTTGGCGCGCACGTCGAAGACGCGGCTGCCGGCCTGCTGGAACCACACCTCGGTGGTGAGGACGCGCATGCGGTAGGTCGCCGCCGGATCGAGGCTGGTGAAGATGTAGGCGACGTCCGGGGCGGTACGGTTCGACTGGTACACCGCATCAAGGGTGGTGGTGCCGACGACGTCGGCGGGACCCTCGAAGCGGTCCTCGGCGATGGTCGCGTCCAGCTCCCAGGCGACGCCGTCGGCGGTCAGGGCCGGGCCATTGAAGCGGCCGCAGTCGATGGCGCGCACCACGCTCCAGCCGCCGGTCGGCGCCGGCTGCACGATGACGCTGACGTCGGCGGTGGCGCTCTGCGGCTTGTCATCGGTGACGGTCAGGCGCAGGAGGTAGCTGCCGGCCATGCTGAAGCTCGCGCTGGTCGCGGCCGTCGCCGGGCTGGCGAAGGTCACCGCCGCCGGGCCCGAGACCATGCTCCAGGCGTAGCTCAGCGGTCGTCCCTCCGGATCGACGCCGCTGCCGCTCAGATTCACGGTGCTGGTCGGCAGGGTGATCGTCGCCGGGCTGGCCGTGGCGGCCGCGGTGGGCGGCTGGTTGGCCGGCTGCACGGCGCCGCCACCGATCTTCTCCAGGCGCAGGGCGCAGACCAGGGCGGCATCGGCCACCGACTGGAAGCGCAGGGTCAGGGCGCCGCTGGCTGCCGGAGCGAAGGTCTGGCTCAGCGCCTCGCCGTAGGAGAACTTGCCTCCGCCCAGGGCGTAGGGATCGACGTTCTGCAGCACGCGCACGTCGTTGGCGTAGACGTCGAAGCGGCGGCTGCCGGCCTGGGTGAAGTACACTTCGGTGGTCAGGACGCGCACGCGATAGCTGCCGGCGGGATCGAGGCCGCTGAAGGCGTAGCTGGCATTGCCGGTGCGGTTGGTGCGCAGCACGGTATCGTACACGTCGGTGCCGGCGAAGTCACCGTTGCCCGGCGCCTCGACCCGCTGCGTGCCCGCCCCCTGCAGGGGATCGAAGGTCCAGGTGACGCCACCCGCGACCACCGGCGTGCCGGCGGCGTTGCCGCAGTCGATGGCGGCGATGATGGTGTCGACCGACACGGCGATGTCGGCGCTGGCCGCGGCCATGCCGTCGCTGACCGTCAGGCGCAGGACGTAGGCGCCGCCGGCAGCGAAGGAGACATCGACGTCGCGTGCCGTCGCCGACGGGGCGAAGGTCGCCGCGCCCGGTCCGCTGACCACGCTCCACTGGCAGGTCAGGGTGCCGTCGGGCAGGCCATCGGCGTCGGACGCGGTCGGGCGCAGGCCCAGGGGCACGCCGCTGAATGCGGTGGCCGAGGCCGGCAGCGACACGGTTGGAGCGGTGTTGCCCACCGCCTGCAGGACGATGGCGTCGCTGGCGCTCAGCCCGCCCGCCGTCGCGGTGAGGATCAGGGTGTAGGTGCCGGCGGTCGCCACCGTGACGGTGGGTGTGGCGCTGGCGGCGTTGGCGATGGTGACGCCAGCGGCGGGGTTGGCCGTCCACGCTAGGCTCAGGGCCTGGCCGGACTCGTTGACCACCTGCGCCACCAGCGGGGTGGCGCGGCCGACGGTGATGGCGCGGTCGGTGCCGGCGTTGACCACCGGCGGGCGCGGCCCGGGCTGCTGCCCGTTCCGGCTCATGATGTACTCGTAGACCGTGCCGACCGCCTGCGGATGGATCAGCTCGCGCCCGAGCTTGGGCATGCGGTGCAGCGGATCGGTGGTGTTCATGCGCAGCCAGATCGCCGACTGCTCGGGATGGTTGCTGGCCAGCAGCTTCAGGCCGGTGGCGGATCCGACCGCCAGGCTGGCCGGCTGGTCGAGGATGCCGGCCATCGTCTCGGTGGCGCGGAAGCGGGTGTCGAGGGCGACGTTGGACACCGCGCCCGGGCGATGGCAGGAGGCGCAGTTGGCTTCCAGGTAGCTGCGCACGCGATGGGTGAGGTCGGCGCTGGCGTCATCGACCTTCACCAGGCGGTCGTAGGCCGGCACATTCTGCTCGGCGTAGGGCTGGCTCAGCAGGCCGGCGGCGCCATAGGCGCGCAGCTGGTTGTCGGTGCGGGTCTGGCCGTCGGCGGTGGCGAAGGCGAAGCTGCGGTTGAGCTGCGCCGTGCGCAGGCCGAGGGCGTAGTTCGCCGCCGGGGTATGGCATTCCATGCAGTTGGTGCGCGAGGGGAAGTTCCAGCGCTGGCGGCGACCGTCGGCGCGGGTCAGCTCCAGGCTGCTCGCCTCGACGCCGGGGTCGAGGTCGGCGTCGGTGCCGGCCTCGTTCCACTTGTAGGTGACGCCGTAGGCGCCGCTGCCGTTCATGATCAGGAAGCGCGTCTCCAGCCGCTTCAGTCCGGCCGGCGTGTCGATGCCGAAGTGCTTGATGAACACCGTGCCGGCCGGGAAGGCCCAGTTGTCGCGCTCGGTGAAGCCGATGGCACTGCCGGCGGGGACGGCCATCCAGCGCGCCTTGGCGGCGTCGTCCGACCACAGTGGCGAGGCGACGTCGTAGGCGATGACGCCGGACGCGGGCGTGAGGGTGGCGAGGTTGGCGAAGGCGCCGGTCTGGCTGAGCTTCGCCGGCGGGGCCGAGGCGGCGGTGGCCGGGAAGGTGCCGAGGTAGGGCTGCACGCCGGCGTATCCCTCCAAGCCGTACTCCGATCCGGCGGCGGGCCGGAAGAGGTTGGCCGCGGGGATCGCGCTGAAGCCGGCGGCGCCGACCGGCTGCCACTGCACGTTGATCGACTGGCCGCCGGCCTGTTCGAGGAAGCCGACCTCGATGCGGTGGTAGCCGAGCTGCAGGGCGATGCTGCCGTACTCGGCGGGATTGGCGCGGGCGGCCGGGCTGTCGTAGTCGTAGACCAGACGGCCGCCGACCGACACACGCACGCGGTCGTCGGCGGTGGCCTTGAAGCGGTAGACGCCTTCGCTGTCGACGCGGAGGTAGCCGCCGTAGCGCACCGCGACGTGGTCCTCGGCGATGCCGGCCGGAATGGCGATGGTCGCCAAGGATCCGCGCTGGGCCGGGGTCAGGGCGGCGAAGGACGGCACCGCGTCCCACCAGCCGTCGGCTGGGTCGTCATTGAAGGCGGCCCAGTCGAGACCCCCGCGCACCGCGGCGCTGCCGCTGGGCAGGTCGGCCAGGCGCGGGCCCTGCACCGTCAGGGTGAACTCCTGCCAGGCGGCCGGACCGATGCCGGACGACTCGGCGCGCAGGCGCACCGGATAGGTGCCGACCGCGCCCGGGGTCCAGGTCAGACTGGCGCGCAGGGTCGGCGGGGTGTTGGCGGTGATGGTCGGCCCGCTCATGCCGGCGGGCAGGGTCGGGGCGGTCAGCGCGACGCTGGGCAGGCCGTCGACCACGACGTTGTAGGTGTAGGGGAAGCCGACCGTGGCGTAGAGCTCGGGCTGCGAGGTGAAGCGCGCCGGCCGCTTGGCCGGATCGTACGGTGCATAGCGCATCACCGTGCCGCCGCCGAATCCGCCCTGGTCGAAGATGACGGCGTACAACTCGCCGGCGTTGTCCTCGGCGAAGCTGGTGATCTGGCCGATGCCCTGGCCGAGGTTGCCCTCGATCTCGGTCTTGAGGTCGGTGCGCAGCTGCGCCGGATCGCCGCCCATCATGGCGTACATCGGGGTGCCGAAGTTGCTCCAGATGTAGCTGCCGACCCAGCCGGGCATACCGCTGCCGCGGTAGACGCGGCCGCCGATGAAGGCGCCGGGGCCGAACGAGCGCACGGGCGGGAGGTGCGCCGGGACCTCGGCGTTCATCGCGTTGCCGGGATTGCGCTCATCGCCCTCATAGGCCGGCCAGCCGAGGTTCAGCACGCTGGTCGCAGCGCCGCTCAGGCTGGCGTAGGGGATGCGGTCGACCTCCTCGTGGCTGACCGCGCCGACGTCGCACAGCCAGAGATCGCCGGTGGCGCGGTCGAATCCCGCGCGCCACGGGTTGCGCACGCCGATGGCGATGAATTCGCTGCGCGGCGCCGCCTGGGTGCGCCAGGGGTTCTCGCTGGGGATGCCGTAGGGCTGGGTCGGGGTGCCGAAGCGCGCTGGATCGACATCGATGCGCAGGATCTTGCCGTTGCGGGTATTGAGGCGCTGGGCGTTGCCGGCGTCGCTGGCGTCGCCGACGGTGACGTAGAGCCAGTGCCGGTTGTCCGGGCTGGCGGTGACCTGCGCGGCCGGGGTGAAGCCGAGCCAGCCGCCATAGTGCACGTCGCCGTCGCCGCGCGGGATGCGCAGCAGCTCCAGGCGGCTGGAGGGATCAGCGCGGTTGGCATCGCCGGGGTCGCGGCGGTAGCGGTCGAGCAGGCTGGTGCCGCCGGGCGCGCTGTAGAAGACGTAGAAGAAGCCGTTGCTGGCGTAGTCGGGATCGAAGGCGATGGCCAGCATGCCCTGCTCGCCGGCGTTCGACACGTCGAGATGCAGGAAGCGGCCGACGCGGTTGCCGTTCTGGTGCAGCCAGATGTCGCCGGTGTCCTTCTCCAGCACGTACAGGCGGCTGTCGTCGCCCGGCTCGAAGGCGGCGCAGGTCGGCTTCTGCACCGGCGCGTTGATCGCGTGATAGAGGGTCAGCGGCTCGGCGGCCGGCAGCGTGGTGGCGAGGGCAGAGCCGAGGATGGCGGCGGCGAGGACGTACTGGCGCATGCCTTGCTTCACGCCTGCCGATTGCGATTTGCACACCGTCTGCCGCGCGACAGCCGGCTGTAGAAGGTTTCAGGGCCGCGCGACGGTCGCCAGGGCCGCCGCCGCCTCGGCCGGAGTCAGCGCGCGCGGATAGACGCGCAGGTCGCGGATCGCGCCGCGCCACAGCGGATTGTCATAGAAGCTGCGCGCCACCCAGGCGTGGGCGCGCGGCGCCTCCAGCGGCACCCGCGCTAGCAGCTCGGCCGCGGGGCGGGTGCGCGCCTCCTCGAAGCGGGTGTACAGCCCGGGG
>JAFLCQ010000199.1 GCA_017302815.1 Planctomycetota bacterium
GAAGTCGGCCGGCCCCTTGCCGGCCTCGCAGGGCTTCCACGGCGGCAGGATCCACACCACCCGGCGGTGCGGGCCGGCGCAGGCGGCGCGCGCCAGCTCCAAGGCCGGCGCGACGACCGCGTCGGCATCCGATTGGCGCCAGGCGTGGTTGCTGCCCAGGCCGATGCTGACGAGGTCCCAGACCCGCGTCGACAGGGCCCAGCGGAAGACCTCGGGCTCGACCTTGATGCCGCCCACGCCGAGGTTCCAGCATGGCAGGCCGAGCCGGCGCGACAGGCGGTGGACCCAGCAGTCGAGCGGACTCTGCACGCTGAAGCCCTGGGTCAGCGAGTCGCCGATCGCCAGCCAGCGTGGGGCCGGCGCCGGGCTGGCCTCGACCACTGCGCCGTCGGCCACCGCGATGCCGGCGACCGAGCAGGTCGAGATGAGCGGCAGCCAGAGTGCGATGGCGGCGGACGCCTGGCCGCGTTCGAGGCCGGTGGCCAGGCGGACGACGGTGTCGCCCTGCAGCTCGCGCAGATCCGGGCCGTGCACCACGCGGATGCCGTCCGGCAGCTCGACCTCGACGGCGATGGCGGCGGGGAAGGGCTGGTGGTGGCGCAGGCGCGTCAGGCGCACCTCGATCCACGGGCTGTCGGTGGCGAGGCGAACACCGCAGCCCGGTGCCGAACGCAGATTGGCGACCGGACCGATCTGGCCGGCAAGAGTGGCGGTGGCGGCGCGCGGGAAGCGCGCCAGGCGGACGCCGTCGGGTTCGAACTCGGGGGGCTGCGGGGCGATCCAGGTCAGCCGCGGATCGTCAGGCCCCACGTTCAGTGGCAGCCGCAGCCGCCGGAACCGCAGCCGCCGCCATGGCTGTGGCCATGCTCGTGGTCGTGCTCGTGGTCGTGGCCCTCGTGCGAACCACACGAGCCGCTGCCGCAGGATCCGGAGCCGCAGCTGCCGGAACCGCAACCGCCGGAACCGCAACCGCCGCCGGACAGCTCGTCCTCGGTCGCCTCGCGCACCGCCAGCACCTCGCAGGCGACGCGCAGGGTCTTGCCGGCCAGGGGGTGGTTGCCGCTGGCGAGGACGGCCTCGTCGGAGACCTCGCGGACGGTGAAGCCGACGACGCGGGCTGGATCGCTGGGGTGCGGGCCGCGGAAGCGGACGCCCGGCTTCAGGTGCTCGCGGGCGCCATCGGGGAAGTCGCTGAAGGGCACGCTCAGCTCGAGGGCCGGGTCGTGCTCGCCGAAGGCCTCGGCGGGGGGCAGCACCAGTTCGAGGCGCTCGCCCTCATTGCGGCCGCCGAGCTTGGCCTCCAGCCCGGCGAGGATCTGGCCGCGGCCGGCGATGAACTCGGTGACCTGGCCATCGGCGTCGCAGTCGGGCTTGGCGTCCGATTCCAGGGCGACGGCATAGCGCAGGGTGACGTGGGCATCGGTGGCGATCTGCATGGCGGGGATCCTGGGCGGACGACGGGGAGGGGAAGGGACGGCTTAGCGGCCGCGGTTTCCACTGTGCAGGCCGCATTCCTTGTGCCCGGGATCCTCCCACCACCAGCGGCCTTCGCGCTCGTGCTGGTTGGGGAGGGTCGGGCGCGTGCAGGGCTCGCAGCCGATCGAGACGAAGCCGCGCTCGTGCAAGGGGTTGTAGGGCAGATCGAGGGCGCGGATGACGGTCCACACCGCGTCCGAGGTCTGCTCGGCGAGGGGATTGAACTTGTGCAGGTCGCCGCCGTCGCGGCCCTTGAACACGGGATCGACCTGGCGCAGGGGCAGGCCGCCGCGGGTCGCGCCCTGGTCCTTGCGCTGGCCGGTGATCCAGGCGCGCAGGGTCGACAGCTGCCGGCGCAACGGCGCGACCTTGCGGATGCCGCAGCACTCCTGATGGCCGTCGCTGCGGAAGGAGAACAGGCCCTTGGCGCGCACCAGCGCCTCGACCGCGGCGGCGTCGGGGAACATCACCTCGATGCGGATGCCGAAGTGGCGTTCGACGCGGTCGAGGTAGGCGTAGGTCTCGGCGTGCAGGCGGCCGGTGTCGAGGGTGAAGACGCGGAAGGGCCGGCCGCTCTGGCGGGCGTACTCCAGCACGACCACGTCCTCGGCGCCGGAGAAGGCGATGGCGCAGTCGGCGCCGAACTCGGCCAGGGCCTGGTCGATGATGGCGGCGGGGTCGGTCGCGTCGGGCATGGCGGAAAGCTAGTGGCGAGCCGGGCTGCACCAGGGCCGTCCCGCCCAGCCTCGGCATGCGATCCGCTCAGATCAGGTTGCGCCCGTCGCTGCCGGCGACGGTGACCAGCTTCTCGCGCAGCAGACGCAGGGCGTGGAACATGCGGCTGCGCAGCGTCCCCAGGCTGACCCCGCCGAGGATCTCGCTGGCCTGCTCGTAGGTCATGTCCTGGTAGACCACCAGCTCGATGATCTCGCGGTAGATCTGCGGCAGCTCGGCGAGGGCCTTGGCGACCTGCTCGGCGACCTCGCGGCGCTGCAGGCGGTCGTCGACCTCGGGGGTCTGGCGGTCGGCCGGCGTCGGTACGCAGGGCTCATCGCTGTCGACATCGGCGAAGCCGACCTGCGGGCGGCGATTGCGCGCCTGCAGCCAGTCGAGGGCGGCGTTGCGCGCGACGGTGTAGAACCAGGTGCTGAAGCGGCGCGACGGGTCGTAGCGGTCGGCGCGCTGGAAGACCTTCAGGAACACATCCTGGCCGATGCACGCGGCCTGGTCGTAGTCGCGCACGATCTGGTAGAGGTAGGCCAGGATCGGCCGGCGGTAGCGCTCGTAGAGGACGCCGAACGCCTCCAGGTCGCCGTCGCGGCAGCGCTCGGCCAGGCGTTCGTCGCTGTCCTCGCCGGGCTTAGCGAGCATGGGCTACATGAAGCGGGGCTGGAACACAGAGCACCAGAGGAACCAGAGCGGAACTGGCGCATCGGATCTCGACGCCGTCCCTCTCATCTCTGGTCGCTCTGGTGCTCGGTGTGGACATCGGCATCAGGCCAGCGTGGCCTCGATGAGGAGCGTGTCGCCAGGCCGCACCGGCTCGCGGAAGGCGATGCGGCGCAGGGCGGACACGCGCGGGACGCCGTTGTCGTCCACCAGGGTCAGCTCGCGCACCTCGGCGACCTCGCTGCCGTCGGGGCGCTTCACGCTGCCGGAGGCGGTGCCGCCCTTCAGGCCCAGCTTCTGCGCCGCGACCCAGGCCGCGTCGCACACCGCCGCGAACTGCGTCACGCCCATCATCAGCGGGGCGCCGGGGAAGTGCCCGGCGACGAAGGGATGGTCGTGGGGATAGGTGTAGGTGCAGGTGATCTTCTTCGCCGCCGCGTCCCAGGCCGCGACGCCGTCGACGAAGCGGATCGGGCGCTGCTTCCAGCCGAACTCGGCCACCGGCTCGGCCGGCGGCAGCGGCAGGGGCTTCGGCGGCCGGCCGCAGACCTCGGCCAGGGTCGATACGCCGCTCATGACTTCGGCCTCCAGCACGCGCTGGCCGTCGACCTCGGCCCAGGTGCCGAAGACGGTGAAGGGGGCGCGGTCGCGGGTGATCTCGGCATGGCCGACCAGCTTGCCGGCGAGCGGCACCTGGCAGTTGAACACCACGCGGGAGATCGAGCTGAACACCGCCACCTGACCGGCCGGGATGAGGCGCGGCGACAGCAGGGGGATGCCGGTGAGGGCGAGGAACTCGAAGACGAAGGGCTCGTACCAGCACGGCTTGCCGCAGCCGGCGGTGCGGCCCATGACCTCGCGGCCGCGCGCGTCGCCGGGCAGGACGGTCGCGTATGAGCGGGCGACCTTGCCGCCGTCATCGACCTCGACCCGGTCGGGCAGCATGTTGCAGCCGCGGTGCGGCAGATGGGCTTCGAGGCTCTTGGGATCGAGGACGGTGGGCATGCGCGGCACAACCTTCCCGACCCCGCGCCGGGCGCAAGACCCGGGGATCAGGGCTGCCGGGAGATGGCCTTGGCGATGGCCCGGGGATAGAGTTCGCGTTCGGCGGCCTGCACCCGTGCCGCCAGGGCGTCCGGGGTGTCGCCATCCTCGACCCGCACCGCCAGCTGGTCGACGATCGGCCCGGTGTCGTAGCCGCCCTGCACGAGGTGGACGGTGCAGCCGCTGACCTTGCAGCCGTGGGCGATGACCGCCTCGTGGACATGGTGGCCGTACATGCCCTTGCCGCCGAAGGCCGGCAGCAGGCTGGGATGGACGTTGAGGGTGCGTCCGGCCCATGGCTCGGGCGGATCCCAGTAGCGCATCCAGCCGCACATCGCCACCCACTCGGCGCCATGCGCGCGCAGCGCCTCGACGGGATCCTTGGCGACCACGCAGGGATGGCCGAGCTGCTTCGCGCGCTCGATGCCGTAGGCATCGGCGCGGCTGGCCACCACCACCACGATCGTGGCGTCCAACGACCCGTCGGCGATGCGGTCGGCGAGGTTCTGGTACGTCGTTCCGGAGCCGGAGAGCAGGATGCCGAGGCGGGCTGTCATCGCGCGGGAACGCTATCGTCCGTCCATCGTGACAGAAGCGCATTGCCCCGCGGCGGACTGAAGTCCGCCGGCCGGCCGGCTAAAGCCGGCGCTACGTGCGTAGTCCGGAATCGCCGGGGGTGCGGGGGCATCCCCCGCGTCCTATCGGAGCGCGCTTGCGCGCGACCGGCCGCCGAGGGGTGTTGGGCGGATACAATGGCCGCAGGCCATCCGCCCACGTTTTCGCCGCAGGCGAAAACGAACCCCGACAATGGCCGTCGGGGGAGCCCGAGGGGGCTACGCCCCCTCGAAGCTACTGATGCACGCAATGGCCCAATGCGTCGGCGGCGGCTTCCATCACCGCTTCCGCGAGCGTCGGGTGCGCGTGCACCGTCTCGGCGATCTCGCGCGCGGTGCACTCGAGGCGCAGGGCGAGGCACAGCTCGCCGAGCATCTCGGTGGCGTCGACGCCGACGATGTGGGCGCCGATCAGCTGCTCGTACTCGGCGTCGAAGATCAGCTTCACCATGCCCTCGGGGTGGCCGATGGCCTTGGCCTTGCCCGAGGCGACGAACTGGAAGCGGCCGATCTTGAGCTTCCGGCCGCCTTCGCTGGCCTTCTTCTCGGTCAGGCCGATCGAGGCGACCTGCGGCTGGCAGTAGGTGCAACCGGGGATCTGGCGGTAGTCGACCGGGGCGGGCTTGCCGCAGATGTGGCCGACCGCGGCCTCGCCCTCGAAGCTGGCCTTGTGCGCCAGCAGCTGCTTGCCGGCGACGTCGCCGATGGCGTAGACGCCGGCGGCGCTGGTGCGCTGGTCGGCGTCGACGGCGATGAAGCCGCGCTCGTCGAGCTTCACCCCGGCGACGTCGAGGTTCAGCCCCTCGGTGTTGGCGAGGAAGCCGACCGCGACCAGCACCTTCTCGACCTCGACGATCTCGGCCTTGCCGTCCTTCTCGAGATGGACCTTCACGCCGGTGGCGCTGTCCTCCAGCTTGGTGACCTTGGTCTGGGTCTTCACCGTGACGCCGTTCTTGGCGAACTGGCGCTCGACGAACTTGGCGATCTCGGCGTCCTCGACCGGCAGGACCTGGTCCATCACCTCAACGATGGTGACGGCGGCGCCCATGCTGCGCAGGAAGAAGCCGAACTCCATGCCGATCGCGCCGGCGCCGATCGCCAGCACCGACTTCGGCAGCGACTCCATGGCCAGGGCGTGGCGGTAGTTGATGACCTTCTTCCCGTCCACCGGCAGGTGGGGGAAGGTGCGCGGCTTGTGGCCGGTGGCGATGATGATGTTCTCGCCGGTGACGGTCTGGGTGCTGCCGTCGGCCTTGGTCAGGGTCAGGGTCTTGGGGCCGGCGAACGAGGCGGTGCCGGTGAGCACCGTGACCTTGTTCTTCTTCATCAGGAAGTCGATGCCCTTCGACATGCCGTTGGCGACGTCGCGGCTGCGCTTCATCACCGCAGGGAAGTCAGCCTTCACCTCGGAGGCGACCAGGCCGAAATCCTTGGCGTGGCGCATGCTCTCCAGCATCTCGGCGCTCTTGAGCAGCGCCTTGGTCGGGATGCAGCCCCAGTTGAGGCAGATGCCGCCGAGGTGCTCGCGTTCGACCACCGCGGTCTTCTTGCCGTGCTGCGCGGCCTTGATCGCAGCGACGTAGCCGCCGGGACCGGCGCCGATGACGATGACGTCGTAGTCAGCCATGATTCAAGCCTTTCGAAGCGCGGAGAGGGATCAGACCAGCAGCGTCGCCGGGTTCTCCAGCAGCTCGCGCAGGGTCTTCATGAAAGCGGCGGCGTCGGCGCCGTCCACCGCGCGGTGGTCGGCCGACAGGGTCAGGCGCAGGGTCTTGCCCGGCACCACCGCGCCGTCGCGCACCACCGGCTCATCCTTGATCGCGGCCACCGCCAGGATGGCGACCTGCGGCGGGTTGATGATGGCGCTGAAGGCGGCGATGCCGGTCGCGCCGAGGTTGCTGATGGTGAAGCTGCCGCCCTGGAACTCGGCCGGCTGCAGCTTGCCCTCCTGCGCCTTCTTGGCGAGGACGCGGATCTCCTCGCCGATCTGGCGCACACCCTTGCTGTGGGCCTTGGCGACGATCGGGGTGATGAGGCCGTCGGGCAGGGCGACCGCGATCGCGATGTCGGCGCTGTCGAGCTGCTTCACCGCCTGGCCGTCGAAGGTGGCGTTGACGCGCGGGTGGGCGCGCAGGGCCAGGGCGCAGGCGCGGGTGATCAGGTCGTTGACCGTCACGCGCACGCCGTCGAGCAGGTTCAGCTGCTCGCGCAGGGCGGAGAGCGCGCCGGCGTCGACGGTGTCCTCGACGTAGAAATGCGGGATCTGCTGCTTCGAGGCCTGCAGGCGGCTCGCGATGACGTTGCGCATCGGGGTCATCGCCACGGCCTTGTCG
Source organism: Planctomycetota bacterium (assembly GCA_017302815.1). GTDB lineage: Bacteria > Planctomycetota > UBA11346 > UBA11346 > UBA11346 > UBA11346. Next base: position 6,857 of record JAFLCQ010000199.1, read on the forward strand.
GCGCCGTCGGCGCGCAGCACCTTCAGCTTCGGCTTGGCCGGCGCGGCGGCCCCGGCGGCGAGCGGCTTGGCGCTGCCGTCCTTGATCGCGCGCTCGACGTCGGCGCGGACGATGCGTCCGT